>NZ_JBFBCF010000013.1:45884-207054 GCF_040683035.1 Streptosporangium sp. NPDC051022 | reverse complement strand
GTCCGCCCCGGTCACCGCCCCGGTCACCGCCCCGGTCACCGCCCCGGTCACCGCCCCGGTCACCGCCCCGGTCACCGCCCCGGTCACCGCCCCGGTCACCGCCCCGGTCGCAGCGCCCGTCGCAGCGCCCGTCAGCGTGCCGGTCGGCTAGCGGGAGCCGCGGCCGGCACGGGCTTGCCGAACATCGTGCAGATCGCGGCGGTCTGGAGCGCCTGGGCGGCCTCGGCGATCTTCGGGTCGGCCTCGAACTCGATCCAGGACTCCGTCGAGACGAGGACGGTCGCCGTGCGGCCACCGGTGCGGTCGGTGACGCTGACGGTGAGGTAGCCGGGGATGCCGCCGTCGTGCCCCCAGAACGTGCCGCACGGATGGGCGCCGGTCTGGATGCCCAGCCCGTAGCCGGGCCCGTCCGGCCGGCGCGGGTCCACCGGCACGGTGGTGCGCATCTGCTCCAGCTGGGCTGCGGGCAGCAGCTCGCCGGACATCAGCGCGGTGTGGAACCGGGACCAGTCCCGTGTGGTGGACACCACCGCCCCGGCCGCCCCGCCCCACCCGGGGTCGTTGCCGGAGACGTCCACGTGTCCGTGGCGGCGCGTCCCGGCGAAGTTCCTGAACTCGGCCGGTACGGCCGGCGGCATGTGGGCGGCGTCCGGTTCGTAGCCGCGGGCGTAGGGGCCGAGCCAGGTGCCGTCCGTGGCGTAGTAGGTGTGGTGGAGACCGAGCGGCCGGGCGATCCGGTCCCGGACCAGGTCTGCCAGGCCCGCACCGGTGACCCGCTCCAGGACGGCGCCGATCGCGGCGTAGTTGGTGTTGCTGTACGACCACTTCGTCCCCGGCGCGAACAGCGGGTCGTGCCTCACCCCCACGTCGAGCAGCTTCGCCGAACTCCACCGCCGCCGATCCGTGCCGAGGAACGACGGCAGGAGCGCGGCGTCCTCGGTGTAGTCGAACAGGCCGCTGGTGTGGTTCAGCAGCATGCGCAGCGTGATCGCCTCGCCGTTGGGCACCTTGCCCGGCAGCCACTTCTCCACCGGGTCGGTCAGGGCGAGCCTGCCCTCGGCGACCAGTTGCAGCAGGAGCGTGGCCATCATGGTCTTGGTGCTGGACCCCACCCGGAACTCGTCCCCCGCCTTGAGCAGGTGATCCCGTCTGGTCCAGGTGGCCTGTTCGGCGATCTCGACCGGCCGGCCGCGGCCGTCGTCGACCCGCACGATCACGCCGGGCGCCCCGGCGTCCACCAGCTTCCGCGCCAGCTGCTGCAGCTGGGCGCGCTGCACCCCGGTGCCGCTCCAGGCCGCGGACGGCGTGGCCGCGGCGGCGGCCGGGAACGCCGCGGCCATGGACAGACTCATGGCCAGACTCACGGCCAGAGTCACGGTCAGGCTCATGGCCGGAGTCACGGCCGGGCCCGCCGCCGGCGCCGAAGCCGTGACCGTGCGCGGCCGGCGCGGCCGTACCGCGCGATCGGGTGAGAAAACACGTTGGGACATTGACCCGTTCCTCCGGGTGATGGGTGAGTCGGACGACCTCACCCTCCAGCCCGCCGCTCACAAACCGCACTCAGCGCGCTGTCAGCCGCCCGGCCGACGACCACGCCGGGCGTGGGTGCCTCGTCCCGCCGCCGGCCTCGACCCCGCCTTCACCGCGTTCCCGGCGGCGAATTCCGCACCCCCGGGGATGCGCGCCTCGGGGAGGTCAGGGGCGTAGCAGCACCTTGACGGCACGGCGCTCGTCCATGGCCTCGTAACCCTCGGCCGCCCGCTCCAGGGGAAGAGTGAGGTCGAAGACCCTACCCGGGTCGATGACGCGGTCGCAGATCAACCCGATCAGCTCCGGCAGGAAGCGGCGCACCGGGGCCGGGCCGCCGTGCAGGTGCACGTGGGAGAAGAACAGCTCCTGGCCGGGCAGTTCGACGCCGTGGGCGACCCCGACATAGCCGACGTGGCCGCCGGGCCGGGTGGAGCGGATGGCCTGCATCATCGACTCCTGGGTGCCGACCGCCTCGATGACGCTGTGAGCACCGAGCCCGCCGGTCATGTCCTTGACCTGCGCCACGCCCTCCTCGCCGCGTTCGGTGACGATGTCGGTGGCGCCGAAGTGACGGGCGAGTTCCTGCCGGGGCGCATGGCGGCTCATCGCGATGATCCGCTCGGCGCCGAGTTGTCCGGCGGCCAGTACGGCGAGCAGGCCGACCGCGCCGTCCCCGACGACGGCCACGGTCTTGCCCGGGCCCGCTTCGGCGGCGACGGCGCCGAACCAGCCGGTGGCCAGCACGTCGGAGGCGGCCAGCAGGCTCGGGACCAGATCGGCCGGAGGCGGCTCGGGGGTGGCGACCAGGGTGCCGTCGGCGAGCGGAACGCGCGCCAGCTGGGCCTGGGTTCCGATCGCCCCCATCGGCTCGCGGCGGACGCACGAGCTCTGGTAGCCCGCCCGGCAGATCTCGCAGGTGTTGTCGGAGGCGAAGAACGAGCCGACCACGAACTGTCCCGGCCTGACGGTGGTGACCCGGTCACCGATCTCCTCGACGACGCCGACGTACTCGTGCCCCATGGGGGCGGGCCCGTCGACTTTCTCCACCCCCCGGTAGGGCCACAGGTCCGAGCCGCACACGCAGGTGGCCGACAGGCGGATGATCGCATCGGTCGGCTCGGCGATCACCGGGTCCGGGCGATCCTCGACGCGGATCTCCCCCGGGGCGTACAGAACTGCTCCACGCATGATGGATCTCCTTGATCCCCGCGGTGACGAAATCCGGGCCCCGTACCCGGAGCGGCGGCGGCAGGCGGCCCCACCGGCCGCGCCTCCTGGTTCATTCCCGCGAAATCGCTGGTCAGACGGACTTGACCAGGACCCGTTGAACCCGTTGAGAGGTGCGGCCGCCACGGTCCGGCGTGGATGACGTCCGCGCGACGGTCGCCCGGGTGAGGTACGCGTCGACGGCCGGAGCGCCGGCGCTCACGTGACGCGCCGCCGGTGCCGACACTTTGGCTATATTGCAGGAATTCGACCTGCCCGCGGGGCCGATGCCCAGGGCGCCGAACCAGACGTTCCACCTGCCGATCAAGCAGCTGCTGTCCGTTCGCCGCCGACCGGCCCTTCGGCCGGAGGCGTGATCTCCCTCTCCCGAACGGAGGTGTCACGGTGCCCGCTTTCCGGGCGGCTTTCCCCGAGCGCGCCACCACCGTCGCACGCCTGCCCGCCGGCCCGGTGGAGTACCGGCTGGAGGGCGACGGCCCCAGGACGGTCGCGGTCTTCCACGGCGGTCACATGCGGGCGGGACTGGCACTGGGTGAGGAGGTCTTCACCGACGCCGGTTTCACGGTGCTGGCGCCCTCACGCCCCGGCTACGGACATACACCGCCGACCACCGGAACCACGCCGGCCGGCTTCGCCGACGCCACCGCCCAGCTGTGCCGGAGCCTGGGCGTCCGGCGCCTCGCCGCGGTCGTGGGCATCTCGGCCGGCGGGCGCACCGCACTGACCCTGGCCGCCCGCCACCCGGACCTGGTCGAGCGCATCATCCTGCAAAGCGCGGTCGGGTTCCTGCCCTGGCCCGACCGGCTGACCCGGCTGGGCGGCCGGGTGGTGTTCAACGCCCGCCTGGAGGCCGGCACCTGGGTGATCATGCGGTCCCTGCTCCGGACTGCACCGTCGCTGGGGCTGCGCGTGCTGCTGCGTCAGCTGTCGGTCCTGCCGGTCCACCGGCTCATGGCGGGCCTGTCAGCCGCCGAGCGGGCGACGCTGACCGGGCTGTTCACCGCGATGCGTTCGGGCCACGGCTTCGTCGCCGACATGCTCCCCGTACCGGACTGCGCCGCGGAGGCCGGGCAGCCCGCGCTGGTCATCGCCACCCGCCACGACCGGTCGGTGCCCTTCGCCCACGCCGAGTCCCTGGTGGCGGCGATGCCGAACGCCGAACTGGTCGACAGCCGCGCCGACAGCCACATGATCTGGTTCGGCCCCGACTACCCCCGCGTCGCCGCGAAGATCCGCGACTTTCTCGCCACGGACTGACCGCAGGCTAAGCGGTCACGCGCCACCTGATCGCCGACGACGGCGGTCTACCTCGACCGGCCGGGGTGGTACGGGCATACCGCCCCGGCCGTCACGCCCGGACCCGCCGGGCGCCCGACTCGTTCAGGCACTCACCTGAGAGCCGGCAGGCGCCGGGTGAAAGGCGCGGCGCAGGGCGTACACGAGATCGTCCTGCATTCGCCGGGAAACCTGGGCGTCGGGAACCCAGGAGCAACCGTGGAAAGTCCCCGGATACATCTGCAGGCCGACCGGGACACCGGCCTGAACGAGCTTGGAGGCGTACGCCAGCCCCTCGTCGCGCAGCGGATCGAACTCGCAGACCACCACGTACGCGGGCGGAAGCCCCGACAGGTCCTCAGCCCTGGACGGCGCGGCGTAGATCGGAACATCGGCGTCACCGGGCCGGTGCGCCTCACCGAGGTAGAAGTCCCAGCTGATCTCAGCCTTGTCGCGGCTCCAGCCGGGAGTGTCGACGAACCGCCGCATCGAAGTGGTCTCCAGGCGGTCGTCAAGCTCGGGAATGCCGAGGTACTGCAGGCACAGCGCGGGACCGCCGCGGTCCCTGGCCAGCAGCGCGACCGCGGCCGACAGGCCACCCCCCGCGCTCTCACCGCCCACCGCGATCCGCGAGGGATCGATCCCCAGCTCGTCGGCGTGCTCGGCGGTCCACACCAGCGCGGCGTAACAGTCCTCGACCCCCGCCGGGTACGGATTCTCCGGCGCGAGCCGGTAATCCACCGACACCGAGACCACACCCATGTTCTCGGCCAGGGACGACAACAGCGCGTCGCCCATCTCCACCTGCCCCACGATGAACCCGCCGCCGTGGATGAAGACCATGGCCGGCGCCGCCTCCCCGGCCCGCTCACGCGGAGCGTAAACCCGCACCCGCACCGGCCCCGCGGGGCCCGGGATCTCCCGGTCCTCCACCACCACGGTGTCGGGGAAACCGTTCGGCATCGAGCTGAAGAACTCCTTGAGCACCTCTCTGGAGGTCACCGTGTCGCGCAGATCGTGCTCGGGCAGCAGATCGACGGCGAACGGAGCGAGCTCAGGGTCAAAGTTGTAGGGCATCCGGGGTCTCCTCACATCACGTGGCCCCATGATGTCCCGCCCCACCCCCGCCGCCCCTCTCCCCGCGTCACCTGGACACCGACGTCCATGAACCGGTGCGTGACGTCTAAGTCCACGGCCCCCGCAAGACGTCAGCCGAGCGGGCGCCAGCCGTGCGCGAGGAGGTCGAAGACCTCCTCGACGGCCGTTCGAGGATCCTGCCGGCCTTGGGCGAGCGCCGGTATCTCCAGCACGAACCGGGCGAGCGCCCGGCAGGCGATGTCGTCGTGGCTCACCCCGGCGTCATCGGCGATGGCCGCGCTGAGGGCGGCGGTGTGCCGGGTCCACATACGTTCGCCGTACTCCCGCAGCGCCGGCGTGGAGTCCACGAGACCGGTGAACTCGGCCCGGAGCGGGTGGGTCGCGACCGGGATCCAGGACGTGAGGACGTGCTCGCGGAGCGCGTCGACGATGCCCTGACCGGCGGGGCGCCGACGTACCGCGGCGATCAACTCCGCCTCCCGGTCTTCGTCCCGGTCGAAGACCAGTGCCTCCTTGCCCGGGAAGTGCTTGAACAGCGTTGTGGTCGACACATCGGCCGCCTCGGCGATGTCTCTGATGCTCACCCGGTCATAGCCCCGCTCCAGGAACAGCTGCAGGGCGGCGTCGGCGATCGCCTGACGGGTGGCCGCCTTCTTGCGTTCGCGGCGGCCGACGGCAGGTGGCTTGTCCATGCGCACACCCTACCCCAAAAGTGGTCGCCGACAATTAGTTGACTTGTTGCACTTTTTTACTCGTTCTGCTTTTCTGGGGTGACGGGATCCCCCCCGGATCCCGGGATCCCAGGGACGACGGGCACGAACAGCCGCGACACGCGACCGGATGCCCCGAACACCCCGCCGCGACGACCTCACAGGGATCGGCGGGCCGACACAGCCCGCCGCCCCCGCGCCACAGGGGACGCGCCCGCAATCCCGCCACGGCTCGCACACAGTCATGAACGACAGGACAGCCATGAACCCACCAGCACCCGCCACCGCGAGAATCAGCATCATCGGAGCAGGACCCGGCGGCCTCACCTGCGCCCGCATCCTGCAAAAACACGGCATCCCCGTAACCGTCTACGACCGCGACCCGCACCCGGAGGCGCGAAACCAGGGCGGCACCCTCGACCTGCACGCCCACGACGGGCAGCTCGCCCTGCGCGAGGCCGGCCTGATCGACGAGTTCTTCAGGCTGGCACGCCCGGAGGGACAGGAGATGCGCCGCCTGGATCCGGCCGGGCGGATCCTGAGCCACCACATCCCGGCCGAAGACGAACTCTTCAAACCCGAGATCGACCGGGGCCTGCTGCGCGATCTGCTGCTCAACTCGCTGGAGCCGGGAACCGTACGGTGGGACCACGCCGTCGAGAAGGTCAGCGGCCCGGCCGACGGCCCGCGACGGATGCACTTCCCCGACGGCACGACCATCGAGACAGACCTGGTCATCGGCGCCGACGGCGCGTTCTCCCGGGTCCGCCCGGCGGTGTCGCCGGCCGCACCGCGGTACACCGGGGTCGGCTTCCTGGAGGCCTGGTTCCAGGACGTCGAGAACGCACACCCCGGCCTCGCCACGCTCGTCGGCCAGGGTAGCGCCGCCGCGGCCGACGGCGACCGCGCCCTGTTCGCCCAGCGCAACAGCGGCGACCACATCCGCGTCTACATCATCCAGCGCCTGCCCGCCGACTGGATCACCGCCGGCGGGCTGCACGCCGGCGACACCGCAGGGATCCGCGCCCGGCTGCTCGACGCCTTCTCCGGCTGGTCACCCCCCATGCTCCAGATGATCACCGACAACGACGGGCCGTACGTCGATCGTCCGTTGTTCGCCCTGCCCGTCCCGCACACCTGGGAACACACACCGACCGTGACCCTGCTCGGCGACGCCGCCCACCTCATGCCCCCGCTCGGCGTCGGCGCCAACCTGGCCATGCTCGACGGCTGCGAACTCGCCCTCGCCCTGGCCGGCTCCACCACGATCGGCGAAGCCGTCGGCACCTACGAAAAGACCATGCTTCCCCGCGCGGCGAACGCGGCCCGGATCCTCGAAAACGGCGCCGAGGCCCTGCTCGAGCGATACGACAGCCACGAAAACGCAGGATTCGGCCCGCCCCCGCACTGACCGGTCAGCCCCAGCCCCTCCAGCTCCGCTCCAGCTCCGCGTCGGCGTGGGTGGGTAGGGTGTACCGGCGCGTGGTGTCGAGTCGGGCATGGCCGAGGAGTTCGGCGACGACGACGTCGACGCCCGCGCGCAGCAGGTTGGTCGCCAAAGTGTGCCGCAGGATGTGGGCGGACAGGGCAAGGGCGCCCGCGTCGGCGGCGAGTTCGTCCATGAGCTGGTCGACCGCCCGGGTCGACAGACGCCCGCCGCGGCGGTTGAGGAACAGCGCCGGGGTGTCGGCGCCGGGCCAGGAGGCGCGGTCGCGGGCGAGGGGGCGGCGTTCGACGGCGCGCAGGTAGCGCTTCTGCTGGCGGGCGTCCAGGGCGCGGGGCGCGAGCTTGGGCGCGTCGTCGCGGCGGACCACGGCGGGGCCGAGACCGAGCTGGGCGAAGAAGTGGTCCAGCGCGGTGAGGTGGGCGTTGACGGTGTTCGACGCGCGGTGCAACACGGTCTTCATGTGGGTCTTGTAGTCGCGGATGGCGAAGTCGCGGTCGTGGGCGTCGGTGAGCGGGTCGCCGTCCAGGCCACTGGTGTTGAGCCAGGCGAGGAAGGTTCGGACCCGGGAGCCGTAGGCGCGGCGGGTGTCGCCGTCCAGCGGGGCCCGCTTCAGCGCCGCTGTGTAGGCGGCGTGAACGGTGGCGAACGCCTCGGGTACCGCTTGGTACTGCCGCCCCGCATGACCCTCGCAATATCAGAAGTGGTTTCGCTGGGCGAAGCGTAGCCCAGGGCCGCGATATCAGAAGCTGAGCCTGCGGCTGGCTTCTGATACTGAGAGATATCAGAAGCTTGAAATGGGAGGGCGGCATCGGCGCGTTGGATTAGGCCCGAAGTTCCGAGGCCACGCTCAGTGTGACTTAGCGCTTCAGTGGGCGGGAATCGCCCACTGAAGCGCTAAGTCACGAACGATTGATCGTTACGAGGCATCGTCAGCCGGCTTCGAGAACGAAGAACAAGAAGTACAGGAACCTCGTGCCGGTGATCTCGCGGAACTCCTCGGGGAACACGTCGCGGGCTTCCGGCGTGAACGGTGGTTCACTGATGGCGCTGATGCGAAAGCCCGCCGCGGTGAAGGCGTCGGTCATCGCGTGCAGCGGCCGGTCCCAGAACCTCATTTGGGCGGTCTGCCCGCCCATGGTCCATTCGTCGATCCGGCTGCGGGTCTCGAAGTACTTGGGCTTCTCCCCGGCCATGTGCTGGTGGAGAGCGATGCCGAAAGGGTGGTGGACCGAGACGAGGAGCCGGCCGCCGGGTCTCAGCACGCACCGCAGCTCGGCCAGTGTCGGTCCCCAGTCTTCCAGGTAGTGCAGCACCAGGGATGCGACGACGTTGTCGAACGTCTCGTCGTCGAATGGCAGGGGACTGGCCAGGACGGCGACCCGCAGATCCGCGTCGGCGCCCAGGGGGTCGCGACGGCACCGGAGCGCGGTTCCATCGTTGCCGGTTTTCCGCCATGAGGAAGCAATGGATCATTTCTATCCGTCAACGTATGCTTTGGCCCAGCTGTCTCAGATTTCGTGTGGTCTGCGATGGCCGGTCGTGGGTTCCCTTGGTGTAGCTATATACGCAGATCCGGATACGTGACGGCGTGCTGGGCTGCATCGACGCGCAGAGGAAGGCGAAGAAGTCCATGGCATTTCCAATAGCGGCAACGGGCGCCAGGGGTTTGGCCTACATTGCCAACGTCGGTGACCGCGCGGTGTCGGTGATCGACACCGCGACGGGCGCCACTACTGCGACCATCCGGACTGCTGCTTTTGGTTTTTCTAGTCCATCGGACGTCGCGGTCAGCCCGGACGGCACCCGCGCCTACGCCACCAACCCTGACTACAATTCCGTGTCCGTGATCGACACGGCGACCAACACGGTCACCGCCACGGTCGAGGAGGCGTTTCGCTGCGCAACGCTCGTCGTCTCCCCCAACGGGAGGAACGTGTATGTTGCCGGCCAGAGTACGAGTGTGATCGTAGTGATCGACGCCGCGACCAACACCGTCAGCGCCAGGATTCCGGTCGCCGGTGCGCAATACATGGCCGTCACTCCCAACGGCAGCCGCATCTACGCCACCCGGGATGACACCGGTGTGTCGGTGATCGACACCGCGACCAACACGGCTATCGCCACCGTGCCCACGAACAACGGTTTGTGCCGAGGATTGGCGATGCACCCCGACGGCACCCGGGTGTACGTGGCCGGCAACCACAGCAAAGCTGTGCACGTCATCGACACCGCCACCAACACAATCAGCCGCTCCATCGGGGTGGGATCGCCCCCTTACGGCATGGCGATCACCCCCGACGGAGCGGGCGTCTACGTCAGCTGCGACGACGGCCCGATATCAGTTATCGACTCCGCCGCCAACAAGGTCGTGGCCACCATCCCGCTCTGGGAGGCCGGCCCACTCGCTGCCTCCCCGGACGGCACGTTCGTCTACACCCCCAACCATTTAACCGACACACTGTCGGTCATCGACGTCGCCACCAACACGGTGACCGGCACGGTCGCCGCCGGTAGGCATCCGTGCAGCGTCGCGTTCGGCCCGGGGGTTCCCCTCCGCACCAACACGCCCACTGTGGTCAAGGGCGCGCCCCTCAAGGTGCGCTACTCCACCGCGCCGGGCAATGTCAGCAGCAGGAACTGGGTCGGCATCTACCCCGATGACGGCGGCGCAACCATAGGGAAGAAGAATTCCTTCACCTGGGCGTACGCGCCCAACGCCGCCGGCAGCGTCACCTTGGACACCGGCAGCGTGCCCGTACCGGGCCGTTACGCGGCCTGGTACTTGTACAACGACGCCTACGCCACCCTGGGCGGCCCGCTCACCTTCACCGTGACCTGAGCCCGCGACCGCGCGGGGCCCGGTGAGCGGTCACCGGTGCCCTGCGCCGTGTGGGGCAGACCTGTGACCGGCATCCGGCGGCCGGACCGGCCGGTACGCGGGAAGGTCCGGCATACCGTACCGGCATGGATGTTTCCTGGAGTTGCTCGCCCGGAGGCCTCGGCGGTGGTGCACCGGGGCCGTAGCCGTCGCAGACCGTGCCGAAGCTGGCGCGTTCTTGCCGGTGTTACCGGTGAAGTAGGCGGTGTGCCCGGCCGGGCAGGTGACAGTGCCGGCGGCGGTCTCGGTGGCGAAGTCGTCCAGGTCGAACCCGCCCGGCACGGCCGGACGGGCGAGCGGTCCGGCGCTATGCAGTCGGCAGGTCGGTGAGGTCCAGGCGCCGGTCGGTGCGCAGCTGGATCTCACCGTAGGGGGTCATGTTGGTGTGAAACAGCGGGGTGAGCCCGCGCCGGTCGGCGTCGGTCAGGACGTTCTCCCACTTGGGTAGGGCGAGGGTGTCCTGGATCATCAGCGTGTTGATCAGGCCGAGCGCCGACTGGAGGATGTGCAGGCACAACTTCATCTTGTTGATCTGCTTGAACCGGGCGACCAGGTCGAAGTCCAGCAGCCGGGTGATCCCGAACCCGACGAACGAGGCGCCGTGGGAGTCGACGAAGTTCTGCTCGATCTCCATGTCGATGCCGTGCCGCATCGCGCCCTCGACCATGGCGTGCACCTCGGACGCGGAGCAGGAGATCAGCTGGGAGTGGACGGCCATGGACCCGCCGGTTTCGACCGTCCAGTAGATCAGCACACCGCGCTTGGCCCTGCGATAGCGGGAGTGCCACTCGGTGAAGATGTTCTGATCGAAGGCCGAGAAGTGGGTGGAGTCCAAGAACCGCAGAAGAAGCGCGAACCCGAGCTTCGTCGCGCCCCGTCGGCCCGATAGCTGATCCAGCTCGTCCCCGACCGGCGTCCAGTTCCCAACGAGCTCGTTCTCGTCCAGCACACGCGCCACGCGGCATCCGGCTCTCTCGCGAAGCGGTCAGCCAAGCCGCCGCATACCCCACGAATCCGGACCAATACTGACCGCAGCCGATCATCTACGTCGGGCGATCCCAGAAAGATCCCGTAACGGTCCGTCAGCGGCATCGCTGACCTGGGCTAACTCAATCGCGTGTACCTGGCTGCACGACTCTTACCGACACCCGGAATCGCGGGCGCGAAGGTACGCGTCCAGGGCTCCGCCACCCTGGAGCATCGCGCGGCCCCGGGCGGACAGGCGGGCCCGCCAGTCACGCAGAGTCGACTCCAGCGGGGCGACACCTCCGGCGGAGCGAACCTGAGCGATCAGCGGGGCGATCTGCTCCAGCAGGTAACCGCCCCGCCTGAGCTGGTGGGCCAGCCGGACGTCCCGCACGTCGTCCGCACTGTAGATCCGATAGCCCGTCCGCGGATCGCGGCGCGGCCGGACCAGCCCGGCCCTCTCCCACTTACGCAAGGTGGCGGGACGGACGCCGAGCCTCCCGGCCAGGGGACCGACGAACATGTCGCCACGCTCCTGCGGCACAGGCGCCAGATCACGGAGCGCGGCCTCGACCGCCTGGAGGGTGCGGCGGTCGCCGAGGAGCTGGCCATGGCTCTCATCGATGAGCCGCAGCGCGTCCTCGACGGCACCCCGGTTGACCGCCTGCATGATCGACGCGGCCGACTGGTGACCGTGCCCGGGCACGAGGGCGAGGAACGCGCGCAGGGCCTGCGCGTGCAGCGGCGTATAGGTGCGATAGCCGTGAACGGTGCGCTCGGCGGCGGGCAGGATGCCGGCGTCCTCGTAATTCCTGATCGCCTGGGTGGACAGACCGTGCTCGCGCGCCAGGTCCACCGGCCTCATGGATGCATCACCGATTGAAGGTCCATCACGATGAAAGCGGAAATTTCCCCGGCAAAGTTTACACCGAGAGTTCAACGATACCGTTGAAGGCATGGATATCAAGGACACGGCCCGGCCACTCGACGGCGCGGGCGTCTCGGCGTTCCTGCACTCGCTTCCCGCCAAGCCCCTGCTGCTCGGCCTGGGCGAGGCCAGGCACTTCGTGGGAGAGCTGGGCGAGCTGCGCAACGAGATCTTCCGGCACCTGGTCGAGCACGAGGGCTACCGGTCGTTCGCCATCGAGAGCGACTGCCTCAAGGGCCTCGTGGTGGACGACCACATCGCCACGGGCGCGGGCACGCTCGATGACGTCATGGAACGCGGCTTCAGCCACAACTTCGGCACCATCCCGGCCAACCGCGAGCTCGTACGCTGGATGCGGGCCTACAACGAGGAACACGATGAAAAGCTCCGGTTCTTCGGCTTCGACGGCCCGCTGGAGTACTGGGCGGCGAGCCCGCGCCAGGCGCTCACCGCCCTCCACACCCTCCTCGACGGCCCGCTCCCCCACACCATGGAAACCCTCGACACACTGCTCGGCCCGGACGACCGATGGTCGAACGAGGCCACGGTCATGGACCCCTCCCAGTCGATCGGCCAGTCCGCCGACGCCCGGCGGCTGCGACTGATCACCGACGACCTGGTGGCGCTGCTCGACACCCAGACGCCACGACTGAGCGCGAAGGACAGGGAGCGCGCGGCACTGTACGGACGCACCGCCGTCGGCCTGCTCCGCTACCACCACTGGATGGCCGACACGTCCCCGGCACGGGTGACGCGACTGTCGGCCCTGCGGGACGCGATGATGGCCGCCAACCTGCGCGCCGTCACCGAGCACGGCCCGGCCCTGGTCTTCACCCACAACCTCCACCTGCAGCGGAACAAGAGCCTCATGCCGCTCGGCGACCAGCTGCTGGAGTGGTGGAGCGCGGGGGCGATCACCGCGGCGCACCTGGGAGACCGGTACGCCTTCCTGGCCTCGGCCCTCGGCACGGCCGGCGACGACGCCCCGCCCCCGGACACCGTCGAGGGAATCCTGTCCACGCTCCCGTGGGACCACTCTCTCATCGACGCCCGCCGCCTGGCCGAGACCATCGCGAAACCCGCCCCGCGCACCTCCCGCGACTTCGCCTATTTCCCGCTGGACCCGGCCCACCTCGACACGATCGACGGCATCGTCTTCCTCAAACAGGCCGTCAGACTGGGATGACAGGCCCCGGCGGCACACCGGGTCGTCCTCGCTACCGGGGCCGCTCTTCGGGAAGCCGCCCCCGGGCGAAGGCACGGATCCGCCCGGCGACCACCTGGGGCGCGTTCAGGTCGGGGGCATTGTGGTCCAGCCCACGCAAGACCACGTGCCGGGCGTCGGGCATCACCCCCGCCAGACGAGGCAGCACGCCGGTCAGGTAGGCGGGCGACCTCTCACCGCCCATCAGCAACACCGGGGACGCGACACCCGCGTACCTGGCGCCATCGGAGTCAAGACGGGCGATCTCCCCGATCTCGGCCGGAGTCGTCGCCATCATCGCCCGCGCGTCGCGCCCACCGGCCCCGCGCAACAATAAGAACGCCAGCACGCGGAACACCGGCGCCGGCGCGTTCCCGACGGGGGCCAGCCGGGTGCCCTTGAGAAAGGCCGTCATCGCCGCGACATGCCTGCCCTCCTGCAGCAGGTGGGTGAAAGACGGCAGCCAGCGGGCGTCGAACGACCCCCCGATGCTCACCCCCGGCTCGTACACCATCAGCGCGGCCACCCCTCTCCGCAACCCGAGGTGCAGGGCGACCAGACCACCGTAGCTGTGCCCGAAGACCAGGCTCGAACCCGTGTGCTCCATGACGGCGATCACGTCGTCGACCTCGGCCTCGACACCGTAGCCCGGCCCCTGCGGTCCACTCATGATGACCGGGCTCGTCCACGCGATGCGGACCGACGCCCACCTGGCAGAGACCCTGCGCTCACACGTGGCGGACGAGGACCGGGGACCGTTCCGGACGATCGTGGAACGCGCCGCGGCCCGCGGCGAGGTCCCTGCCCACACATCGACCCAACTGGCACACCAGGTGGCCGAGGGCCAGATCATACGCCGGACGATCCTCGGCCAGCCGCTCGACCACGACTTCCTGACCGACCTGGTCGACAACCTGCTCGTACCCCTGCTGACCCGAACCTTCCCCACCGACGAAGAAACCCATCGAACAACAGGGCGGACACACCGGCGCTGATCACCGGCGCCGAGCGGCACAGATGAACAACACCACGGAAATGGTGCGAACCGACGAAGCCCACCACCCCCACCACCAGCAGGATGAACGAATGGCCGACCTCAACCACCTGCAGAGCCTGCTCGACAACGAGGCGAAAACCCTCCACGTCCCCGGCGCCGCCGTCGGCATACTCCTCGACGGCACCGACCACATCCTCACCACCGGCGTCACCAGCGTCGACGCACCGGCCCCCGTGACAGGCGACACACTGTTCCAGATCGGATCGACCACCAAAACGATCACAGCGACAGCGATCATGCACCTCGTCGAGCGCGGCCGGCTCGACCTCGACGGACGCGTACGCCAGTACCTACCCGGCCTCCGCCTCGCCGACGAACACGCCGCCGACAAACTGACCATCCGCCACCTGCTCACCCACACCGGCGGATTCCTCGGCGACATCGACGACGGCGAAAGCTGGGACACCGGCGCCCTGGCCGCCTCGATCGACACCTACCACCAACTGCCCCAACTCTTCCCACCCGGCACACTCGCCTCCTACAACAACGCCGGATTCAGACTCCTCGGCAGAATCATCGAGGTCGTGTGCGACGAGCCCTACGAGAACGCCATCAGCCGAATCGTGCTCACCCCCCTGAACATGAACTCCAGCTTCTTCTTCCCCTGGGAGGCCGCGACACGACCACACGCCGTCGGCCACGCCGTACGCGAAGACGGCCCGCACACCGCACACACATGGGGACTGTTCCGCGAAGGCATGCCCGAGGGCGGACTGCTGTCCTCGGTACGCGACCAACTCCGCTACGCCGCCTTCCACCTGGGCACAAACGGCGAAGAACCACTCAAAGCCACCACCAGAGAACTGATGCAGGAAGAACACGTCCAGGTCGGCACACCCTGGACCGGCATCGGACTGCCATGGCTCCTGGAGGAACACGCGGGCGTACGAATGGTCACCCACGGCGGTAACATCGGCAACCTGCAACTGTCCACATTCGTACTGGCACCCGAACACGGCTTCGCCGTCACCACGCTCACCAACTCCGCCCCCGGCAAAACCCTGGGCAAACTGGTGACCGACTGGTGCCTGGAACACCTCCTCGACGCCAAACCGCAGACCCTACGGCTGACACTGCGCGAACCCACACCGGAATACGCGGGCAGCTACGACGCGGGACAGTGGACCTTCGAAGTCGACGAGAAACTGACGGCACGCTTCGTGCTGCGCCCCGAACTGGTGACCGCCGGCGTGGAGGGCATGCCCGACATGCCGCTCGCACTGGTCGAGGGCTGCGACGACGTGACGATCGCCACCGACCCGCAGCACACCGTCGGCCGCTTCCTGCGCGACGACACGGGTGAGATCGCATTCCTGCACCTGGGAGGCAGAGCGGCCCGGCGAATCCGCTGAACCACCGGCACAGGCGGCGCGGGTCCCGGGACCCGCGCCGTCCCGCCGCGAACGAGCTCGTACCCGCGAGATTTGGCCTCCCACGACCGATCTGACGCAACGGCCATGGAGACGAGGGCCCCACCCCTGACAGCGACGGCGAGAACGACCTCGGCCGTGCCTTTCTCCGTGGATGCGGGGGTGTTTTTTCTGTTCAAGATCATTTTCGAACCGACCGGGCGCCTTTACAATGTAGATCAGTAATAACCGGTAGGGTCGGCACGGTGAGCGCGCCGGCCGTACCCGAACCACCCCGCAGCAGCGTCGAACCCGCCCGGGACCCCTACCGGGTGTACCTTGACTCCCTGTCCAGCCCCGAGTCCCGCCGCGCCATGCGCGGCTGCCTGGACCGGCTGGCCGCCCTCGTCTCCGGAGACGAGGTCTCCTCCGGCGCGGGCCGGCCCTGGCACCTGCTGCGCTATGAGCACACCGTGCGCATCCGCGCCCTGATGACCGAGCGCGGCTGGTCCCCCGCCTACGTCAACAAACATCTGGTGGCGCTGCGCAGGGTGCTGCGCGAGGCCTGGCGGCTGGGCCAGATGACCGCCGAGGAGTACCACCGCGCCGCGGACCTGCCGACCGTCGCGCACACCCGTCTCCCCACCGGCCAGCACATCCCGCCCGAGGTCGTCGGGGCGGCGCTGGCCGCGTGCGACGGCGACGACTCCCCCTCCGGGGTGCGCGACGCCGCCCTGCTGGCCGTGCTCTACTCCACCGGCTGCCGCCGCGCCGAGATCGCCGGGATGACCTTGGCCGACTACGACCCCGGATCACGCTCGCTGCGGGTGCGCGGCAAGCGCGACAAGGAGCGGATGGTCTACCTCACCCCCGAGGCCATGAGCCGGACGGAGCGCTGGCTGGCCGTACGGGGCGGCGCCGCGGGAGCGCTGTTCTGCCCGATCGGCAGGTACGGCTCGCTACGGCTGCGCGCCGACGGAGCCGGACCGGCGGCCATGACCGGGCAGGCCGTCGCCGACGTCCTGTCCAGGCGGCTGGCGCAGGCCGGGGCGGCCCCGCGCACCCCGCACGACTTCCGGCGCACCTTCATCGGAGAGCTGCTCGACGCGGGCGTGGACCTGGCCACCGCCCAGGCGCTCGTCGGCCACTCCTCCCCCGCGACCACGGCCCGCTACGACCGCCGCCCCGAACGCCGCCGCCGCGAGGCCGTCGACAGGATCACCCTGCCCCCCGCCAGGCCGCTGTGAGCCGCCGGCGCCGCGCTCTTCCGGCAGGGCGCGGCGCCCCCGTCACGATGCCGCGGAGGCCGTCCGCCAGGCGTCGCGGCCGATGCGGTACAGCACGTGCGCCCTGAGCGGGCTCCCCTCGGGGACCCTGGGGTGGTCGAAGTCGTCGGCCGGGTCCCTGACCATGCCGAGGCGTTCCATCACCGCCCGGGAGCGCAGGTTGCCCACCGCCGTCAGGGAGACGATCTCCGGCTGGTCCGTCACGCCGAACCCCTGGGCGAGCGCCGCCGCGGCCGCCTCGCGTGCGTAGCCGTACCCCCAGGCGGGGCGGGCCAGGCGCCAGCCGATCTCCAGCGCCGGGGTGAACGGCGCCTCGAAGGTCTGCCAGGCCAGCCCGGTGAAGCCGATGAACTCCCCCGTGGCCCGCAGTTCCAGCGCCCACAGCCCGTAGCCGTGCTCGTCGAAACCCGCCTCGATCCGGTCCACCAGGGCGTCGGACTGCTCCCGGCCGAGCGGGGCCGGGAAGTGCTCCATCACCTCGAGGTCGGCGTTCAGCGCCGCGAACGGCTCCCGATCGGCACGCCTCCACCTGCGCATGATCAGACGCTCGGTCTCCACCCGTGCCCCTCCGCCCCTTCGCGTGATCGCAGGACGCGTCCCGCCCTTGGAGCATACGTCCCGGCGACGCCCCGGCCGGGCCCGCCGACGGCGGTCCCCACGCGCTCGCGCGTCCGCCGGAGCCGCCGGAGCCGCGGGGGCGCGGGGGCGATGTTCGCGGGTGATCGGCGGCCCCCGTCAGGGGCGTGACCTGCATGGGGCGGGCCGCTCCCGCTCCGGCAGGACACGCCGCGAGCACGGGTGCGGAATAACCACCGGCGTACGTCCGTTAGAGTGATCGTGCCGATGTGGTTTGTGTCCCCCGGGCCGCAAATTACCGCCTTCACGGAATACCGTTCGGCTGGAGCCGTGTTGTGCCTCTCGCCGAGGAGGCGACCGCCACATCGGCACTAAAACGTTCCGCCCCGTGAGAGCTGCCGCTCCTGCGGGGCGTTTCGTTTGTTGAGGTTTCGTCCTAGAAAAAGCCTGTGGCTTTGGAGGATGGCTACAAACATGGGGGCATCGCTTGTGCGGGCGCCCACACCCGCCGGCCAGCGGATCACCACTTAGTGTGGTGATCCCGTCCCATGAGGAGAGTCCGTGCTCTATCGCCTGACCAAGATCGTCAGCACTCCCTTCCTTCACCTGCTGTGGCCGACCGCGGTGACCGGAGTAGAGCACGTGCCGGGAAGCGGCCCGGCCATCCTGGCGTCCAATCACCTGTCGGTCCTGGACTCCACCTTCCTGCCACTGGTGCTCCCCCGCCAGGTGCGCTTCGTCGCCAAGGCGGAATACTTCACCGGCAACCCCGTCACCGCAGCGTGGATGCGGGCCACCGGGCAGGTTCCCATCGACCGCCAGAGCCCGACCGCCGCGCAGGACATGCTGGACGCGGCCGCCCAGGTGCTCAAGGACGGCGAACTGTTCGGCATCTACCCCGAGGGCACCCGCTCACCCGACGGCCGTCTGTACCGGGGCAAGATCGGAGTCGCCTGGCTGGCCCTGGCGACCGGCGCGCCGGTCGTCCCGGTGGCGATGAGCGGCACCGACAAGGTGCTGCCGATCGGTTCTTCGGTGCCCAGGCTCGGCCGGATCGGGATACGGATCGGCAAGCCCATGACGTTCACCGGCTCATACGGCGACGCCCGCGACCGCCGCAGGGTGACCGACGAGATCATGGAGGCGATCAGGGAACTGTCGGGCCAGGAGTACGCGACGAGCTATGCCCCCAGCCGCAGTAAGGATAACTAACCATCGGTCGTCATATATCGGGTTGGTCACGCTAAGCTGCGACCTCTGGAGCCGGAGAACAGGGGGATGGTCAGGTGCCACGCGGCAGGACGATCGCGATCACATCGACAGCCGTCGTACTGGTGGCAGGAGCCGCGGGCGGGGGCGCCTGGTGGTTTCTGCACACCCGCGGCACCCCTCAGGAGACCGCGCAGCGGTTCGTCGCGGCCTGGCAGGCGGATGACCTGACCGCCATGCGCGCCGAGATCGGCACACCGGATCCGGCCTTCGACAAGACCTACCGGGACATGCGCCAGAACCTGGCGGTCGAGTCGGCCGCGATCCGCCTCGACGGGGCGCGCGAGACCGGCGACGGCACCGGCCAGGCCACCTACACCGCCACCCTGCGGCTGCGCGACATCGGCAGCTGGAGCTACACCGGCACCATCGACCTGGCGGTCGTCGACCACTACTGGCGGGTCAAATGGTCGCCCACGGCGGTGCACCCGGACCTGACCGGCGGCGCCGCGTTCGCCCTGAAGACCAAGTGGCCGCAGCGGGCGCAGATCACCGCCGCTGGCGGCGAGCGCATCGACGGCGGCGACGTGGGCGGCTCGGTCCAGCAGCTCGTCGGCTACCTCGACAAGGCCACCGCCAAGGACGTCAAAGCCCTCGGCACTCCCTACAAGGCGGGCGACCCGATCGGCAGGGGCGGGCTGCAGCAGACCTTCCAGCAGAGCCTGGCGGGCACGCCGGCCACCGAGATCCAGATCGTCGGCACCGACCACAAGACGGTCAAGTCGCTCGGCAAGATCGACGGCAAGGACGGCGAGGCCGTGCAGACCAGCCTGGACCTGCGGGTCCAGCGGGCCGCCGCCGACGCGGTCCGCGACCTGAAGCAGACCGCCTCGATGGTGGCGATCAAGCCCTCCACGGGCGAGATCCTCGCCGTGGTGAACAACCAGGGAGGCTTCAACCGCGCCCTGGACGGCAACTATCCTCCCGGCTCGACCTTCAAGGCGATCACCGCCGTCGGGCTGCTGGACGGCGGCATGGCCCCCGGCGACCGGGTCACCTGCCCCAAGGACGTCACCGTCGGCGGGCTGCCGATCCGCAACTCCCACCACGCAGGCTACGGCGCGGTGACCCTCACCGACGCCTTCGCCTACTCCTGCAACACCACCTTCGCCCCGCTGACCCAGGAACGGCTCAGCGCCGACAAGCTGACGCGCGCCGCGGAACTGTTCGGCTTCAACAAGCCGCTCGACATCGGCGTCCCCGCGACCAAGGGAAGCTTCCCCAAGGCCCAGAGCGGCGCCGAACTGGCCGCCGAGTCCTTCGGGCAGGGCCGCATCACCGCCAGCCCGCTGGTGATGGCCTCGGTCGCCGCCGCACTGGCCGACGGCACCTGGCGCCCGCCGACACTGGTGCCGTCCATCGAGCAGAAGACCGAGCCGCAGCAGCTCCCCGACGGCATCAAGCCCAAGATCCATCAGCTGATGTCCGCGGTGGTCACCAAGGGCACCGCCAAGGACGCGGGCCTGCCCGCCGGCACCCGGGGCAAGACCGGCACCGCCGAGTACGGCCCGCAGGACGATCTCAAGACCCACGCGTGGTTCATGGGCTTCCGGGGCGACCTGGCCTTCGCGGTGATCGTCGAGGAGGGGTCAGGGGGCGGCGCGGTCGCCGCCCCGGTCGCCGCGCACTTCCTGCGCGCCCTGGGCTGACCTCCCGGCCGGCCCCGGACCGGCGAGCCCGTACAGGGCCGGTGCGGGCCGACGAACGGTACGCCTCGACGGCGTGGCTCCGCTTGACCTTGACACAGTGACAAGGCCTTCACTGTGGCCAAGGAGGTGGTCCCGATGACCGTACCGCAAGAGGACACGAACACGATGCGAGCTGCTCTCCAGGGGCTGGAGAGCAGCTCGTCGGCGCGGCTGCAGGCAGCGCTCACGGCCGGCACGGCCCCGGACCCGCGGCTCGTCGACAAGCTCATCGAACGATGCGCGATCGAGCCCGATTTTTACGTGCGCGACATGCTCACGTGGGCACTCACCCGCCACTCGTCGTCGCTGACGGTCCCGAAGCTCATCGACGAACTCCGCTCGGAGCGTGCGCAGGCACGAAGCCAGGCGTTGCACACGCTGTCCAAGATCGGGGATCGGCGAGCGTGGCCGGCGATCACCCGGGCGCTCCTGACCGACGCCGACGACGAGGTCGCCCGAAGCGCCTGGCGAACAGCGGTCGTACTGGTGCCCGAAGGGGAAGAACCCGAGTTGGCCGGAGTGCTGGTGACACAGCTCGGGCGCGGCGGGCGTGAGACGCAGTTGAGCCTCAGCCGGGCGCTGATCGCGCTCGATAAGGTGATCATGCCGGCCCTGCGCGCCGCGACGACGGATCCCGACCCTCGCGTGCGTCAGCACGCGATCGCCACTGAGCGGCTGTTGCACGACCCTGATGCGGGATTCGAGTTCGCGATCGAGGAGGCGAAGCGCGTCGTGGCCCTCGGCACGACCGGTCAGGAGGGGTGATGTGCAGTGTTGATCGGTGATGTGGCGCAGCGGTCCGGGGTCAGCGCCCGCATGCTCAGGCATTACGAGTCGCTCGGCCTGGTGCGGCCGACGGGCCGTACCGAGGCCGGCTATCGAGAGTATTCCGACGAGGACATCCGGCGGATCTTCCATATCGAGAGCCTGCGGTCACTGGGACTGTCGCTGCGTGAAGTCGGGCGCGCGCTGGACGATCCCGGCTTCATGCCCTCGGAGCTCGTCGACGACCTCATCCGCCAGACGCGGGAACGCATCGCGAGTGAGACGGAGCTGCTCACGCGACTCCGCCGGATCGGTGCCGCCGACCCCGCCGGCTGGGAGGAGGTCCTCCAGATCGTCGCGCTCCTCCAGGCCCTGGGGTCGGAGAGCGCCGGGAAGCGCCAGCGCGCGGCCTTGTCCTCGGTCGAAGAGGTTCCGGTGCCGGTGGAGGCTCTGGTCGAGGCGGCGTTGAGCGAGACGGACCCGAACGTCGCCGGAGCCCTTCGATGGGCTCTGGCGCAGTCGGGCGAGGGCGGACTGGCACTGCTGGCGGAGGGCCTCGGCTCATCGGCGGCCGAGGTGCGGAAACGTGCCGTCCAGTCCATCGCCGAGATTCCGGACGGTGAGGCGACCACACTGCTGCGGGACGCCCTCGCGAACTCCGACATCGTGGTCCGCAGGTGTGCGGCTCTGGCGCTCGGGGCACGTGGAGTGGCCGACGCGGTCCCGACGCTCATCGACATGATCGTCGAGGGGGTGAACGACGTCGACGCGGCCGATGCGCTGGGCGCGCTGGCGAGTGATGCCGCGTTGACGGATCAGATCGGCACCGGGCTCGTCGACCGCCTCGCCCCCGGCACCGTCGAATCGTCCGCACGCCGGCGGCTGACACAGGCGCTCGCGGATATCCCGGGGACCACGACGTCACGTGCCCTCGCGGATCTGTCACATGACGAAGACCGTGTCGTCGCGCTTACTGCGACATACATCCTCAAGCTACGCAACGCACGGTAAAGGCCCTCTGCTCCCGAACGTGGCCCCAGCCCCAAAGCAGGAATTGATCTTGAGCGGCGTCCTTGAGGGGTGTCGGGATTAGAAGGTTTTTTGCAGGATCTCGCATCAGAAACTCGATGTGACGGAGCGCTTCGGTTGGTGAGAAAGGCCGGCTCCGTAGGGCTCGCCCACGCCTGCCCGGGGGTGTGCCGCGGTGTTCAGCCGTGCTCGGGCTCCACCGGGAGCCACAGTTCGGCGTCGGCCTCGGTCTTCTCCGGTGACAGGTGGGTGCGCAGGATCTCGGGGCCGGTGCGGGTGCGGTACGGGTTCGACGGGAACCACTCGGTGAACACGTCCCGCCACAGCTCCTGGATGGCCTGTGGTGCCAGCGCGGTACCGCATACTGCTGCTCCCTTCGATGGTGAGGCGGAAGGCCATCCGGGACTGGGAGTTGAGTGCGGCGCCGGTACGCCGGGCCTCGCCTGATCCGATGCCGTGCATGGCACGGAACGCCCGCGCGAACGCCTCACCGGAGCTGTAGCCATAGCGCACCGCGATCTCCAGCAGCGTTTCACGCTCCGCGAGTACTTCGGCGCCCGCGAGGGTGAGCCGACGGCGCCGGACGTACTCCGACAGCGGCATGCCCGAAAGCGCGGAGAACATCCGGCGCAGGTGGTGCTCCGAGGTGGCCGCGATGCGTGCCGGCTCCTCCACGTCGACGGCCTGGTCGAGATGGCACTCGATGTGCTCCATGGCCTGGTTCAGCCGCTCCAGCATGCCTGGCCTCCTTCCTCATCCCTCTTCACGGCCACCTTGCCGACGATGGTCGTGAAGCACGTCTACCCAGCGCTGCTGTCGGTGCCGTCCCCGTCCGGACCGGGGGCATCCCGTCCCAGGCCCCGGCGGATCGCGATCTCCACGGGCGAGTACGCGCCGTCGGCCCGCTCCAGTTCGTACGGCGCGGCCGGCATCAGCGGCGGCTGGGCCATGAAGCGCGGCCGCACCCCATGGTGCGGTTGCGCAGCGTGCACCAGGAACGGATGACACAGGAAGACGTCGCCCGGGGACCCGGTGGCGAGGGCGAGTGGCCGGTGGTCGGACGCCGCCACCAGATCGGGCGCGAGGGTCAGCCCGCTCGCCCCGTCCTCCCCGTACTTCTCCAGCACCTTCGGCACGTCGAGGTGTGAGCCGACCCGGATCCGGGTCGGGGCGTCCTGTTCACCGACCTCGCTGAACAGGAACAGCATCAGCAGCGCCCGGCCCTGGGAGCGCAGATTCGTGAAGTACCAGCTCTCGCCCTCCGGCAGATAGCTCCCCTCGATGTGCCAGCCCGCGTCGTCCGGCTCCTCCTCGTGCGGGAAGCGCAGCGGGAACGTGCCCAGCGAGTAGCGCGGCTCCCAGCGTCCCGCGCCGACGAGCAGGTCGTACGCGTGGTGCAGGGACGGGGAGTTGGGGGCGGCGGCGAACGGTCCCTGCGCCATGCCGGCCACCCAGTGCACGGGCTGCGTCCACGTCGACGGGTCGTCCGGGTCGCAGCCCGTCTCCCGCCACAGCAGCCGCGCGCAGTCCGCGGCCACGCGCGGCGCGACGGCGCCCTCCAGCTTCACGAAGCCGTCGCGCAGGAAGCAGGATACCAAGGTCGTGTCATCCATGCCCCCATCCTGCGGCGACACCGGCCCCGGTCACCCGACATTCTCCGCACCGCCTTTGTCGGGTATGAGGATGGGCGCGTGGTCCCCGGTCACGCCACCCGCTTGAGCTCGTGCCCGGAAGAGGTGGTGCGTCGGCCGTCAGCCTTCATCGTCTTCGACGGCGTCCGGGTCCCGGAAGGGGTGCAGGCCCTGGCCGGGCCCGCTGGCCTGGATACGGTGCGGCCCCAGTCCTTGTAGGCCCTGGCGTCCGCCTTCGCCTCGGCCACCAGCGCCTGCAAGGTGGCCTCCCCTCCGGACACCGCCGGGAACACCACCTGCCGGACCGTGCCCTCCGGCGCCCGCAGCGCCGAGTCTGCCGACAGCCCGTTCAGCACCTGCAGGCAGAACTCCCGCTCGAACCGCGCCCTGCCCGCGCCCGCGATCCGTTCCACCCGGCCCGGCGGTTCGATCTTCGACGTACGGCAGCGCCTCAGCAGGGCCGCACGCAGCCCTTCATCCGTGAACACCGTCGGGCAGATCTTGTCCGCCAGCCACTCGGCCAGCACCTCCTCGTCCGCCCGGGTCGACTCCCGAAACCCCAGCGCTTCCCGCACCTGCGCCCGGTGGTACTCGATCGTCGACCCCGACCACCGGTACTCCGCGAATAGCGCCGGATCGACCTTCACCTGCCCCGCTACGTAGTCAACGGCAGCCTTGGGTACCTCGCCCGCGTGCCGGGGAAACCGGCCCTCCTGCTCGAAGAACTTCAGCAACAGGCCGAAGCCCAGACGTGTCGCGCCTGTCTTGTTTCCTACCAGCTCCCAGTCGCCGTCCAGGGGACGCGCCGGTTCTCCAGGCCGAGGTCTCGAAGAGCGATGTTCAGACGGAGACGGCCGGCGGTGGCGTCTGGCCCGGCTCCGCACCGGCCACGGCTGGCAGGCCGATCCGGCCGAGCTGGTGGTCGACGACCGCGGCCGCCTCCGCGACGCCCAGTTCCCCGACCAGCACGCCGTCGGCCAGGCCGCGCGCGAGCCCGAGAAGCACGTGGGCCTCGGCGCCGGCATCGACGCCGGGTTCCGAAGCGGTGGCGGCCACGAGCGCGGCGATCTCGCGATGGACCGCGTCGCCGCCCGCGCGGTACAGCCCGCGTACCTCAGGGTCGGCGGCGGCCCTGGCCAGAAACGCGTGCCCGGCGAGCAGGAGCACGGGAGCGCGCACGCCCAGTTCGACGACGGCGAGCAGCGTGCGCCGCAACGTGTCGGCCGGGCTGTCGGCGTCCCGCAGCGCCGCGCGAACATGGCGCTCGATCTCCTGCCTAAGCAGGTGCGCGCTCGCGCGCAGCAGGTCGGCCTTCGCCGCGAAATAGTGCTGGACGAGCCCTTTGGAGACACCGGCCTCCTGGGCGACCCGCCCGATGCTCACAGCGGCCAGGCCCTCCCGAGCGCAGAGCCTGAGGGCGGCATGGGCGATCTCCGCCCGCCGCGCCGCGTGGTCCACCTGCTTCGGCACGGCCCTGCCTCCCCTCTTTGCGATACGAACGTATCGTGATATTGATACAATACGATCATATCGCGAAAGGCGGACGGAGGGTCCCGTACGTGAACGACCTCGTGGAACCCAATATCGGAGCCGCGTTCCACCGGCGGCGGCTCGGCCACTTCCGCGACGCGTCCGCCTTCGCGCGTTACCGGAAGGCCTACGACCGGGCCATGGCCGAGCTTCCCGAACCCGATCAGATCCAGGACGTGGCGACCCGCTTCGGGACCGTCCGGGTTCATCGCTTCGGCACCGGCGACGGCGTACCGCTTCTCCTGCTGCCGGGACGCACCGCGTCCACCCCGATGTGGGAGCCGAACCTGGCCGGCCTCACCGCCCACCGGCCGGTTTACACGGTCGACCTGCTCGGCGAGCCCGGCCTCTCGGTGCAGACCCGGGCGTTCACGAGCGCGGCCGACCAGGCCGACTGGCTGGCGGAGCTGCTGCCCCGGCTCGGCCACGACCGGGTGCACCTCGTCGGGGTGTCCATCGGCGGGTGGAGCGCTTTTCACCTCGCCCTGCGCGCCCCGGAGAAGATCGCCTCGGTGAGCCTGCTCGATCCCGCCTGCCTTTTCGGCCGGATCACCTGGAAGGTCGTCGTCGTCTCACTGGGCTCGGCGGTACCGTTCTTCCCCGAGTCGTGGCGCCGGAGGCTGCTGAGCTGGATCTCCGGCGGAGCCGACGCCTCCGACGACGAACCCGTCGCCAACCTGATATCGGCTGGGATGCGGGACTTCACCGCCTTCCTGCCGCCACCGACGTACCCCACGGACGACCAGGTGGCCGGAGCCGACGTGCCGGTGCTCGCCCTCATCGCCGGGCGCAGCATCATCCACGATCCGCGAAAGGCCGCCCTGCGTGCCCGTCGCCTGCTCGCCCGCGGCGTCGTCGAACTGTGGCCGGACGCCTCCCACGCCATCAACGGCGAGTTCCCCGAGCGCGTCAACGCCCGGGTCCTCGCCTTCACCGACGAAGTCGACCGCACCGGCCACACCGGCGACACCGGCGACACACCGTGATGACACGAGCCGGTGAAGCGCGCTCCGGAACGGCACAGCGGTCGTTTTCTCTCCTTGGGTGACGAGGGCGCCCCGACACGCGAGATCGCACGCCGGGGACGACTACGCATCGGGCACGTGAGCCGCTGTTTGCCGTGCCGCGGCGCGTCGGGGAAGCAGCAGCGGGGTCGCCAGCAGGAGCACACCGGCCAGGCCGATGGCCGTGCGCGGGCCGAGCATGCCGCCCAGCACGCCCCAGACGGCCGTCAGGAGCGCGGTCGAGGCCCTGGTCGTCACCGCCCAGGCCGACAGCGTGCGGGCGACCCGATCGGTCGCGGTGCGCTCGAGGCGATAGGTGGCGCAGACGGGGTTGAAGACCCCGCAACAGAAGATGAGCCCGAGTTCGACGCCCATCACCAGCAGCAGCCCTCCGGTGCCCGGCCCCGGGAAGGCCAGGCCGACGAGCCAGAGCGCGCGCAGTGTCCCGGCCACGACCAGGACCCGGTGCTGCCCGAACCGGGTGACGAGCGGCCGGGCCAGCCGCGAACCGAGCAGCCCGCCGATCGCGGGCGCGGCGAAGGCGAGGCCGTACTGCCACGGCGCGAACCCGAGTTGGCCGAGCATCAGGACGGCCAGCAGCGCGTCGGCGGCCATCACCAGGCCGTTGAACAAGGCGGTGTTGAAGAACAGCGGGCGCAGCGTCGCGTCGGCGAGGATGAACCGCCAGCCGTCGAGCAGGTCCCCGGCCCGCATGCGCGCGGCCTCCCCGCGCTCGGGCCGCGGCTCCCGGCCGCCCATCGCGCCGATGCCCAGGGCCGAGAGCAGGTAGCTGACCGCGTCGGCCACCACCGTCGCCACCGGACCGAGGAGCCCGATCGCGGCACCGCCCAGCGGCGGTCCGATGATCGTGGTCGTCCAGGCCGTCGACTCGAATCGGGCATTGGCGACGAGCAGGCGCTCGGCCGGCAGCAGCGTCTTCAGGTAGGCGCCGGAGGCGGCGCGGAAGGTGATGTCGGCCGCCGCGACGACGACCGAGACCAGCAGGAGCTGGACGAAGGAGAGCACGCCGAGCGCGAACGCGGCGGGGATCGTCAGCAGTGCCGCGAACCGCACCAGGTCCATCCCGATCAGCACCGGCCGCTTGCGGCGGAACTCCACCCACGGGCCGAGCGGCACCGCCACGGCCGCGCCCGCCAAAGCCCCCATCGAGGACAACGCCGCGACCTCCACCGGCCCGGCGTGCAGCACCTGGATCGCGATCAGCGGGAACGCGCCAAAGGCGAGCCACGTGCCGAGCGCGCTGGTCCCGTACGCCCCCCAGAGCCACCCGAACCGCCGTCCCAACCGATGCCCGCTCCGCATGCCCGGCGCTCCTCGCCACTCACCCGCACAACCGATCCGCGATCGGAAACATCAAAGCGCGCGCCATACTCGAGGATCAAACAACCGAAGGGCCATCAGGGCACAACCAACGGTTGTATCTCGTAGGGTGTCCGTATGGATCTCGACACCGTCCGGACCTTTGTCGCCGCCGCCGACGCGGGGCGGTTCCAGGAGGCCGCCGCCGAGCTGGCGGTCACCCAGCAGGCCGTCTCCAAGCGCATCGCCGCGCTGGAGCGCGACCTCGGCGTGCGGCTGTTCACCCGCACGCCGCGTGGTGCCGAGCTCACCATCGACGGGCAGGCGTTCCTGCCCCACGCCCGGGAGTTGCTGCGCGCCGCCGAGCGCGCGGTCGCGTCCGTGCGCGCCGGCAGCCGTCCGCTGCGCGTCGACGTGATCAACTCGCGCGGCGCGGCCTCGGGCCTGATGCGTGGCTTCCACCGCGCGCACCCCGAGATCGACCTCGACGTGGTGATGCTGTTCGACATCGAGAGGGCCGTCGCCACCATCCGGTCCGGTGCGATCGACGCGTCCTTCCGCGCCGTCGCCATGCCCGGCCGGCCCCTCCCCGAGGACATCGAGTCCGTCCGGGTGCTCGACGAGGCGCTCCAGCTCCTCACCGGGCCCGCCCACGCGCTGGCGGGCGCCCGGTCGGTGACCGTCGCTCAGCTCGCCGGGCACCGGATCTGGATGCCCGGCATCGTCCCCGGTACCGAGTGGTCCGCCTACTACGACGACCTCGTCGCCGAGTTCGGCCTCACCATCGAGGCGACCGGCCCCAACTTCGGCTCCGACGCGCTCCTCGACACCGTCGCCGACACCCCGGCCCTGGCCACCTTCATGGGCGAGCAGACCCGCCTCGTCTGGCCCGCGGGCCACGGCCTGCGCCGCATCCCGGTGACCGGCCCCACGCCGGTCTACCCGCACTCGCTCCTGTGGCACCGCGACAACCCCCACCCCGCGCTGGCCACCCTCCGCGCCCACCTCTCCGCCACGGCGACCGGCCACGGCGCCGCCGGGACCTGGGCGCCGGACTGGGTGACCCCGCGTTGAACGCCGCCGCCCCGGCAGGCTGGGCCGACGGACCGGAAGTCAGGAGGCAGACTCGGGCTCTTCCCCGACCGGGCCGCGATCATCCGGCTCGTCGGTGCGGTTCCCGCTGGTCGTGCCCGATGCGGGTGAGGAAGAAGTCCCGGACGTCCTGGGCGAGCAGCTCGGGTACCTCCATCGCGGCGAAGTGGCCGCCGCGCTCGAACTCCGACCAGTGCCTGATGTCGTACAGCCGCTCGGCCAGCGGCCGCACCGACTGCGTGATGTCGTGCGCGAACACCGCCACGCCGACCGGTACCGGGCACGGCTCGATCCGCCGCGGAGTCTCGCGGCTCAGCCGCGCCGAGGAGGCCGCGGTGGCGGTCAGCCAGTACAGCGAGATGTCGGTGAGCATCCGCTCGTCACTGATCCGCGAGCGAGGGTCCGTCCACTGTGCGAAGCGCTCGGCGATCCAGGCCAGCTGGCCGACCGGCGAGTCGGTCAGCGCGTAGCCGACGGTCTGCGGGGTGGTGGCCTGCAGAGCCTGGTACGGCGGGCGATTCGCCATCAGCTGCCTGACCTTGTCCAGCCGGGCTTCATCCGTCTCCGACAGTTCGATGTCGGCGTCCGGGATCGGCCGGGTCGGCAGGTAGTTGACGTGCACCCCGACGACCTGCTCGGGCGCCACCGCGCCGAGCGCCGTTGAGATGCCCGAGCCGAAGTCGCCGCCCTGCGCGCCATAGCGCTCGTATCCGAGACGGCGCATGAGCTCGGCCCAGGCCCGCGCGACCCGGACGATGTCCCAGCCGCGCTCGTGGGTCGGCCCGGAGAAGCCGAAACCAGGGATGGACGGAATCACCAGGTGGAAGTCTCGCGACAGTGGCCCGATCACGTCGAGGAACTCCAGGAACGAACCGGGCCAGCCGTGGGTGAGGATCAGCGCGAGCGCGTCCGGCTTCGAGGACCGGACGTGGACGAAGTGGATGTTCTGGCCGTCGATCTCGGTGGTGAAGTGCGGAAGCTCGTTGAGCTTGGCCTCGTGCGCACGCCAGTCGTAGCGGGTGCGCCAGTACTCGGCGAGCTCCTTCAGCCGCGCCAGCGGGAAGCCGTAGTCCCACCCGGCGCCGGCGATCTCGTTGGGCCAACGGGTGCGGGAGAGGCGGTCGGCCAGGTCGTCGAGGTCGGACTGGGGGATGTCGATGCGGAACGGCTTGATCATGGTCTTCTCTCCAGGGAGATTCATTCGAAGCTCGAACGTTAGTGACACTAATGAAGCTAGACTGTTAGTGGCACTAACACAAGAGGTGGAGGATTCACCATGAGCCCGACCCCCGAACCCGCGCCGGCCCGGCTGCGCGCCATCCCCAGCCGCCTGCTCGCCGGGGCCGCGATCGTCGCCGACCGGCTCGTCAGCGAGCGCCTGGCCGCCGAAGGCGCCCGCAAGTGGCACTTCGCCGCACTGGTCGCGCTCGCCGAAGCCGGTGCCGCCAGCCAGGCCGAACTCAGCCGCCGCACCGGCATCTACCGCAGCGACATGGTCGCCGTCCTCAACGAGCTCGCCGACGCCGAACACATCCGCCGCGAGCCCGACCCCGCCGACCGCCGCCGCAACGTCATCACCCTCACCCCCGCCGGCCACCGCCACCTGGAGCGCCTCGACACGCTCATCGCCGACGCCCAGCGCGAACTCCTCGCCCCCCTCACCCCCGGCCAGCAGGACGAACTCACCCACCTGCTCACCGTCCTGACCGAGCACCACCGTCCCTCGCACCCCCGCCCGCACGACGCGCAATAGCCCGTCCTTCCACGCCGTCCCGAGCCTCGCCCCCACCAGGGCATCCAGGCGGGCCGTCACCGGGCGCGGTCACGCGACCAGGCACAGCCAGGCCGCCTTCCAGGTGCGGCTCGGCGACCTGGACCGGGCGCGGGAACTGCTCGACGAGGCCGAACGGGGCCTGCACGGCGACACCGTGTTCCCCGGTGACCACGTGCGGACGCTGATCGGCGATGAAGCACTCGGCATCCAGGTCGCCTACTTCATCGACCCGGACGGAACCAACCTGGAGATCACCCGTCCCAAGGGGGGATTCTCGAACTAAAACCTGCTGCGTAGCCGTCGGCCTGCCCCGACCCGGTGCCTGCCACCGTTCGGCCTGCAGGCGGGCAACCCAGGCGGCGGTGTTTGCCGGGGGCCATGCCGTACTGGCGTTTGAAGGCGTTGGCGAAGGCGAACTCCGAGCCGTAGCCGACCGCACCGGCGATTTCGCTCAGTGCGGCGTCGGAGTCGCGCAGCATGTGCGCGGCCGTGCTCAGCCGCCACCAGGTCAGATAGGTCAGCGGCGGCTGCCCGACGAGCTGGGTGAAGCGGCGGGAGAACGCCGCGCGGGACAGCCCCGCGCGGCGGCCGAGCGACTCGACCGTCCACGGGTGAGCGGGGTCGCGGTGGATGCCGTCCAGTGCGACGCTGACGGCCGGATCAGCCAGAGCGGTGGCCCAGCCGTCAACCTTGCAGTGCTCCATCGAGACGTCGAACCAGGCCCGCAGGATGTACAGCAGCAGCATGTCCAGCAGCGCCGAAACCACCATGTCGGCACCTGGCCGCGGGTCGTCGATCTCTTTACCGAGCAACTCGACGGTGGTGCGCAGCTCGGTGTTGTGCCCCAGCCTGGCGGGCAGGTGGATCATCGCGGGCAGCCCTCTGAGCAGCGGATGCGCCCGGCCGGGATCGAGCCGGTAACCGCCGCAGAGCGTCACGGTGACGGGCCCGGTGCCCTCCAGAGAGGCCGAGGCGAACAGCTCGGCGTGGGCATGGGGGTCACAGTCGGGTTCCGCGACGGGGCTGGGCGGGCGATCGGCGCAGCGATCGGCCGGCCGGTGCGCTGGGAGGAGGAGCCTACGGAGGAGGCCAGAGCACGGCTGCTCGGGCTGGGGTGGCCCGTGTCGGCCGTGGACGGGATGCTGCGCGATCTGGCCGAGCCCGGCCCGGCCACCGGGACCGTGGAGGAGGTCACCGGAGTGCCCGCGAGCACGTTCGAGACGTGGGCGAGCGAGCACGCCGCGGACTTCCTCGGCACCATGCGGGCCGCCCGCATCCACGAGTACGGCGACGCCTCGGTGATCTCGCTGGACGAGGTGCCGGTGCCGAAACCCGGGCCGGGCGAGGTACTCGTCAGGGTGGCCGCGACGTCGTTCAACCCGTCGGAGGTCGGCCTGCGGATGGGCCTGCTGCGGGACGTGCTCGGTACCACGCTGCCGCACACGCTGGGCTGGGACGTCGCGGGCACCGTGGTCACCGGGGCGGGTGACCTCGCCCCCGGTGACCGGGTGATCGGGCTCGTCGACGGGGCGGCGGCCGAGTACGCGGTCGCGGAGGCGAGCCTGCTGGCCAGGGCGCCGGAGCGGATTCCGCTGGCGGACGCGGCCGCCGTGCCGGTGGCCGGGCTCACCGCCTGGCAGGCGGTCTTCGAGCATGCCCGCATCGGCTACGGCAGCCGGGTGCTGATCAACGGGGCGGGCGGCGGCGTAGGGCTGTTCGCCGTGCAACTGGCCAAGCACGCGGGCGCGTATGTGGTGGCGACCGCCGGCCCGCGCAGCGCCGCCGCCGTGCGGGCGCTGGGCGCCGACGAGGTCGTCGACTACACCACCACTCCCCTGCCGGGCGGCAACGACGTGCTGATCAACCTGGTGGCCGACGTGCCCGCCTCGGTGACACGGCTGGCCAAGGAGTTCGTCTCGATCACACGGCCGATCGAACATCCGCGCGCCGTCCGGTTCGTGGCCCGCAACGACCCGGGCCAGCTGACCGAGCTCGTGGCGCTGATCGACAAGGGCGTGGTTCACGTCAAGGTGGACGCGCGCCCGCTGGAGTCCCTGGCCGACCTGCACCGGGCCGCCGAGCGCGGCCTTATTCGCGGAAAGGTCACGGTGAAGGTGGAGGCATGATCAAGATCGGCGTCGTTGGCGGCGGCACGCGGTGGCCGCCGCCGGTGTCCTTGATGCCGCGCACGTGCGTCAGGGCGTGCGCGGCATCGTGCAGCGGGGTTTCCGTCACTCCGTGGCCGCCCGGGCCGATCGGCGCACCGGAGGTGAACGGTGGGTCCGGCTAGTTGGTGGCCTCCATGAACAGCGAGCCGTCGGGGCGGATGGTGAGGCGCTTCCTGCCGCCGCCGGTGTTGCTGCCCGCTACGCGCTGGCCGTCTTTGTAGTTTCCCTCCAGGACGTATTCGACCGCGTTGCTGGGGTCCCAGTAGTCCTGGAAGACCTGATAGGCGCGGTCACTGTGGACGATGAGGCTTTTTGACATCTCGTTGTCGTTGCCGACCCAGGGAACCCAGATGGAGCCGGCCCACCGGCCGTTGGGCTGGATCGTGATCGCGGCATGGCGCTCTCTGATGAAGACGTCTACCTGCTCGGATCGCTGGTTCAGGATTTCCCTGATGTCGGTGACCGCCGCTCTGACCGTGCCGACGGATTCGGCGCCGTATCGGGAGCCGGACACTGCGGCGTCGGCGGGTGGGGTGGCGGTGAGCACGCTGCCGGTGATGAGGGCTGCGACCCAGGCGGCGAGGATACGGTGGGAGATTTCCATGTGACTGCCTTCCTGCGGCGAGCGACCCGCATGAAATCGCCGGATCGTTGTTGTGGGGATCATCGGCGGTTGTCCGCGCTAGTTGGTGTTCTCCATGAACAGCGAGCCGTCGGGGCGGATGGTGAGGCGCTTCCTACCGCCGCCGGTGCTGCTGCCGGGTACGGGCAGGCTCTGGTGGTAGCTGTTGGTGGTGCTGTACCTGATCAGGTCGGTGGGGTTCCAGTAATCCTGGAAGATCCAGTAGCGAGCGCGCAGATTCCGGTAAACGATGATGCTTTTGCCCATCTCGTTGTCGCCGCCGACCCAGGGAATCCAGATGGAGTTGACCCACTGGCCGTTGGGGGGAACTCTGAGTCCGCTTCCGTCCTCCTGCTTGAGGAAATCCACCTGATCGGGTAGCTGGTTCACGACTTCCCTGAGGTCGGTGACCGCCGCCCTGGCCGTGTGCGCGGAGACGGTGTCGCGCCGGGGGGCGGCTGAGGCGGAGGGGGAGGCGATTAGCGCGCCACCGGTGATGAGCGCCATGGTGCAGGCGGCGAGGACACGACGGGAAACCTTCATGTGATCCCTTCCTGCGATGAGAAATCTCACGAAGAGTATCCGAATGACTACGTAACGAGAAAGACCGACTGTTGTCACCCTCGTCGCGGCCCCAAAAGGCGCCCCATCTTCCGGCACGGACACACGGACCGCACTCTCGCCCCCTCCGCCACCGGCCGCCGTACCACCACTGCCGCACTCACGGACGCAGCGACTGCCGCACCCGCGCGGCCTCTCGGGTGAGGTGATCGCGCTCCGGCACGCTGGTAGCGGCACGGGAGGCCTCGGCATACAGCGCGGCGGCGCGCTCGAGGTCACCGGCGCGTTCGTGCAGGTACGCCGTCACCGCGGCGTAACGGGGCAGGTCGGGGTTCACCCCGGCCAGCGCCGCCAGACCGGCCCGCGGTCCGTCGGCCTCCCCGACCGCCACCGCGCGGTTGAGCCGCACCACCGGACTGCCGGTGAGGAGCAGCAGTTCGTCGTACCACTCCACGATCTGCACCCAGTCCGTCTCGCAGGCGCTCCGGGCATCCGCGTGCAGGGCGGCGATCGCGGCCTGCGCCTGGTATTCGCCCAGCCGGTCGCGGGCCAGCGCGGTCTGCAGAATCGTCACCCCTTCGGCGATCAGGCCGGTGTCCCAGCGCGACCGGTCCTGCTCGCCAAGCGGCACCAGGCGCCCTCCCGGGCCGGTGCGGGAGGCGCGGCGCGCATGGTGCAGCAGCATGAGCGCGAGCAGCCCGGCGACCTCGGGTTCGTCGGTCAGGGCGATGAGCTGGCGGGTGAGGCGGATCGCCTCGGCCGCCAGGTCGACGTTTCCGCCGTAGCCCTCGTTGAAGACGAGGTAGAGCACCTGTAGCACCGTCCCGAGATCACCGGGCTGGTCGAGCGGCAGCCCCGCGATCCGCCGCTTGGCCCGGCTGATCCGCTGCGCCATGGTCGCCTCGGGGACGAGGTATGCCGCCGCGATCTGCCGCGTGGTCAGGCCACCGACCGCGCGCAGCGTCAGGGCGACGGCCGAGCTCCGCGGCAGGGTGGAGTGCGCGCACAGGAAGTAGAGCCGCAGCGTGTCGTCCGTGGCGGGCGCCGGACCGGCGGAAGGCTCAGCCTCCACGGCGAGTTCCCGCCCCCGCCGCGACGCCTCGGCACGGGTGGCGTCGAGGAACCTGCGCCACGCGACCGCGACGAGCCATGCCTTCGGATCGCGCGGTGGATCGTCCGGCCAGGTTTCCAGCGCCCGGATCAGGGCCTCCTGCACGGCATCCTCGGCCGACGCGAAGTCGGCTCCGCGTCGGCCGAGGACACCGATCACCGCGGGCACGAGCTCCCGCAGCAGTGACTCGTTCACTCGGTCACCGTGGGCGACTCGGTGAGAAACGGTCGGACCTCGAGCCACTCGTGGATCGGCTCGCCACCTGCCCCGGGAGCGGCGGACAGCTCCCCCGCCAGCTGGACCGCGCGATCCCAGGACTCCACGTCGATGACCATCCAGCCGGCGATGAGGTCCTTGGTCTCGGCGAACGGACCGTCGATCACCGGCGGGCGCCCCTCGCCGTCGTAGCGCACGAACGCGCCCTCGGGCGCCAGCGCCTGTCCGTCGACGAACTCACCCGTCTCCTCCAGGCGGGCCGCGAAGTCGCGCATGAACTGCACGTGCGCGTCGACCTCCTCCGGCGTCCACTGGTCCATCGGCGCCCAGTCGACAGCGGGGGTCGGGCCACCTCGGTAGTGCTTCAGCAGCAGGTACTTCATGGTGGTTCTCCTTCTTCGTCTTCTTCGTCTTCTTCGTCGCGCGGCCCGTCGTGGCCGCTCGCGTCCCTGGGACGGAGCCGGCACCACGTTCTCGACACCCGGAAGCGCCCTGATTTCCAGAATCTTCTTCTGGTCGCCGCCGCTGCGCTCGTAGACGGATGAGTCCCATCTCCGCATCGCCGTGAGAGCGGCCGCGGGAGCGGATCTTCGACGGCAGGAGGACAACGATCACGGCGGGATGAGCACGGAGCACTCCGCACTTTGCCGGCGCCCGGGATGACGGCGGCCCGCACGGACACCGATCATCGGCTCACAGCAGTCGTCTTTGCACGACATCGGCGATGACGGCGTTCACGACCTTGCCGACCTCCCCAGGCCCCGGCGCACCCCCCTCCCTGCTGGCGAACAGCATGTGCCCGGCCCCGATCAGGGAGAGCGCCAGCGCATCCACGTCGGCGTCCGCCGCGATGCGTCCCAGCTCGCACTCCTCGTTCAGGTAGGCGGCGATCATGGTCGCGGCATCCGTCAGGACCGGGATGCCGGGAGCCGGTCGGGCCTGACGCAGCCGGGCACGCAATTCATCCCGGAAGATGACGAGACCGACGATCGCCACGGCGACCGAGTCGAACAGGTCGATCAGCGCCCCGGTCAGGTTGCCGGCGACGTCGCCGGTCCCGGCGGAGCCGCGCAGGGCGGCGGCCTGGCCCTCGAGCCGGGTGATGCGGTCCTGCACGAGCTCGGCGAGGAAGGCGTCGAAGTCGGTGAAGTGCCGGTGCAGGACACCCTTGGCGACGCCCGCCTCCGCCGTGATCGCCCGGCTGGTCAGACCGTTGGCCCCGTCCCGGAGCAGGAGGCGCTCGGCGGCGTCGAACAACTGCTGCCGCACATCCCGGAGGGCCACTCCAGTCGGCATTGCCCGTTCCTCCTCCTTCACGCGCCTTCGCTTGCCTTCGCTCACCGCGAACCGTTGCCCGATTGTCGAGTGGGCATGCGCCCACTATGGTGGGCGCATGCCCACTCTAATGCAGGAGCAACCGGAGCCCCAGCGGAACGAACCCCACAGGGCCAGGCAGATGGCGGAGTCGTTCGGGGTCGACGCCGAACGCTACGACCGGGCCCGGCCCGGCTATCCCGATGCCCTGGTGCGGCAGATCATCGCCGCCGCCCCCGGCCCCGACATCGTCGACGTCGGCTGCGGCACCGGCTTGGAAGCCCGCCAGTTCCTGACGGCCGGGTGCAAGGTGCTGGGTGTCGAGCCGGACGTACGGATGGCCGAGTTCGCCCGCCGTACCGGGGTCGAGGTCGAGGTGGCGACGTTCGAGGACTGGGACGCCGCCGGCCGTACCTTCGACGCGGTCGTCGCCGGGCAGTCCTGGCACTGGGTGGACCCGGTCGCGGGCGCGGCCAAGGCGGCGCAGGTTCTGCGTCCCGGTGGCCTGCTGGCGGTGTTCGCGCACGTGTACGACCCACCGCCCCTCGTCGCGGAGGCGTTCGCCACCGTCTTCCGGAAGGTGGTGCCCGACTCACCGCTCAACGCCGGACCGCCGAGGCCAGCCCAGGACATCTACCAGGAGATGTTCGCGACGTTCGCCGACGGCATCCGGAAGGTGGCCGGGTTCGGCGAACCGGAGCAGTGGCGATTCGACTGGGAGCAGTACTACGGCCGTGACGACTGGCTCGACCTGCTGCCCACCACCGGCGGGCTCACCCGACTCCCACCGGACAAGCTGGCCGAGGTGCTGGAGGGCGTCGGGGCCGCCATCGACGCGATCGGAGGCGGCTTCACCATGGCTTACACCACGATGGCGATCACAGCCTCCCTGGACGCCTGAGTCGTCCACCACCGCGAGGGCACGCGGGCCGGTCGCGGCGGCGCCCCTTCGTCCTGGCCACGGGCGGCCCGTCCGGGTTCGCGCCGCGCCGTACCCGGCTGCCCCTTGTCGTACCGCCCGCCGCGCCGACTTCGTGATGGGCCCTTATTGAAGCTGAGGCTCGGAAGTCAGGTCATCATGCGTAATTCATGACCGTTGTATGGCCACACAACCGCACCGCGGCCGCCCCTTCCGTGAGGGGCGGCCGCGGATAGTCAGGTCAGTGGGCGGCCCGGACGTTGCGCGCGGCCGTGACCATGTTGGCCAGGGCCGCCTCGGTCTCGGCGTAGCCGCGGGTCTTCAGACCGCAGTCGGGGTTGACCCAGAGCCGGTCGGCCGGGACGGCCTTCAGGGCGCGGCGCAGGTTGGCCTCCATCTCCTCCACGGTCGGCACCCGGGGCGAGTGGATGTCGTACACGCCCGGCCCGATGCCGTTGGCGTACCCGGCATCGCGCAGGTCGGCGACCAGCTCCATGTGCGAACGGGCCGCCTCGACGCTGGTGACGTCGGCGTCGAGGTCGGCGATCGCGGTGATGATCTCACCGAACTCCGAGTAGCACATGTGCGTGTGGATCTGGGTGGAGACCGCCACCCCCGAGGTGGCCAGCCGGAAGGCCGCCACCGCCCAGGCCAGGTAGTCCTCCTGGTCGGCCCGGCGCAGCGGCAGCAGCTCCCGCAGGGCCGGCTCGTCCACCTGGATGATGCCGATCCCGGCCGCCTCCAGGTCGGCGATCTCGTCGCGCAGGGCCAGGGCGACCTGGCGGGCGGTCTGCGACAGCGGCTGGTCGTCGCGGACGAAGGACCAGGCGAGCATGGTGACCGGGCCGGTCAGCATGCCCTTGACCGGCTTGGCCGTCAGCGACTGCGCATACGCCGCCCACTCCACCGTCATCGGGTCGGGGCGGGAGACGTCGCCGTGCAGGATCGGGGGGCGCACGCAGCGCGTCCCATAAGACTGGACCCAGCCGTGGTCGGTGGCCGCGTATCCGGACAGCTGCTCGGCGAAGTACTGGACCATGTCGTTGCGCTCGGGCTCACCGTGCACGAGAACGTCCAGGCCGAGTTCCTCCTGGAGCCGGATCACCTGCCCGACCTCGGCGCGCATCGCCTCGGTGTAGGCGGCGCCGTCGATCCGGCCGGCCTTGTGGTCGGCGCGGGCCTTGCGGATCCGGGCGGTCTGCGGGAACGATCCGATCGTGGTCGTGGCCAGGTCGGGCAGCCCGAGTTTCTCCTGCTGGGCGGCGAAGCGGGTTGTGCGGTCGGTCCGGTGGACGTCGCCGAGGGCCTGCAGCCGGGCCCGGACCTCGGCGTCGACCCCCGCGCCGGGCACCGGTGCCGCCCGCGGGTCGTCGGAATCCAGCTCGGCCTCCAGCGCCACCAGTTCGGCGACCTTCTGACGGGCGAACGCCAGCCGCGCCCGCACCTGCGGGTCCAGGGCGGTTTCGCCGTCAAGGTCGACGGGCACGTGCAGCAGCGAGCACGACGTGCTCAGCTGCACCTGCCCGGCCAGCCCGAGCAGCACCGCGTACGTCGCCCTGGCCCGCGCCGGGTCGGTCCGCCACACGTTCCTGCCGTCGACCACGCCGGCGACGACGGTCTTGCCGGGCAGCCCGCCGATCGAGGCCACCGCGTCCAGGGTGTCGGGGCGGGAGACGAAGTCCAGCCCGACCGCCTCCACCGCGGTGGAGGCCAGCACCTTCAACGCCTCCGGCGCGACGGTGCCGAAGTAGGTGGCCAGCAGGATCTTCGGACGGCTGGACAGCTCGCCCAGGCGGCGGTAGGCCCGCTCGAGCGCCTCGACCTGTCGGGCGCCGAGATCCCTGACCAGGGCCGGTTCGTCCAGCTGCACCCATTGGGCGCCGGCTCCGGCGAGCCGTTCCAGCAGTTCGGCATAAACCTCCACCAGGGCGTCCAGCAGGTCCAGCGGCACGAACCCCTCGGGCGAGCCCGGCGCGGCCTTGGCCAGCAGCAGGTAGGTCAGGGGGCCGACCAGCACCGGCCGGGTCTCGATCCCCAACGCCCTGGCCTCGAGGTATTCGGCCACGGGTTTGGCCTGCGCGCCGTCGGCGAGCCGGAAGCGGGCGTCCAGGGCCAGTTCGGGGACGATGTAGTGGTAGTTGGTGTCGAACCACTTGGTCATCTCCAGCGCCGGGATGTCCGCGGTGCCGCGCGCCATCGCGAAGTAGCGCTCCAGGCCCGGCAGCGCCCGGTAGCGGTCGGGGACCGCGTCGACCATGACGCTGGTGTCCAGCACCTGGTCGTAGAAGGAGAAGGTGTTCGACGGGATCGTCCCCAGCCCGGCGTCCCGCAGCTCGGTCCACACCGCCCGCCGCAGCGTCGCGGCCGTGGACTGCAGTTCCTCCTCGCCGACGCGCCCGGCCCAGTACTGCTCGGTGGCGAATTTGAGCTCTCGGTGCGCGCCGATGCGCGGGTACCCGAGGATCGTCGTTGTCATGGCAGCTTCCCTCGCTATTGCCAGCATGCGGCCGGGCAGGAGGAAGAGGCACACGACGGGCAGGGAAAACCCCGGCGGGCGCGTCCCAGGCCCTCCCACGAGGCCGCGGACCACCGCGCACCGGCCGGTGCACGGGCGGAGGGCAGGTCTTCGGACTCGCGGGCACCACACCTGAACCTCAGGCGTGACCTACTGGCCGTCGCTTCCCAGACCTTCGGTCCAGTGCGTATGACGGCGGTCGTTCCCACTCACCGCTGCGGGGCAGTCCCGGATTCGCACCGGGTTCCCTCTTACGACGTCCGCACCCGGCCGGGCGCGGACGAACCATCCACGGCGGGATTCTAACCAGCCAACGCGGTGGCCGGATACCTTCGCCGTACTCTGAGACGTCATCCGGTCCGAGGCACGTTCCGCGGGTCCTTCGACCGGATGGCCGAAGGCGCGGCGAAGGGCCGCCACCTGAGCCTCTCGGTGAGCGGCGGCGACGGCTTTCCACATATCCGGCCGGTCGCTCTGGACTTACTAGGACGTCCAACTATATTTTCGGGGTGAAGGCCCGCGGTGCAGGGAAGCCGGTGTGAATCCGGCGCGGTCCCGCCACTGTGACCGGGGAGTGCGTCATCGCTGTATGAGGCCACTGGCGAGAGCCGGGAAGGCCGGATGACGTGCGCTGATCCGGGAGTCAGGATACCGGCCGCGGGTTGATCCGTGTTGTCCACGAGGATGGAGCGAACACGCATGGCATCGGTACGCGCTCGCGAGCCCGGAAACGTCCCGGCGGTGGAGGATCCCCCGCGCTGACGGCCCTGCTGCGCCCTGACCCGTTCACCGTTTCCGGCCCGCCCATCGGTGCGCTGGACCGCGGGCGAGGCACGCCCATCTTCGGATCCCACCTGGCGAAAGCAGGTCGTTCATGGTCCGTGAGCTGACACATTTCATCGGCGGCAAACAGGTTCCCGGGGCATCGGGTGCCCACGGTGACGTCCACGATCCCGGCACCGGGCGGGTCCAGGCCCGTGTCCCGCTGGCGAACCGGGCCGAGACCGAGGCGGCGATCGCCGACGCCGAGGCCGCTCAGGAGGAGTGGGCACGGTGGAACCCGCAGCGCCGCGCCCGCGTGCTGCTGTGCTTCCTGCGACTGGTCGAAGCCGAGCGTGAGCCGCTGGCCCGGCTGCTGTCGTCCGAGCACGGCAAGACGGTCGCCGACGCCGACGGCGACCTGCAGCGCGGGCTGGAGGTGGTCGAGTTCGCCGCGGGCATCCCGCACCTGCTCAAGGGCGAGTTCACCGACAGCGCCGGGACGGGCATCGACGTGTACTCGATGCGCCAGCCACTGGGCGTGGTCGCCGGGATCACGCCGTTCAACTTCCCGGCGATGATCCCGCTGTGGCAGGCCGCCCCCGCCCTCGCCTGCGGCAACGCCTTCGTGCTCAAGCCGTCCGAGCGTGACCCGTCGGTACCGTTGCGGCTGGCCGAGCTGTTCGTCGAGGCGGGTCTGCCGCCCGGCGTGCTGAACGTGGTCAACGGAGGCAAGGAGGCGGTCGACACCCTGCTGGAGGATCCGCGGGTGGCCGCGCTGGGATTCGTCGGCTCCACGGCGATCGCGGAGTACGTGTACACGACGGCGACGGCCCGCGGAAAGCGCGCCCAGTGCTTCGGCGGCGCCAAGAACCACATGATCATCATGCCCGACGCCGACCTGGACCAGGCCGCCGACGCCCTGATCGGCGCGGGGTACGGCTCCGCGGGCGAACGGTGCATGGCCATCTCCGTCGCCGTTCCCGTCGGGCAGGAGACCGCCGACGCCCTGGTGGCCAAACTGGTGGAGCGGATCGGCGGGCTGCGGGTCGGCCCCTCCCACGACCCCGACGCCGATTTCGGCCCGCTGGTCGGCCCCGACGCGCTGGAACGGGTCCGCGGCTATCTCGATCTCGGTGTCGCCGAGGGCGCCCAGCTGGTGGTCGACGGCCGCCAGGTGAACGTGGCCGGACACGAGGGCGGCTTCTTCATCGGCGCCTCGCTCTTCGACCACGTCACCCCCGGCATGCGCGTCTACCGGGAGGAGATCTTCGGGCCCGTCCTGTCGGTGGTGCGCGCCGCCGACTACGAGCAGGCGCTGCGGCTGCCCAGCGAACACGAGTACGGCAACGGCGTGGCCATCTTCACCCGCGACGGCGACACCGCCCGCGACTTCACCCGCCGGGTCAACACCGGCATGGTCGGCGTCAACGTCCCCATCCCGGTCCCGGTGGCCTACCACAGCTTCGGCGGCTGGAAGCGGTCGATGTTCGGTGACCTCAACCAGTTCGGCACGGACTCGATCCGCTTCTACACCCGCACCAAGACCGTCACCTCGCGCTGGCCCTCCGGGGTCAGGGAAGGCGCGAGCTTCGTCATCCCCACGATGGGGTGAGGGACGATGCTCACACTCACCGACGACCAGGTCGCGATCGTGGAGACGGTCCGCGACTTCGCCCGCGAGCACCTGGCCCCCGATGCCGTCGACTGGGACCGCCGCAAGCACTTCCCGGTGGACGTGCTCGTCAAGGCGGCCGACCTCGGCCTCGGCGGCGTCTACGTCGCCGAGGAGATGGGCGGCTCGGGCCTGTCCAGGACCGACGCCGCGCTGATCTTCGAGGCGCTGGCCACCGGCTGTCCCTCCATCGCCGCCTACGTCTCCATCCACAACATGGTCGCCTGGATGATCGACCACTACGGCACCGCCGAGCAGCGCACCCGCTGGCTGCCCGGCCTGTGCTCGATGCGGTCCCTGGCCGGCTACTGCCTCACCGAGCCCGGCGCCGGGTCCGACGCCGCCGCGCTCAGTACGCGAGCGGTGCGCGAGGGTGACCACTACGTCCTGGACGGTGTCAAGCAGTTCATCTCCGGCGCGGGCGCCGCGCAGGTGTACGTGGTGATGGCCCGTACCGGTGGCCCCGGCGCCCGGGGCATCTCGGCGTTCGTGGTCGAACGCGACGACCCGGGCCTCTCCTTCGGCCCCAACGAGGAGAAGATGGGCTGGAACGCCCAGCCCACCCGCCAGGTCCTCCTGGAGGGGGTCCGCATCCCGGCCACCCGCCTGCTGGGCGAGGAGGGCGACGGCTTCCGGATCGCGATGAGCGGCCTGAACGGCGGCCGCCTGGGCATCGCCGCCTGCTCCCTGGGCGGCGCGCAGGCGGCGCTGGAGGCCTGCACCGCCTATCTCGCCGACCGGGAGGCCTTCGGCGCCAAGCTGCTGCGGGCCCAGGCACTGCAGTTCTCCCTGGCCGATATGGTGACCGAGCTGGAGGCCGCGCGGGCACTGGTGTGGCGCGCCGCCGCCGCGCTCGACACGGGCGACCCCAGGGCCGCGGAGCTGTGCGCGATGGCCAAGCGATTCGCCACCGACACCGGTTTCGCCGTCGCAGACCAGGCCCTGCAGTTGCACGGCGGCTACGGCTATCTCACCGAGTACGGCATCGAGAAGATCGTCCGCGACCTGCGGGTGCATCGGATCCTGGAAGGAACGAACGAGATCATGCGCGTCATCGTCGCCCGCGGACTGACCGGAGCCGCCTGATGAGCACACTGTCGGACACCGGAGTGGAGACCCTGGTCATCGGCCGTCTCGGGCTGATCACGCTCAACCGGCCGAAGGCCCTCAACGCCCTGAACCACGACATGGTCCGCCGCCTCGACGCCGTGCTGCGGATGTGGGCCGACGACGACGCCGTCGCCGCCGTGCTCGTCCGGGGGGCGGGCGAGCGTGGCCTGTGCGCCGGGGGCGACATCCGCGCCATCCACGAGGACGCCAAGGCGAAGGGGGGCGCCTCGGCGGCGTTCTGGCGCGACGAGTACCGTCTCAACGCCCGCGTCGCCCGGTACGGCAAGCCGTACGTCGCCCTGATGGACGGCATCGTCATGGGCGGCGGCGTCGGCGTCTCCGCGCACGGCGGCGTGCGGGTCGTCACCGAGCGCACGATGCTGGCCATGCCCGAGACCACCATCGGCTTCGTCCCGGACGTGGGCGGCACCTACCTGCTGTCGCGGGCGCCCGGCGAACTGGGCACCCATCTGGCGCTCACCGCCACGTCGATCGGCGCGGGCGACGCCGTGGCCTGCGGGCTGGCCGACCACTTCGTGCCCTCCGCGGATCTGGAGGAGCTCACCGCCGAGCTGTCCCGGCGGGAGGTGACCGAGGCGGTCGCCTCCTTCGCCCACGCCGTGCCGCCCGGCGAGCTGGCCGGGCAGCGTGAGTGGATCGACGCCTGCTACTCCGCGCCCACGGTGGAGGAGATCGTGCAACGGCTGCTGGACAGCGGCGAGAGCGCCGCCAAGGAGGCGGCCGAGCGGATCGGCGGCAAGTCGCCGACGGCGTTGAAGGTCACCCTGCGGGCGCTGCGCCGGGCCCGGGAGCTCGGCTCGCTGGAGGAGGTGCTCGACCAGGAGTACCGCGTCTCCTGCGCGGCCCTGGCCTGCCCCGACCTGGTGGAGGGCATCCGCGCCCAGGTGATCGACAAGGACCGCTCCCCCAGATGGTCACCGGCCCGCCTCGAAGAGGTGACCGAAGACGACGTGGACCGCTTCCTGGCGCCCCTGGGCGAGCACGAACTCGGACTGTCGGGAGGGCTCCGATGACGATCGCCTTCGTCGGCCTGGGCAACATGGGCGCCCCCATGGCCGCCAACCTGGTCAGGGCCGGTCACGACGTCACCGGATTCGACCTGTCCCCCGAGGCGCTCGGGCAGGCCGAGGGGAACGGGGTGCGCATCACCCGCTCGGCGGCCGACGCCGTGACCGGCGCCGAGACGGTCATCACCATGCTGCCCAGCGGGCGGCACGTGCTCGACTGCTACGGACAGGTGCTGGCGGCCGCCGCGCCCGGCACGCTGTTCGCCGACTGCTCGACCGTCGACGTCGCCGACGCGCGTGCCGCCCACGACGCCGCGGTCTCGGCCGGGCACCGCGCGCTGGACGCCCCCGTCTCCGGCGGCGTGGCCGGCGCGACGGCCGCCACGCTGACCTTCATGGTCGGCGCCCGGGGCGCCGACTTCGCGGCCGTCTCGCCGCTGCTGTCGGCCATGGGCCGCAAGGTCGTGCACTGCGGCGACCCCGGCGCCGGGCAGGCCGCGAAGATCTGCAACAACATGATCCTCGGCGCCTCGATGATCGCCGTCAGCGAGGCGTTCGTCCTGGGCGAGCGCCTCGGCCTGTCCCATCAGGCACTGTTCGACGTGGTCTCGACGGCCTCCGGCCAGTGCTGGGCGCTGACCACCAACTGCCCGGTCCCCGGACCGGTCCCGGCCAGCCCTGCCAACCGTGACTACCGGCCGGGCTTCACCTCCGCGCTCATGGCCAAGGACCTCGGCCTGGCCGCCGACGCCGCCCGCTCCAGCGGCGTGGCCGCCGAGCTCGGCCTGCGCGCGGCCGAGCTCTACGCCGCCTTCGCCGACGGCCCCGGCGCGGGCAGGGACTTCTCCGCGATCGTCAACGCCATCAGGGAACGCTCATGACGCAGTACGAGACCATCCTGCTCGACCGCAAGGGCCGTACCGGCCTGATCACCCTCAACCGGCCCAAGGCGCTCAACGCGCTCAACCTGCGGCTCATGGGCGAGGTCATCGACGCCGCCACCGCGCTCGACCGCGACCCGGACATCGGCTGCGTCGTCGTCACCGGCTCCGAGCGGGCCTTCGCCGCCGGAGCCGACATCAAGGAGATGCAGCCCAACGACTACATGGACGTCTACCTGGCCGACTGGTTCTCCGCCTGGGACCGGCTCGGCGAGATCCGCAAGCCCACGATCGCGGCCGTCGCGGGGTACGCGCTCGGCGGCGGCTGCGAGCTGGCCATGCTCTGCGACGTGCTGATCGCCGCTGACACCGCGGTCTTCGGCCAGCCCGAGGTCAAACTCGGCGTCGTTCCCGGCATCGGCGGCTCCCAGCGGCTGACCCGCGCCGTCGGCAAGGCCAAGGCCATGGAGATGTGCCTGACCGGGCGCACCATGGACGCCGCGGAGGCCGAACGGGCCGGGCTGGTCTCCCGGATCGTGCCCGCCACCGACCTGCTGTCCGACGCCCTGGCCACCGCCGAGACCATCGCGGGCATGTCCACGCCCACCACAATGATGATCAAGGAGAGTGTGAACCGGGCCTTCGAGACCACGCTGGCCGAAGGGGTCCGCTTCGAGCGGCGTGTCTTCCACGCCACCTTCGCCACCGCCGACCAGAAGGAGGGGATGGCCGCGTTCACGGAGAAACGCGCCCCTGTCTTCGTCAACCGCTGACGCCCGTTCCCCTTCCCCCGGGGAGCGGGGGCCGGGGAGCGGGGGCCGGGGAGCGGGGGCCGGGGAGCGGGGGCCGGGGAGCGCGCGTGCGGCGGTCGTCGGCCGCACACGCGCTCCGGATGGACGGCCCGGTTCCTCTCCGGCGCATCGGCCGTTCTCTCCGGCGGCCGCCCCCGCCCCGGCGAGGCGCCCGCCGTCCTCAGGGCCGCTCCGGTACGGAGCGGTCCTCGCCCGCTCCGATGCGGCCCGGTGGGGTGAAGGCGTGCAGGGTGAGGATGTCGGGCATCGGCGCGAGGCCGGGGCCGCCGTCCCGGATCCATCCGGCGATGTCCTCGGCCGCGTCGGAGTGGTTGACCAGGCCGAGCCACACGGGTCGTCCGCCCGCGGCGCGTCCGGCGGGCGAGGGCCGTACGACGACGACGTTGGCCTGCTCGCACACGTCCAGGCAGTCGCTGACGTGGACGTCGGTGATCTCGGACAGGCGGCGGACCTGTTCGTCGTGGTCGAGGCCGGGCACCTTGCGGACACTGCCGCAGCAGCAGTCCCGGCAGACGGTGATCCTGCTCATGCGTGCCTGAATCCCTTTCCGGTGCGGTCCAGCGGGTCGGGCTCCAGGCCGAGGTAGGTGGCGCGCAGCTCGTCCCAGGCGGCGAGGCGGTCGTAGTCGGGCGGGTCGAGGAGCTGCTGGGTGTCGCTGAGGAAGGGGTTGGGCAGCAGCACGGTCATGAGCTGGTCGCCGCGCCCGTTGAACATGCGCACGCCCCAGGAGACGGGGCTGCCGTCGGCGCCGATGGAGCGGTACATCTCGGCGCGGGCGCAGCGCCGGATCCGCCCGAGTTCGGGGCCGCTCGCGGTGTGCTCGCCGATGCACAGGTGGAAGTGCCAGCGGCCGAAGTCGACGGTGACGTACCCGTCGTGGAGGCTGATCGTCTCGGGCGCGTTCGGGGCGGCGACCTCCCAGGCGGCGCCCTGGACGATGACGCCGAACCAGATGTGCCGCCAGTGTTCGGTGAAGATGTCGGTGACCAGGGCCAGCAGGGTCTGCTCGTCGGTGGGCAGCGCCCACACGTGCAGGGTGCCGGTTCCGGGTTCCTCGACGACGGTGTGGCTCATCAGGCTCCTTCGGTCTGCCGCAGGGCCGACGCCCATTGCTCGCGGCGGGTCTCGGGGGTGATCAGGGCGCAGTCGCCGCACTTGCCGCCGCCGGGCAGCCGGTAGTACAGGCAGCAGCTGCGCCGGACGAAGAACGGCTGCCCTGGGGCGGGCTCGGCCAGTTCGCCGGTGTCCCGCAGCACTCCTGTCGCCAGCAGTTCGCGCCCGAGCGCGACGGCTCGCCCGGCGAGGCCGGGGCGTTCCCTGGCGACGGCGCGTACGGCGCCGGCCAGGGCGGAGGCGGCGTTGCCCCACAGCAGGCCGGGGGCGATCTTCACGATCTCCCCCACGGCCCCCGCCAGCGGCTCCAGCAGCTCCGCCACCACGTTGCGGTACAGCGGTTCGGCGACCCGGGCGGGGTCCAGGACGTGCCAGCCGGTCAGGTGTGCCGCGCGCAGCGGCAGCGGGCCGCTGGGCGCCGGTCGCCAGTGCACCCGGGCCGGGGCCAGGTCGACGAGCAGGTCGTGGGCCACCGCGGCTCCGATGACCGGTGACCACAGGCGGGCCGCCAGTCCCTGGAACAGGATGGAGGCCGCCACCCGCGTCTCATCGGTGTCCAGGCGTCCGGCGACGTCGGCGATCCGCTCCCGCAGGGGTTCGGGGTGGGCGAACAGGTCGGTGAGCGGCCGCCATCCGGCCTCGGCCCGGTCGGCACCGGTGCCGGCGTCGAGCTGGAAGTAGCCGCTGATCTCGGACACGTCGGCCATCGCATCACAGACCGTCCGCGGGGCGGCGGGCAGCAGTCCCGGCGCGGCGGCGGTGAGCCGGGCCGTCGCCTGGCGGGTCCAGGCCGCCAGCTCCGGCAGGGTGGCGAACCAGTGGGTATGGCCGTCGTAGGCCGCTTCGTAGCCGTCACCGGTGTGTTCGACGGCGAGCTCGGCGGATTCGGCGCCCGCCGTACGCCAGCCCTCCCGGGCCAGGGCCCGTTCCAGCAGCGCGGCGTGCGGGCCGTCGGCCAGGACCCGGACGGCGCCGCCGGGGCCGCCGCGGAGGGCGAACATGCCGGAGGCGGCGTCGAAGGACAGCTCGTCCCCGTCGAAGGCCGCGCCGATGACCTCGCGCAGGGTCAGCTCCTCGGGGGTTCCGGTGTGCAGGCCGCCCGCGGGGTCGATCAGCCACATCCGGTCGGCGATCCGCAACGCCAGCTCCAGGTCGTGCGTGGAGACCACGATGACCAGGTTCCGGTCGTGGGCCAGGCGGCGCAGCAGCCCCATGAGGGCGACCCGGGAGGTGACGTCGAGGAAGGCGGTCGGCTCGTCCAGCAGGATCGCCGCCGGTTCCTGGGCCAGCGCGCGGGCGACGAGGACCCGCTGGCGTTCGCCGTCGGACAGTTCGGTCACCGTCCGCTCGGCCAGATGTCCGGCGTTGACCGCCTCCAGCGCCCAGCCGACGATCTCGTGGTCGGCGGCCGACAGGCGCCCGGTGAATCCGGTGTGCGGGTGGCGGCCGAGCCCGGCCAGTTCGCGGGCGCTCAGCAGGGGCGGCAGGTCGCGTTCGGTGAGCACGACGGCCAGGTGCCGGGCCAGCTCGGCGGAGGGGACGGCCTCGACGGCGGTTCCGTCGATGAGCGCCTCACCGGCCAGGGCGGGCTGGAGTCCGGCCATGGTGCGCAGCAGGGTGGACTTCCCCGTACCGTTCGGGCCGATCAGCACGGTCAGTTCGCCGGGAACGGCCGAGGCGTTCAGGTCGGTGAGCACCCGCCGTCCGGCCTGCCCGCGCCGTTCCGGGTATCCGGCGTGCAGGTGACGCAGGTGCAGGCCCCGCGGTGGCTGTTCGGTCATGGTCACACCGCCGGTCCGGTCCGGGCCGTACGGCTGCGCAGCAGTACGGCGATCACAACGGGGGCGCCCAGGATGGTGGTCACGGCGTTCAGCGGCAGCACGACGCCGCTGCCCGGAGCCTGGGTGGCCACGCAGCACACCAGCGCCGTCGCGGCGCCGAGCAGCATGACGCCGGGCATCAGGACGCGGTGGTCGGCGGTGCCCAGCAGCAGCCGGGCCACGTGTGGCACGGCCAGACCGAGGAAGGCGATCGGCCCGCAGTAGGCGGTGACCGCCCCGGCCAGCACCGAGGAGATCAGCAGCGTGAGAGTGCGCACCGTCCGGACTTTCACCCCCATCGTGTGAGCGTAGTTCTCCCCCAGCAGCAGCGCGTTGAGCGACTTGACTCCGGCCAGCGCCCCGGCCAGCGCGGCCAGGCACACCGGGGCGAACACCGCCAGATCCGCCCAGGTGGTTCCGGCGAAGCTGCCCAGGCCCCACATGATGAACTGCTGGGCCCGCTGCGGGTCGGTGTAGACCAGCAGCAGCGTGATCACCGAGACTGCGGCCGAGCCCACCATCACCCCGATGATCAGCAGGGTCACCACCGACCTGACCCGCCGCGACAGCACGAGCACCAGAGCCAGCACCGCCGCCGCGCCCGCCGAGGCGGCCACGACGACCCCGGCGCGGCCGAGCCCGGCCACACCGGCGGTGAACGCGCCCGCCGCCCCGCCCCAGCCGATGATGATCAGAGCCACGCCCAGGCTCGCGCCCGAGCTCACCCCCAGGATGTACGGCTCGGCCAGCGGGTTGCGGAACAGCGTCTGAAGCTGCACCCCCGAGGCCGACAGCGCCGCCCCGGCCAGGGCGGCGGTGATCGCGCGCGGCAGCCGTACCGTCCAGACGATCTCCTGGACTCCCGGATCGGCCGCGCCGTCGCGCACCAGCGCGCGCAGCGCCTGCTCCACCGGGATGGAGGTCGAGCCGAGCATGACCGCCAGCGCGAACGCGAGCGGCACGGCGATCGCCACACCCGACAGTACGGCCGTCCGGCGGCGGTTCACCACCGCCGCCGGACGAGCCAGGACGCTTCCGGTGACGGCCGGAGCCGTCACTTGATCATCTTCTGGTAGAAGGTGAACTCGTGACCCGGTTCCAGGTCGGGGTGCAGGATCGCGACCAGGTCGGCCAGGACCAGGTCGGGACGTGCGACGCCGCGCTCATAGAAGTCGTTGCCGCCGCCGGGTCCCAGCGCCTTGTTGGCCGACCAGACGTTCCCGGTCTCGAAGGCGCCGAACTTGGCGTAGCGGGCGTCGGACTTCTCCACGTCGGCCAGGGACTTCCAGTCGTTGACGGTGGCCAGCCAGACCTTGGCGTCCTTGGCCTTGGACAGGACGGCCTCCAGGTCCAGCGTCGTGCTGCCGGGGCCGGACGTCTGCTCCCACGGATAGGTGCCGCCCGCGTTCTTGATCAGTCCTGCGACGTAGCTGCCGCCGTTCGGCATCGACCACTGCCCCTGGTACATCTGCCCCGGCAGCGCCGTGACCGGGGTGGCCGCCTTGACCTTGGCCGCCAGAGCCGCGTAGTCGGCCTCGACCTTGCCGAAAACCTCGGCGGCCTTGGCCTCGGTGCCGGTCAGCGCGGCCATCACCTTGATCCACTCGGCCCTGCCCAGCGCGGTGGACTCCAGCCACTCGGCGTTGGCGACCACCGCGACCCCGGCCTGGCGCAGCGGGCCGTAGGACTTGTCCTCGGTGCCGCCGGTCATCAGCGCGTCCGGCCTGGCCGCGATGACCTTCTCTGTGTCCACCTCCCCTCCGGCGGCGTACTCGGTGATCGCCCCGGCCTTCACCTGTGCCAGCACCTCCGGTGAGGTGATGTATCCGGCCGAGGAGACCGCTTTGAGCCGGTCCAGCACGCCGAGCGAGGTGATGAGGGGCAGGTGGGTGGTCGAGGCGGAGTACAGGGTCCGGATCGGGGTCTGCACCGTCACCGCCCCGGCCAGCGCCCCCGTCAGCTGCGGGGCAGGTGTACCACAGCGCACCAGGACATACGTCTCCGGCTTGGCGCCCGGCGCGGGCTGCTTGACCGTGATCACCTGGTAGTTCCCGGCGTAGGTGAGGGTGACGTTCGTCGCGTGCTTCAGGGTCTGCTTGACCGGGAAGTAGTCCGTGCCCGCGTCATAGGAGGTGACGCAGCGGCCGTCGGCGGCCGCCGAGGACGGTGAGGACGCCTGGGGGGTACTCGGATCGCCGGTGCCGCAGGCGGTGACGGTGACGGTGAGCAGGACGGCGAACAGCGCGCCGCCGATCGGGCGGATGAGGCCCATCTGTGGTCTCCCGGGGACGGGCCGCGACCGCTGTTCCTCGACAGCGCCCGCGGCGGGTGAGGAGCCGGATCACCACAAGAGGCCCGTACCGCGGGCAGCGGAAAAGACGTCACGCCGGATGAGCGGCATGGCGACCACCGTTCCTCTCTTGGGGAGATCCGCCCCAATTCCTGTGAGGAGGCGACCGCGTGAGTCTCCTGGCTCTCGGGTCGAAGCTCGTCCCGGCCTTCCCACCCGCGCACGGGCAGTGGCCTGTTCGGGATTCGCTCGCCGATCACAGTGGCGGGACCGCACCGGATTCACACCGGTTTCCTCGTTCCGCCGTCGCCTGCGGCCGCATCATCTCACAAGCCCCGGAATGTTTCATAGGCGGGCGAAACCCGGATCTGTGAACGACGTCACCGGGTTCTGCCGCACGACACGTCCTGTCCGGCAGGCGGATCCGGTCCGGCGGCTCCCGGCCCGGGGCGTCTTCCGGCTTCCGGGGTCACAGGGGTGTCCGCCAGCGCTGACAGGCCTGTTCGTAGAGGGTGGTCAGGAACGCGTCGCGAGCCTGGCCGGTCTCGTAGCGCCGGCCGTACCTGTCGGCGTAGGCCGCGAACCACTCCCGGTCCTGATGCAGGAAGAGCAGGTCGTGGAAGGCCATGTTGCGCAGGGCCAGCATGGGGACAGGGGAACGCGCCACGGCGAAGGAGGGGTTCCTGGCCGCCGTCTCGGCACAGTCCGGATGGAACTGACCGAGCATCAGTCCACGCCGCACCATCCGGCGCTTGACCATGGCGTGCGCTTCGTCCAGCGCGCTCACCCGCTCCGGCGGCAGGCCGGCGATGACCGCGACCATCGCGTGCAGTGTCCTGTTGGGCTGGGCCCAGGCCATGACGGAGAACTCGTCGACCAGGTTCTCGATGAGCGCGGTCAGGTGGCCCGCGTCGCCGGGAGGGCCGATCCGGCGGGTGCTGAAGTGCAGGGTGCCGTTCTTGATCGCGGGCATGACGAACGGGCAGACCGGCCCGCTCCGCCCTATCTCTGGATGCGGGAGAGTGAGGAAGTCGTTGATCCATTCCCATCCCGCGGCCGCCTGGCCGATCATCGGATGGCCGCTCCCCCGACCGCGACCGTCTTGCGCAGTGTGAGCGTCCGCCACTGCCGCAGCGCCGCCAGACGCCGGAATTCGGCCGCGTCGTTGAGATGCGGAAACGGTTCGTCCGGGACGTCGGCGCCGAGGAAGTCGCAAAGCGGCCGCCAGCCCTGCGACACCTCGAAGACCAGGAGCCGGTGCCCGGGGACCCACGCGCGGACCTCCTCGTTGTGCCGCTGGAAGATCTCCATCGCGTACCGGGGATCCTGGAATCGGCCGTCGAAGACGCCGTCCCAGATCAGCCGGCGGCAGATTTCCCTGCGGCGCCGGATGGAGACCGAGAGTCTGTCCTCCAGCCAGGTCAGAGCGCCGCCGAGGCCGGGCTGGAGAGCGGTGTAACGGTAGATCGTCCTGTGGGCGCTGGCATACCAGCTTCGCGGGTCGCGAACGGTGAGCACCACCTTGGCCTCCGGATAGGTCTCCAGCAGCTGCCGCCAGAAGGCCGCCGCGGGCCAGTCCACCGCCGACCGGAAGCCGGTGAGCAACCGGCGCCAGTCGGGGGCCTGGCCGCGGGCGACGGCCGTCCACTCCGCCAGCAGGCGCGGATCCTCACCCAGCGACGACATGTGATGGCAGGGGCCGTATCCGAGCCGGGTCAAGGCGGCCTGCAGTGAATAGGTGCCGGTACGGCCAAGGCCGGCTCCGATGATCTCTACCATCACACATCCTCACGTACGGTTGGCATCTCTGGCTGAACAGCGGTCATCGCGGTGAGTCGGGCAGGCGCGTGCGGAACCTGCGGAAACGAACGGAAACGAGGGTCAGAGACCGAAGAGCGGGAGACACCGCTCCAGGTTGTGGATCTTGATGTCGTCCCGCGGCGCCCAGCGGGCCCGGGGCAGGCGGAAGCGGCGCCCGACCGCCGCCTCGCCCTGGCGGTCGACCACGTTGATCCCGTCCTGCAGGTAGTCGAACTTTCCGTAGACCGCGATCGAGGCGTGGTTGTCCGCGAACGCGACCGTCGTCATGTGTTCGGCGCGCAGTCCGGCGAAGGCCAGGTGGTGCACCACGGCACGCAGTTCGGTTCCCAGGCCCCGGCCCTGAAAGCCGCGCCCCAGCCAGGTGGAGGTCTTGACCTCGCGGGTGACGGGGAAGTCGACGGCCTTGAGCGCCTGCAGGCCGATCACCTGCCCCTCATGGATCACCGCGAAGCTGAGCGTCCACCGGCTCGGGGTGAACTCGGCCCATGAGCGGAAGCACTCCCGGACGGTGCTCCTGGCCCGCTGAGAGGGCTCGGCGGCCGACCACGGCACGATGAACGGCATGTCCCCCTCGTCGTGCACACCGCGGGCCGCCACGTCGGCGAGTTCGTCGAGCTCCGTCAGCGACGGGCTGCGGAGCTCCAGGCGGGGCGATGTGACAGACAGGTCGAAGAGTGGCCAGTTACGCACGTTTCCTCAATTGCTCGTCGCCGGACGCCGGGCGCCGCCGACGTGGCCATGCGTGCCCGATCGGCCGACCCGCTGGAGGCGCACGCGCCTCCCCTCCCGGCGCCAGGACGTCGCGGCCGAGACGGGATGACCGAGACGGGCCGATGACACGCTCTGTCTCGACCGGCCTGGGTGTTCTCGAACCTGTCCGCTCCTGGCCGCGCCGTGCGTGGTGCGAGCCCGGCATGACACCGCAACGCTACCATGAGTAACTATCTGATATCGAAGTGTGACGTCGACGTTTTCCGCGTCCGGCGTGAAGCGCCGCCCGAAGCCACGGCCGCAGACAAGACAGGTGCACACCATGACCTTCTCCGAAGCCTCGACCCTCCACCCGGCCTGGGCGCACATTCCCCTGCGGCCGTTCGGCGTCGAACTGATCGCACGTGCCCACGACGCCGGCACCGGGCTGCACCGGCTGCCCGCCGATTCGGTGCGGAGCCTGATCCGCGATCATCGCCTGATCGTCGTACGCGGATGGTGCGGGCCGGTCACCGAAACCGAGCTGGAGGGGTTCGCGGGCGCTCTGGGCACCCCGCAGCGCTGGGGCTCGCCACCCGGTAAGACCGTGCTCGACATCCGGACGCGGCCCAACCCCCGCAAGATCTTCGACGATTCGGGCTTCATGCCGATGCACTGGGACGGCGTCCACGACCCCACACCCGCACTGGAGATCTTCCAGTGCCTGCAGGCGCCTCCGGCTCACGAACCGGGGGCGACCCTGTTCTGCGACACCGCCGGAGTGCTGGCCGACGCCGATCCGGCCACCCGGGCCCTGTGGCGGAGCCTCACCTTCCGCTACGAGAGCCGGGAGGTCCACGAGCAGGGTGAGGTGGTGCACTCGGTCGAGGTGCCCCTGGTCACGGCACATCCGCAGCACGGCTTTCTCACGCTGCGCTTCCGCGAGCCCGTCCCCCGCACCGAGGGCGCCACACGCGTCAGGTCCACGCACCTGGACCGGGTTCCCGACGGGCACGACCCCGCGGACGTCATGGAGGGCATCCGCCGGGCCCTGTACGACGCCCGGCGCCTGTACCGGCACCGCTGGCAGGTCGGTGACCTGGTGATCGCCGACAACCACGCCCTGCTTCACACGCGTGAGCCGTACTCGCCGGCGGTCTCCCGCCACCTGCAGCGCGTAACCGTCCTGGCCGACCAGAACCGCTGACCGGGCCGAGGCCCGGCTTCGTCGCCGCGTCCCAACCTCGCGCGCCGACGTTGGCCGAAAGGACAGCTTCGCTCGCGGTGCGGTTCACGATGCTTGAGCGGTACGCCGATCGGAGGTACCCACCGTGACAGAACACCGCGCCGCGGCGAACGGCGAACCGCGACGGGCCGCCGCGGCGCCCGCGCCCCGCGAACAGGCGCGCGAGGCCGCGATGATCACCGACATGATCACCGACATCGAACGGCTCGTGCGCTGCGAGTCCCCGTCCGACGACCTGGCCGCGGTCGCCCGCAGCGCGGAGACGGTCGCCGAGGTCGGTGCCCGGCACCTGGGAGCCGAGGCCGAACGCATCGTCGTCGACGGCCGTACCCATGTCCGCTGGCGCTTCGGCCGCGAGCCGCGGGTGCTGCTGATCGGTCACCACGACACGGTGTGGCCGATCGGCTCGCTGGAGCGGCACCCGTTCGAGGTCCGCGACGGGGTGCTGCGCGGACCGGGATGCTTCGACATGAAGGCGGGGCTGGTGATGGCCTTCCACGCGCTGGCGGCACTGGACGACCTGGACGGCGTGACCCTCCTCGTCACCGGCGACGAGGAGCCGGGATCGCCCTCGTCACGGGAGCTCATCGAGAACGAGGCACGACGGTGTTCGGCCGCGCTGGTCCTGGAGGCCGCCGGGCCCGGCGGAGCCCTGAAGACCGAACGCAAGGGCGTGTCGCGCTACGAGGTGCTGGTGCGGGGACGGGCCGCGCACGCCGGTCTGGAGCCGGAGCGCGGCGTGAACGCGACGGTCGAGCTGGCCCGCCAGATCATGGCCGTGGTGAAGCTGGGCGATCCCGAGCTGGGCACGACCGTCACGCCCACCCGCCTGGAAGGGGGCACCGCGGCGAACACCGTTCCCGGGTCGGCGCGCTTCGAGGTCGACGTCCGGGTATGGAACGCCGCCGAGCAGCACCGTGTCCACACCGCGATGCGAGGCCTGCGGCCGGAGCCGTCCGGCGCCGTCGTGGAGGTCAGGGGCGGCCCGAACCGGCCGCCGCTCACGGCCACGGCGTCGAAGGACCTGTTCGAGCGGGCGTGCCGGCTCGCGGACGGCCTCGGGGCCGGTCCGCTCACCTCGGTCGCCGTCGGCGGCGCCTCCGACGGGAACCTCACCGCGGGTGTCGGCACCCCCACCCTCGACGGGCTGGGGGCGGTCGGCGGCGGCGCGCACGCCGATGACGAGCACCTGTTCACGGCGGAGCTGCCGAAGCGGACGCGGCTGCTCACCGCGCTGGTCGCCGAACTGCTGGCGGCGGAGGGTTGTCCGTCCGGACGAAACGGGCCCCGTCGTCCCATACTGCCGGACCATCTACGGGACGGGATCGGCTGAAACCATGGCCGGCGTGACCGATCTCATCCGCGACCGTCGCGAGTCCCGGGCCGTCGACGCGGCGTGCGCCGTGGCCGAGGCCGCCGCGCACACCGCGGGCATCGACATCCGCCTCCTGGACGGCATCGGCGAGCTCGAGGCCGTCCGCCGCCTGTACGAGCGCATCTGGCGCACCGGCGAGAACAACCCTCCGGTGACGGCCGACCTGCTGCGCGCGATGTCGAAGGTGGGCGGCTACGTGAGCGGCGCCTTCGATGAGGGCGAGCTGGTGGGCGCCTGCTTCGGCTTCTTCTCCCCACCGGCGCGAGAGGCGCTGTACAGCCACATCGCCGGGGTGTCGGCGCGCGTGCAGGGACGCAACGTCGGTTTCGCGCTGAAGCTGCACCAGCGTGCCTGGGCGATGTCGCGCGGTGCCGGCGAGATCTGCTGGACCTACGACCCCTTGATACGCCGCAACGCGTACTTCAACATCGCCAAGCTGGCCGCCGATCCGGACGAGTACCTGCCGAACTTCTACGGCCCGATGGACGACGACATCAACCGCAGCGACGACACCGACCGGATCATGGTCCGGTGGCGGCTGGAGTCGCCCGACGCCGAGGCGGCCTGTGAAGGGCGGCCCAGGCCCGCCGCCGCGGAGGCCGCCCGCGTGGGGGGCGCGGCCGTGGCGTTGGGCGTCTCCGCCGCGGGCGGGCCGGTCCCCGGACGCGCCGGCGCGCGCACCGTGCTCGTCGGCGTCCCCGCCGACATCGAGACCCTGCGGAAGAGCGACCCGGCCTGCGCCGCGGAGTGGCGCAGGGCGGTACGGGACGTTCTCGGCGAGCTGCTCGCCGAGGGCGCGCGGGTGCGCGGCTTCGACCGCGCGGGCTGGTACATCGTGGACAAGGAGGAGACGAAGTGAAGGTCATCGGGGTCGAGATCCGCACCATCGAGGTGCCGCTCGTGTCACCCTTCCGGACGTCGTTCGGCACGGAGACCGTACGGGAGGCCCTCCTGCTGCGCGTCGTCACCGACGACGCCGAGGGGTGGGGCGAATGCGGCGCGGGGACGGCGCCCCTGTACTCCTCGGAGTACACGCACGCTTCGGCCGACGTCCTGAGCCGTTTCCTGGTCCCGGCGCTGGCCGGGGTGACGGACCTGGACGCGCACAAGGTCGCCCCGGCCCTGGCCGCGTTCAAGGGTCATCGCATGGCCAAGGCCGCGCTGGAGACGGCGGTTCTGGACGCGGATCTTCGCGCCCGCGGCGTCGCCCTCGGCCACGCCCTCGGCGCCGTCCGCGACACCGTGCCGTGCGGGGTGTCCGTAGGGATCATGGAGTCGATCCCCGCGCTGCTCGACGCGGTCGCCGCGTACCTGGACGCGGGCTACCTGCGGATCAAGCTGAAGATCGAGCCCGGCTGGGACGTCGAGCCGGTCCGCGCCGTACGCGAACGGTTCGGCGACATCGCGCTGCAGGTCGACGCCAACACCGCCTACCGGCGTGGCGACGCCCGGCACCTGGCCCGGCTCGACCCGTTCGACCTGCTCCTGATGGAGCAGCCCCTGGCCGAGGACGACCTCATCGGGCACGCGGAGCTCGCCACGCGGATCGCCACACCGATCTGCCTCGACGAATCGATCGTCTCCGCCCGCGCCGCCGCCGACGCGATCGCGCTCGGAGCCTGCCAGGTGGTGAACATCAAGCCGGGTCGCGTGGGCGGTTACCTCGAGGCCAGGCGGATCCACGACGTCTGCGCGGCGCACGGTGTCCCGGTCTGGTGCGGCGGCATGCTCGAGACGGGAGTGGGCCGCGCCGCCAACGTCGCGCTCGCCGCGCTGCCCGGGTTCCTCCTGCCCGGCGACACCTCGGCGTCCGACCGCTACTACCGGACCGACATCACGCCGCCGTTCCGCCTTGAGGACGGACACCTCGCCGTGCCGACCGGCCCCGGGCTCGGTGTCACCCCGATCCCGGACGTCCTGGAGGCCGTCACGGTCGCGACGAAATGGGTGCCCGTTCCTCCCCAATGAGAGACGAGGCCGTCCCGTTCGACGAACGGGACGGCGTCATTTCGTCACATGGGACGAAGGGCGATGCGCCCGCGCTGCGCTAACTTCAGGCGCGTGCTTGTCCCTGCGACCAATCTCCCGCGAGCCGGCCTCGGGCGCGTCCTGGAGGAACTCGGTACCACTCTGCTTGACGTGGTCTGCGGCGACGTCGAGCTCGCCCGCGACATCGGCGGCGTCGTCATCTACGACCCGCTCGACGAGCCGGAGCTGCCGGGCGGCGCGCTGGTGATGGGCGTCGGCCTGCACGACCCCGCCGACATCGCGCGGGTCGTGACCCGGCTCGGGCGGCACGACGCCGCCGGGCTGGTGGTCCGTGCGCCTGTCGTACCCGACGAACGGCTCGTCACGGCGGCACGCGAATCGGGCGTGGTGGTTCTCTCGTTCGCCCGCGGCGCGTCGTGGACGCACCTGACGGGGATGCTCCGGACGTTGACCGCCGAGAGCGGCCTGGACGACACCGATGCCCACACGTTCGGCCGGATCCGGTCCGGTGACCTCTTCGCGGTCGCCAACGCCATCGCCGCGCTGCTCGACGCCCCCGTCACCATCGAGGACCGCAACTCGCGTCTGCTGGCCTTCTCCAGCCGGCAGGAGGAGACGGACCCGTCGCGGGTGCAGACGATCCTCGGCCGGCAGGTCCCGGAGCATTACACCCGCATCCTGGAGGAGCGCGGGGTGTTCCAGGCGATCTACCGCAGCGACAGGCCCGTCTTCGTGGCGCCCCTGCCCGAGACGGACGACATGTTGCAGCCGCCCCTGCCCCGCGCGGCGATCGCGGTGCGCGCCGGGGACGAGATCCTCGGCACGATCTGGGTGATCGTTTCCGAGCCCCTGAGCGAGGAACGCAGCCAGGCGCTCTACGAGGCGTCCAAGCTCGTCGCGATGCACATGGTGTGGCAGCGCGCCGACACGGACAGGGAGCGGCGGCTGCGGGTGGAGCTGCTGAGCACCGCCCTCGAAAGCGGGCCGGGATCGCTGGAGGCGGTTCGCCGCCTCGGCCTGAAGGACGAGCCCTCGGTCGTCCTCGCGCTCACCGTCGTCGGTTCGACGACCGGGCATCCCCTGCCGGCGCTGCTCGCCGCCGAACGCAAGCGGCTCGCCGACGCGTTCGCCATGCACCTGTCCGCCGTACACCCGCGCGCCGCCGCGGCGCTGATCGGCGACGTCACCTACGGCATCCTCCCCCTTCCGCAGAACCGGCAGGACGCCGAGGAACGTGCGGTCTGGATCGCCACCGAGTTCCTGGCCCGGGTCGGTTCCCGCCTGCGCCCGCTGGTCGGGGTGGGACAGCTCGCCACGGACAGTTCGGCACTCGCCCGATCACGCTCGGGGGCCGAACGGGCACTGCGCGTCCTGCGCTCCGGAGCCGCCGGGCAGCAGGTGGCCCTCCTGGACGACGTCCACGTCGAGGCGCTGCTGCTCGAACTCGCCGATCTCGTCCCGCGCGGGGACCTCCCCAGCGGCTCCGTCGCGCGCGTCGTCGCCTACGACGAGGAGAACCAGAGCAGCCTGGTCGAGACGCTGCGCGCCTGGCTCGACGCCTTCGGCGACGTCGCGGTGGCCTCCGCCGCGATGTACGTCCACCCCAACACGTTCCGCTACCGGCTGCGCCGCGCGGCCGAGGTCGGCCGCATCGACCTCAAGGACCCGAACGCGCGCCTGTCGGCCATGCTGCAGCTGCGCCTGATGTCCATCAGGTCGGCCCCGGACGACTGAGACGTCCCCGCAGGCCGAGTGTCCCGATCAGGAACGCCAGCCATTCGGTGTCCTGCGCGACCGCGACGTCGTGGGGGGTCGCCGCGCCGTGGCCGGCGTTGTCGAAGACGTGCAGCAGGATCGGCGCCTCTCCCTCCTGGGCGGCCTGCATCCGTGCGGCGAACTTGCGCGCGTGCCAGGGCCGGCACCGTGGATCGGTCGCCCCGGCCTGGATGTAGACCGCCGGGAAGACCCCGGGGCCGACCAGCTGGTACGGCGACAGCCCGAGGAGCCTGCGGACCTCCGCCGGATCGTCCGGGTCCGCCCAGGCCTTGCGGATGACGAAGTCGAGGTAGGGGTCGCGGGTGCCGCCGACGAGGTCCAGCAGGGGCTCCCGGGGCAGTACGGCGCGCCACAGATCCGGCCGCGTGGTGACGGCGACCCCGCACATGAGGCCGCCGTCGGACCCGCCGGTCACCGCGAGCCGGTCGGCGGTCGTGAGGCCCGTGGCGATGAGGTGTTCGGCGACCGCGACGAGGTCGGTGTCGCGAACGTGTCGCCTCTCCCGATGCGCGGCCCGGTACCAGTCCCGGCCGAACTCGCCGCCCCCGCGCAGGTACGCCTGGACGAGGACGCCTCCGGCGGCGACGAAGGCGGCCATGTCGGGCTGGTACTGGGGCAGGAGTGGCACGTTCGCCGCGCCGTACGCGGAGATCAGTGCCGGTGCCGCACATGCCGGGTCGCTCCCTGCCGGGCGCACCACGTGGTACGGGACCGCGACGCCGTCGGGTGCGAGGGCCAGTCCCGCTTCCAGCTCGGCGTCGAGGGTGATCGCCGGGGCCGACAGCGTTTCGAGCTCCGTCTCGCCGGGGCGGTGCCGGTAGACGCCCCAGGAGCTGGTCGGCGTGGAGAAGGCGAAGACGAAGTCGTCGGCGGGAGCACCGGCGGCCAGGGCGGTCAGCGCGAAGAAGGGGGCGGCGAGCGCCCCGCGGCCGGGGAGGGGGACCTCGCCGGCGGCGGCGCCCGAGCGATCGATGATCCGGACCCTGGCGAACGTCTGGTCGAACTCGCTGAGGTACAGGTGCTCACCGACCGGGAGCAGGGACCGCAGCACCGTGTCGCCCTCCGGGACGAGCTCGGTCCATCCCGCCGGGTCGCCGGGGTCGGCCGCGTCGAGCGGGATGGCGATCACCCGTCCGCGAGGGGCCGCGACATCGGTCACGGCGATGTAGTGGTCGCCGACGATGTGACCGGCGATCGTGCCGGGGCAGTCGGTGACGAAGGGACGCCACGCCGTCCCGGGCTCGGACAGGTCGCGCACCGCGACGGGGATCGGACTGCCCACTCGGTGGGCGGCGACGGCCCACCGGCCGTCCGGTGACATCTGGACGAGTGTGTACTCCCGGGAGCCCTCTCCGACCGGGATCGGTTCCACGGTGGTGTTCCCGGGCGCGGTGCCGAGCCGGTGCAGGAAGACCGCCTGCCGGAACTCCTGCGGTGAGCCGGTAAGGGCGAAGAAGTAGAAGCCGCCGCTGTCGGGCAGCCACGAGACACCTCCGGCCCACGCGCTGTGCAGGATCTGCTCCGGCGCGCCGTCGAGCACCCGTCCCGAGGCCACCTCGATGAGCCGGATGGTGTTGTGCTCGCTGCCGTCGGTGCAGACGCCCAGGGCCAGGACGCGGCCGTCCGGCGCCGGCGCCAGCCAGGACAGGAACGCCGGGTTCTCCTCGCCGCCGAACTCGGCCAGGTCGATCACCGCTCGTCCGGCGCCGAACGGCCGGTCGGCGACGACCACCGTGGGCGCCGCGCCGTCCGGCGGGGTCACGGCGCGGAACCAGCGGCCGGCCGCGTATCTCGGCAGGGCCGGACGGGCGCTGTCGTATGCCCGGATCAGGTCCCGGACGGCCTCCGGGTCCTGCCCGTCGTAGATGACGGCGGCGGCGAGTTCGGCCTGTCGCCGCTGCCATCGGTGCACCTCGGGGGTTTCCTCCTCCAGCCAGCGGTACGGGTCCGGCACACGGACGCCCGCGACGTCCTCGAAGGCCTCGACGGTGCGGGCGGGCGGGTAGGGAACGGTCACGGTGACTCCGGCTCTTCAGGGGGTGCGGGCTGTTCTTCCTCCGGCTCGTCTTCCTCCGGCTCGGCGGCCGCCTCGAACTCCGCGCGGAGCCGCTCGAACGCGCCGGGGATCCGGGTGGCCCGGCGGACGTGGACGAACGCGTCGTAGGCCGCCGGGAAGTCGTCGACGGGGTCGAGACCGCCACCGGCGAGCGTGCCGTCGACACCGTCGAGGAACTCGGCCGGCGCGCGGTGGAGGTCGGCGACGACCACGGGCGGGCCGATGCGGTCCAGCCGCGACTCGATGCAGTTCGGCGGCGGGGTCCGCGTTCCGAGGGAGACGTCACAGTCGAACGGGCGCGGGGAACGCTGCGTGAACCGGACCTCCGGGCCCGAGCCGTAGGTCATCCCGATGACGACGAGGCCGGCTCCCAGCCGGGGGGCGAGCAGGCCGCCCATCATCGGCCGGCCCAGGAACGGCGAACGCCGGACGTGCGCGTTGTGGGCGCTCACGACGATGCGCCGTTCCCGCCCGAGGATCCAGTCCACGGTCTCCGCCATGAACACCTCCCGCGGGTACGGCCCAGCCGGGGGCGCGTCCAGCTCCTCGACGAACGCGTGGAGCGAGGCCGCGCACCGGTGCACGATCTCGTCGTCGAGCAGGAGCGCGCGCTCCCCCAGCCCGCGGAGCCCCTCGATCAGCCGGGCACGGTCGGCGGCGGGCATCGCCTCGTAGCGGACCGCCGCCTCCGTCCGGCCTCCCAGGTCGCTCAGGCGAAGGAGCTCCTCGTCACCGGGGAGTCCCGGCATCCGGTCGAGGCAGGCGCGTACCGCCGGCCCGGGTGACGTGGACGAGCCGGGAAGGTCCATTCCGTAGAAGCCGACCTTCGCCGGGTTCTCGGAGTTCCACCGGCGCATCCAGCGCAGCTGCCGCCGCATCGGCTCGCACTCGCCGAACCGGTAGGTGATGCCGTCGCGGGCGACCGCCTCGACCTGTCCCGCTCCCCCGTGGATCCACTCGTTGACGGCCAGTCCCTCGGCGAAGCCGGACTCCATCGCGAAACCCGTGAACCCGAGCTCCCGGACGAGGATCCGGAACAGCCGGTCCCTGAGCTCGTAGAACTCGGTGATGTTGTGCGCTCCCTCGCCGATGGCCACCACCCGCGCGTCGCCGACCAGGTCGCGCACCGTTTCGAGATCGTCGAGGTCGGCGGCCTCCGGGTCGATGTGGCGGAGCGGCCGGGCGAAGGTGTCCGCGCCGGGGATCATGGGCGCTCGCTGGGCATGTGTCCTCCTGGACGCCGGCCGGCTCGGCGGCCGTGCGGGCCGCGGGCCGACCGGCGGTCGAACTAGTCGTGGAAGTACCAAAGCTCCGGGGTGTACAGGAAGCTGATCAGGGCCTTGAACGACGACTGCGGACCGGACAGGGTGTCCTTCCACACGACCAGGGTGTGGGGTGTCGGGAAGAAGAGCACGGGCAGGTCCTCGGCGAGGCGGGTCACCTCGGCCGACAGGGCCTTCGGGTCGGCTCCGAACGTCGAGGCCTCGATCAGCTTGTCCACCTCGGCGTTCTGGTAGCTGCCCAGGTTGAAGCTGCCTTCCGCGTTGAACACCGTGTTGCTGCTCGGGTACCCGGCCGCGAGGTACAGCGGCCCGTAGTCCTGCATCGCCCACTCGTTCTTGGTGGCGGGCGCGAAGGTGTTCCCGTAGTTGGCGTACATGTAGTTGAGCGCCTTGGTCACGATCCTGACCTCGATGCCGAGCTTCTTGGCCGCCGAGGCGAACGCGATGTCGCGGGCGCCGACGTACGCCGGGGTGTTCGCGGAGGCCAGGGTGAAGCCGATCCTCTGCCCCTGCGGAATGCCGGCGCCGCACTCGCCCGCCCCGGTGCCGGGGCGCACGCAGGTGGTGGCGCCGCCCGGCACCACCTTCCAGCCGTTGTCGGTGAGCAGCTTCTCGGCGGCGGCGGGGTCGTGCGGGTAGGGCGGGTTGCCGCCGAACCCGGGCGGGTAGGGGGAGCCGTCGCCCGCCGTGCTGTAGTTCGGGGAACCGGCGCCGTTGTAGATGCCCCGGCCGGCGATGTAGCCCGGCTGGTCGATCAGGCGCTGCAGGGCCTGCCGGACGTACGCCTGCGAGATGACCTTGTCGAAGTTGTCGACGGTGTTCTTGAAGTTGATGGTCAACGAGTCGAACCGGGCGGGCGCGGGGGCGCCGTAGACGTTGTATCCCTTCGCCTTCAGCGCGTCGATCTGGGTGATGAAGCTGGAGTCCAGCGTGCCGACGGTCAGGGTGCCGGCCTTGAACTGGTTGAGCACCGCGGCGGCGGAGGTGAAGGCCTTGAAGTCGATCTGGTCGAGCCGCGACTCACCCGGGCCGCTGTAGGACTCGTTGGGCGCCAGGGAGAACGAACCGGTCGTCGGGTCGAAGCTCTTGAGGCGGTACGGGCCGTTGACCACCTGCCAGAGCGGGTTGCCGGCGAAGGTGGACTGGGACTCCGACTCCTTCGTGAGGTACTTGTAGATCGCCGTCGCGTTCTTCGGCTTCGTGTAGTCCAGGTGCGGTCCCCCGGTGCGGGCGATGTTCCACTCCGTGGAGGGCATCACGTACAGCAGCGTCAGCATGGACAGCAGGTACGACGGGTTGTACGCGGTCTTCAGCCCGAGGGTGAGCGTGTCCGGCGCGGTGGCCTCCGCCGTGACCCCGTCGGGGAACTGGCCCGGGGTGTAGAAGCTCCAGTTGGCCGGGCTCTCCGCGAGTGCGGCCTTGAGCAGGGCGAGGGAGAAGACGACGTCACCGGCCGTGACCGGGGTGCCGTTGGACCACTTGTAGTCCTTCATCTTGACGGTCACGGTCTTGCGGTCGGGGCTGTAGGCGGGGGCCTCGGCCAGGCTCAGCTCGGCGTCCACGATCTGGTCGCCCTCTCCGCTGGGCCGGTAGAGGGAACGCCACATCAGTCCGCGGGCGATGACGGTCCCGTTGGCGGACGCCGGCGGGTAGGGGTAGATGTAGTTGGGGCTGAGTCCCGGGGTCAGCGCGACCGTGGCCGTCCCGCCGTCCTTGGGGTTGCCCGACTGTTTCGGCTGGGCGCTGTAGCCGGCGGCGACGTCCTTCGTCGCGCCCCCGCCGCCGGTGCACGCTGTGGCGAGCACCGCGAGCGCGGCGGCGAGAGCCACGGAGAGGCGTCCTCGCTGCTTACCGGGCACGTGCGTCATTGATGGCTCCCTACATGTGGGGTGGAGATGCGCGGAGGGGTGAGAACGCGGGGACGGTCAGTCGGCCCGTCGCCCGACCGCGTCGCGGAGGGCGTCCGCGAGCAGGTTGAGCGCCAGCACCGTCAGGACGATGCAGACGCCGACGGGATAGATCAGCCACCAGTAGTCGGCGGAGATGTAGGTGACACCGCTGGCGAGCTGGCTGCCCCAGTCCGCGGTGGGGTAGGTCAGGCCGAAGCCCAGGAATCCCAGGGCGGCGACGACGAGGACCGCGTCGGCGACCTGGAAGGTGATGTTGACGATGATCACGCCGAGCGCGTTCGGGATCAGATGGGTGAGGATGAGTCTCCGGCGGGACGCGCCCATCACCCGTGCGGCCAGCACGAACTCCCGTACCCGCAGCGTCAGAACCTCACCGCGGACCAGCCGGGCGGAGACGAGCCAGGAGAAAGCGCCGATGACGAGACTCAGCGACAGGGCGTTCGCGTGGAAGCGGGCCGACAGGATCAGGACGAAGAACAGGAACGGCACCGACAGCATGACGTCGACCAGCCGCATCAGGAACCCGTCGACCACTCCCCCGGCGAGTCCGGCGACGGCGCCGTAGACGGTGCCGATCGTGGTCGCGAAGATCGCGGCGAGGAGCCCGATCTGCAGGGACACCTGGCCGCCCTCCATCAGCCGTCCCAGCACGTCGAACCCGTTGGTGTCCGTCCCGAGCGGGTGTCCCGGACCGGGGGGCAGGGCCGCGTTGACCAGGTCCACGTCGGTCTGGTTGGTGTGGTGGAACAGCGGGCCGAGGAAGCAGAACCCGGCCAGGAGCACCAGGAGCAGGCCGCCGATGAGACCGAGCGGGTTCTGCCGCGACCAGCGCAGCACCGGCCACGCCGGGAACGGGTTCCTCGCCGTCGCGCTCTCGGCCTCGGGCCGTGCCCCGGCGTCCGTCGTGGTGGTCATGGCGTCCACGTCTCGTGAGGTCATTTTCTCAGCTCGATTCGGCGGTCGGCGACCGCGACCACGAGGTCGGCGGCGAAGTTGCCGGCCACGGTCAGGACGCCGCCGATGAGGGTGTAGGCGAGGAGCACCGGGTAGTCCTCGCGTTGCAGGCTGTTGAGGAACAGCAGGCCCAGGCCGGGGTAGTTGAAGAGCGACTCGACGATCAGGTTGCCCGCCAGGAGCGTGGGGACGAGCGTGCCGACCAGTGTGATCAGCGGCAGGCAGGCGTTGCGCAGCAGGTGACGCGTCAGGATCAGCCGTTCCGGGAGTCCCTTGGCTCTCGCGACCCTGATGTAGTCCTGGCCGAGTTGGTCCAGGGCGGAGGAGCGCTGGTACTGGGCGAAGATCGCGACGCTGGTGACGGCGAGCGTGATGACGGGAAGCGCCATGGCTCGCGGATCGGTAAAGACCACCCACGGGGAGTGCGACTGGGATGCCTCCGCCGGGAAGAGCGGCAGGGTCTGGCTGAAGACGGCGATCAGTATCAGCCCGAGCAGGAACGACGGTGTCGCGTAGAGCACGTACGACACCGCCGTGGCGAACCGGTCGACGAAGCCGTTGCGTCTGACCGCCTGCAGGATGCCGAGCGGGACGGCGATCAGCAGCGCCAGGACCAGGCCTGCCAGGGAGAGCATCGCGCTGCGGCCGGCGTTCTGCCGCAGCAGGGTCCCCACGTTCTCGTTCAGCTTGTAGGACCTCCCCAGGTCGCCGTGCGCGAGCCGGCCGAGGTAGCCGACGTACTGCACGACGACCGGGCGGTCGAACCCGTGTTCCTGGTTGAAGGCCGCCACCGCCTCGGGCGAGGCGCGCTGTCCCAGGACGACGCGCCCCGGGCTGTCCGAGACGAGGTGCAGGAGGAAGAAGACCACCGCGGAGATCCCGAGCAGAACGAGGAACGAGACGGCCAGGCGTCGGACCACGTACCAGGTCATCTGTGCGAATCCTCTCTCCGCGTGGTCTGCGGGCGTGTCCCTGCTGGTGCGTACCGGGAATGTGTCATCGCGTCGTCGGCTCCACGGGCCGCTTCGGCTGCAACGGGTGGTGGCAGGCGACCCGGTGTGTGTCGGTGATCGGGTTCAAGGGGGGTTCCGTCTCGGCGCACAGGCCGGTCGCCAGCGCGCACCGGGTGCGGAACCGGCAGCCGCTGGGCGGTTCGATGGGGCTCGGCAGCTCGCCTCGCACCCTCAGGTCACCCCGCTGACGCCGTGTCTCCGGGTCCGCGTCCGGGACCGCCGCGAGCAGCCCCGCGGTGTAGGGGTGCGCGGCGGCGCCGTACACCTCCTCGGTGGTGCCGATCTCGACCAGCTTGCCCAGGTACATGACACCGACCCGGTCGGCCAGGTACCGCACGACCGCGAGGTCGTGTGAGATCACCACGCTGCTGAGCCCGCGCTCGAGCTGGATGCGGCGCATCAGGTTGAGTACCTGGGAGCGGATGGAGACGTCCAGCGCGCTGACCGGCTCGTCGGCGACCAGCACCTTCGGGTCCAGGGCGAGCGCGCGGGCCAGGCCCACACGCTGCCGCTGTCCCCCGGAGAGCTCGTGGGGGTAGCGTTCCATGACGCCGGCGGGCAGGCCGACGTCCCGCAGCAGCTCGCGAGCACGGGCGGTCCGCTGGGCGCGGCTGCCGACGCCCTGGATCGCCAGGGGTTCACGCAGGATCGTGCCGATGCGCATCCGGGGGTCGAGGGAGGCGTTCGAGTCCTGGAACATCATCTGCAGCTGGGTACGGCGCGCCCCGAGCGCACGCGCGCTCATCCGGGTGACCGGCTCGCCGTCGAAGATCACCTCTCCGGAGGTGGGCCGGTCCAGGGCCACGAGCATCCTGCCCAGGGAGGACTTGCCGCAGCCCGACTCTCCGACGAGCCCGAACGTCTCGCCGGCCGCCACCTCGAAACTCACGCCGGAGACCGCCTTCACGGTACGGCGCCCGCCGAGGAGACCCCCACCGCCCGCCGGGTACTCGCGCCTCAGGTCGACGACGCTCAACCGGGGCGCCGCCCCCCGCTCGGGGACGATCGCCGGCGGGGTGGCGAACCGCGCGCGGACCCTGGCCGCCGGCCCGGAGGCCGGATGCAGGCACGCGTAGGCGTGGCCGTCCTCCTCCGCCGACAGTGCCGGCCGCTCCTCGCGGCACCGGTCCGTCGCGGCGTCACAGCGCGGCGCGAAGGGACAGCCGATCTGGGCCACGGTCAGGTCCGGCGGCGCGCCCGGGATGCTGAAGAGTTCCTCGCGCCGGTCGTGGGTGAGCGAGGGGATCGAGGACAGCAGCGCGTGCGTGTAGCGGTGCCGCGTCCGGCTGAAGAGCACGGGCGTCGGCCCGGTCTCGGCGACGCGCCCGCCGTACATCACCCCGACACGGTCGGCGTGCCGGGCGATCACCCCCATGTCGTGCGTGATGAGGATCATCGACATGCCCAGCCGGGACCTGAGGTCGTCGAGGAGGTCGAGGATCTCCGCCTGGATCGTGACGTCGAGCGCCGTGGTCGGCTCGTCGGCGATGACGACCCGTGGCTCGCACACCAGCGCCATCGCGATCATCACGCGCTGCCGCATGCCGCCCGAGAGCTGGTGCGGGTAGTCGTCCAGCCGCTCGGCCGGCCGCGGCAGCCCGACCAGGGCGAGCATCTCCTCGGCGCGCCCGCGCGCGGCCCGCTTCGACGCGCCACGGTGCAGACGCACCGGTTCGGCGACCTGTTCACCGATCCGCCGAGTCGGATTCAACGCCGTCATCGAGTCCTGGAAGACCATCGCGATGTCGTTGCCGCGAATGGCCCGGTACCGCGCCGCGGGAAGCCCGACGAGTTGCTCGCCGCCCAGGTCGATCGATCCGCCGGTCACCCGGCCCCCGGCCGGCAGCATGCCCATGATCGCGAGGCCGGTCATGGACTTGCCGGATCCGGTCTCGCCGACGATCCCCAGGGTCTCACCGCGGTTCAGCACCAGGTCGACGCCCGAGACGGGGCGGACGACCCTTTCGCCGCGCCGGATCTCGACCGACAGGTCGCGAACCGTCAGCACACGATCGCCGTCCGCGGGCCCGCGCGTGTCCTCGGAACCGTCGGCCGTGCTCACGGCAGCGCTTTCCACATCCACCCGAAGATAGTGGGACGCAATCCCCCCACCGGTGTTCGTCACGTTCATCGAATGTTCAGGGCCGCATTCGTCTGTCCGCACAAACTGATCGCCACGGTGAGGGTGGTGGAAGGCGCGCGAAACCCGCCCGGCGGTCACCGCGCCCGGCGGGTCGCCGTACGTGTCATCGAGGAGAAGGCCGGTGCGGGTCGCTCAGGGCGACACCCGCCTGTCGGCCCGGCCGGTGTGCAGGTACAGCGCGCGTCCCTGTCCGTCGTCACCGAGGAACGCGAGCGGCGCGTGGACGCCGCGCTCGGGTTCGACCGGGAGCAGCGTGTCACCGCGCCAGGCCACCAGTTCCGTCCGGTACGGCGCCTCGTCCAGCTCGGCGGTGATCCCGATGGGAACGCGCTCCAGCCACAGCCGTCCCTCCTCGTCCCGGCTCACCGTGGTCTCACACGTGCTCGACTCGTAGGTGCCGACGTATCGGGACGCGTCCAGCGGGGGCGCGGCCGGATCGGGTGCCGGCTGCCCGGGCGGCTCGACACCGCCGAGCTCGCGGAGCACGCGGCCCCCGATCTCGGCGAACACCCGCCGCGGCAGACCGCCGTTGGTGACGATCGCCACCGCCACGTCACGCCCGGGCACCGCGCGCAGGAACGCCGACTGGCCGATGGTGTTGCCGTCGTGGCCGAAGACCGTGCCGCCCGGGAGGTCGAAGAGCTCCCAGCCCAGGCCCCAGGCCGTGCCCTGTTCGCTGTCGGGCAGCGTGACCTGTGGCCGCCGCATGGCCCTGACGCTCGCCGGGCTCAGCACGGAGCCGCCGTCCGGGCCCAGGCCGCCGGCGAGGTGCATGCGGGCGAAGACCAGCAGATCGCGAGGGCGCATCGCCAGCATCGACCCGGCCGGCGCGTTCGAGCGCGCCAGCGCCCAGACATGGGTCGGCTCAGGCGGGGCCCCCGGCGTCCGCTCGATGTGTCCCACCGCCGTGCGGTGGATGATCGCCTCGTACGGATCGTTCGCGGCGTGGGTCAGGCCCAGGGGCGTGAACAGGTGCGTCCGCATGCAGTCGTCGAACGGCTTCCCCCGTACGACCTCGACGATCCGGCCCAGCACGCAGTAGCCGGCGTTGTTGTAGGAGAACATCTCGCCGGGCTCGAACAGCTGCGGCACCTGGTGCAGGACGCCCAGATACCTCTCGATGCAGTCGTCGCCCTTGCCGGTGTCGGTGAAGACGTCCCCCTCGAAACCCGCGACGTGGCACATCAGCTGCCGCACGGTGATCCGCTCGGCCGCCCGCTCGTCGCCGATCCGGAACGCGGGGAGATAGGTCCGCACCGGAGCGTCGAGGTCCAGTTTCCCCTCGTCGACCAGTTGCATGGCCAGCGTCGCGGTCAGCACCTTGGTGATCGAGCCGATCTGGAAGAGGGAGTCGACCGTGGCCTCGACGCCCGTGGCCGTACTCAGCGTCCCGGCCGCGACGTCGGCGATCTCGTCGCCGGCGCAGACCGCCACCGCCGCGCCGGGCACCCGGTTCTCGGCGAGCAGGTCCGGCAGCCGATGCCGCAGCCACGCACAGATCTCATCCAGCTTCGACACCGGCACCCCTCCTGGCTCTGCTCCGGACGAGCATAGGGCCGGTGGGAGCGGCGGTGTTCGTCCGCTCCCACCGTGGGCGGCGCGCCGGTTCGTGGGGTCGGCCAACCCCCTCGGGGGCCCGGAACAGAACGGTCTTCATGCCGGACGCGCCGCCCGGCTTCGAGGCGACCGGCCGGCCGGAGCCGCAGGCCGGGGCGGATCCGGAGCACAGGCCGGGGCGGACGGGGTGGAGATCCGCCTCAGTCGCAGATCGGCTCGCCGGGCTGCGCGGGGACGTTGACGGCTCTCCACGCGGCCTTGACCGCGTTCACCTCCAGGCAGCTGCCGGGATAGAGGATGCCGGCCGCCCTGACGGTCGCCGCCCGCGCCTTGGCGTGCGTCCAGGGAAGGGTCTTGAGGTTGAGCCCGCTCTGGAAGATCTCCCCGGCCTTGCGTATCCCGATGCCGGTCAGCGTCACGGAACCCACGCAGGTGGGACTGTTCGGCTTGCCTCCGCCGGGGCTGGTGCCCTCGGCGAGCAGGTAGAACCAGTGGTTCTGCGGGCCGGCCGCCGCGTGCACCTCGGTCTTGGGGACCGTGGCGCTGAAGCAGTTCGGGTCGCCCGCGAGTGCGGGGTTGTACATGTAACGCAGCGGCCCGGTGCCGGCCAGGTTGACCTCCTCACCGTAGGTGTAGTCCGGCGGGTCGTTGGGGTTGCCGGCGTAGTGCTCGGTCAGGGCTCCGTAGATGTCGCCGGTGGACTCGTTCAGGCCGCCCGTCTCGTTCCCGCTGCCCTCGCCGCCGGAGCCGGAGGACGCGAAGACGGCGTGGGCGTACTCGTGCGCGATCACGTCGAGCGGGGTGACGTATCCACCGCCGGGCGAGTCGCGGCGGACGATGACCGCGGAGCCGTTCCAGTAGGGATGGCCCTGCTCGTCGGCGAGGCGGGCGGGGAAGGTGCGTCCCGTCCCGGTGACACCGGCGCGCCCCAGCCAGTCCCGGAGCATGTCCCACTGTCTCTGGGCCGCGTACACGACGTCGACGCAGGCGGTCTCCGGGTTCGTCCCGTTCCCGTCGCCCCACGTGTCGGTCGCCTTGCTGAGGGGACCGCGGGAGGTGCCGCAGCTCAGCCCCGGGCGGGTCGGGTCGGTCATGGCGTGGCCGCCGCCCGGCAGGGCAAGGGTGTCGATGGTCACCCGGCCGTTGTAAAAGCCGTGGCCGGCGCCCTCCCTGACCTGCTCGGAGGTGTCGAAGACGGTTCCGTCGAGCGCGTCGACGAAGACGTTCAGCACGCTGGGGAGCCGTTCCCTCTCCCCGGTGACGGTGACCTCCCAGGCCAGGCGGGGACGCTCGGTCGCCGCGTGGACCACGAGCCTGGGCGTGCCGGCGCTCCGTACGACGGGCAGTTCGGCACGGGCGGCGGAGGCGGCGGCGTCCGCGCCGACCCGCGCCTCGGTGGCGACGTCCAGCCTCGCCTTCTGACCGGTGACGACGGAGTGGACCACGCCGCCGGTCCTGTCGGTGGCCACGATCACGTCACCGCCGTACACCGGCAGCCCGTGGTAGGTACGCCGGTAGGTGAGGAACAGCAGGCCTCGGACCCCGGAGATCACCTCGGGCCGCTCGAACGCCTCCCCCGGTCCCCTGCGGAGCTCCCCTGCCCGCGCCAGGAGGGCTCTGTCCGCGCCGGCGATCGCGCGTTCGCGCTCCTTGAGACCGGGCGGAGCGAAGGCGGGAAGCGTCTCCGCGCCGGTCGGCCCGGCGGGGAGTACGGCCTTCGCCTCCGCGCCGGTCTGCCCGCCGGGAGGTGCTGCTTGCGCCCCTGGGGCGGCTGATGCGGTGACGGCGTTCGCGCTGCTCGTCAGCGCGGGTGCCCCCATCGCGGCCACCGCCACGGCGGCGATGGCTCCCAACTTCATACGAGGGTTCATTCTCGATGACTCCTTCGGGTCAGGAGCCGCAGCCGGCCGGGCTAGGTCAAACGTGACACCGGCAGCGAAGGAAAAGAACCCCACGAATATCTATATCTTCGCTATATGGCCTTTTTCATCGAAAAACAAATATTTGAAATCCGAAAAGCAGCCGGAAGGCCGTATTCGGTCATAGACGGTCATCGACACCGCTGAGCCGGCGTCGGCCGCTGGTCACAGGGGCACGGTGTCGAGGGGAATCGGGCGGAACATCTCCGGTTCCTCCTCGGGGGTCAGCGCCGTGGGACCGTAGATCCAGTCGACGAACGAGTAGTCGTGGACGTCGCGGCCGCGCAGGAGGGCGTTGCGCTGCAGTCTCCGGACACCTTCGAGGTGCCACAGCTCGCCCCACGCCCGGGCGGTGGTGACGACCCGGCGGCAGTGCTCGGGCCGTACCGCCTCGTAGGCGGCGAGCGCCGCGTCCCAGTCGACGCCCGAGCCGCCGTCGGTCCGCCGCGCGCGCTGGGCGGCGACGTGCTCCCCGAGCACCCAGCCGTCCTCGATCGCCATGATCGCGCCCTGCGCCATGTACTGCAGCGGCGGGTGCGCCGCGTCGCCGAGCAGCGCGATCCGGCCGGTCACCCAGGTCATGATCGGGTCACGGTCGTACATCCGCCACCAGCGGTCGCGCCACATCAGCGGCAGCCCCTTGCGGACCTGGTCGCAGGTCCCCGCGAACGCCGCGTCCAGCTCGTCCGGGGTTCCCCAGTCCTCCTCGCCGGCCAGCGCCTTCGGCGACTCGAACACGGCGACCTGGTTGAACATCTCGCCGCTCCGCAGCGGATACTGAACGAAGTGGCAGCGGGGACCGACGTACACGACGACGTCCTTGTCGTGGACGCCGTTGCCGACGACCTTCTCGAACGGCACGGCACCGCGGTAGGCGACGTACGCCGAGCTCACCGGCTCGTCCCGGACCAGCAGCTCGCGGGCGGCCGAGCGCAGTCCGTCCGCGGCGATCACCACCTCCGCCTCGTCGGCGCGGCCGTCGGCGAAGCCGACCCGGGCACCGCCGCCGACGTTCTCGTACGACGTGCAGCAGGCGTCGGTCAGGAGCTCGACGCCCGCCCGCTCACAGGCGCGGAGCAGGATCTCGTGCAGGTCGCTGCGGTGGATCACCAGGTAGGGGTAGCCGTAGCGGCGCTCGAGGTCGCGGAGATCCAGCCGGGTCAGGTCGACGGCGTCCACGGCGTCCTTCATGACCATGGCCTCGGGCAGCACGCCGAGGGCGGCCGCCTCCCCCAGCAGTCCGTAGCGGTCCAGGATGCGGGTGCAGTTCGGCGCGAGCTGGAGGCCCGCGCCGACCTCGCCGAACACCGACGCCTGCTCGTACACCCTGACCCGCAGACCCTGGCGGGTCAGGGCGAGCGCGGCGGACAGGCCGCCGATGCCGCCCCCGATGACGATCGCGTCGGCGCGGCCGGAGGGGTGGATGCCCATGGGATCGGTCCTTGTCGTCATAGCCACGGAGGCAGGGTCGGTGGGAGGCCGCCGCCGGCGGCGGTCACCCCGGCCGCGGGGCGTCCGGCCAGGTAGGCGGTCACCTCGGCCGGGGATCCCTCGACCTCGGGCACCGCGTCGCGTCCCCGCCTGGCGCGGATGTCCTGCCGCAGCGCCCGCAGGAAGCCGTCGGGAAGGTCGGCGAAGGTGAGCCCGGTGGCGAGGTCCACGGCGTGCACCATCACCTCCCGGCTGCGCATCCACGGGATCTCGCTCGCCGGTACGGTGCGCCCCTGCGCGGTCACCACCTCGGCCCGCCACGCCTCATCGGAAAGCGCCGCCATCGCGGCGGCCAGGGTCGCGGCCGACTCCGTGAACCACCGGGTCAGCTCGTCCGCGCCCAGCCGGGAGCCTCGCTCGATCCCCTCGGCGCGCTCCCGCGGGGAGGCGTACATCGGGGTCTCCTCGCCGGTGCGCGCCCAGTGGACCAGGTTGCCGAGCGCCTCGGCGTTCGCCGCCAGGTGCGCCACGACGTGCTTGCGCGTCCAGTCCGGCAGGGCCGACGCGGCGCCGTACTCCTGCTCGGAGAGGCCGGCGATCGCCGACGCGCACAGCCGGGTTCCGGTGCCGGCCCACGCGAGCGTGGTGGCGAGATCGCGTGTCATCAGGCGCCTTCGGGGACGACGCGGTTCTCGAGCCGGCCGAGCGACTCGATCTCGGTCACGACCAGCTCGCCGCCCTTCAGGAAGACCGGCGGCCTGCGGGCGTGGCCGACGCCGCCGGGGGTGCCGGTCGCGATCACGTCGCCCGGGTTGAGCCGCACCATCGTCGAGACGTAGCGGACCAGGTGGACCGGGTCGAAGAGCAGATCGCCGGTGTTGTCGCTCTGCATCACCTGGCCGTCGACCTCGCAGCGGATGTCGAGCGCGGGCCGCGGGCCGGTCTCGTCCGCGGTGACGAGGAACGGGCCGATCGGGGTGGTCGAGTCCCAGTTCTTGCCCTGCAGCCACTCCCGGGTCCGGAACTGCCAGTCGCGGCAGGTGATGTCGTTGAGCACGGTGAACCCCGCGATCGCGGCGATCGCCTGCTCCTCGTCCGCCCGGCGCACCGTCCGGCCGACGACGACGGCGAGTTCGGCCTCCCAGTCGAACTGCTCGGTCTCCACCGGGCGCCGGATGTCGTCGGTGGCGCCGATGAGGGTGTCGGCGTACTTGGAGAAGAGGGTCGGGTACTCCGGCAGGTCGCGGCCCATCTCCTTGATGTGGTTCTGGTAGTTCAGCCCGACGCAGACGACCTTGCCCGGCCGCGGCACGACCGGGGCGAGGTCGGCTCCGGCGAGCGGGTGCCGCGGGCCTTCGGCCGCCGCGGCGGCCGCGAGACCGCCGGGTGCGGCCAGCAGCGCGCCGACGTCGGGCGGGCCCACCTCGACGAGCCGGTCGCCGTCGACGCGGACGGCGGCGGTGCGGTGGTCACCCAGGCGGATGGTGGCGAGCTTCATCGGCTGCCCCTCTCAGTGTGGCTGCGGAACAGGTTGAGCTTGGTGAGGATCGGGGCGTCGCCGAACTGGAAGAGGTCGAGCGCACCCGAGTCGGAGTCGGACGCCGACGCCTCCGAGCGGATCGACAGCGGCTGCCAGGACGGGACGACGAAGAGGTCGCCGCGGGTCACCGTCCAGGAGCGGTCGCCGACGGTGACCCGGCCGGACCCGTCGAAGACCTGGTAGACCGACGAGCCGGTCTCCCGGTACGGCGCGGTCTCCGTGCCCGCCGTGATCCGGTGGAACTGCGCCCGGATCGTCGGGAGCACGTCGCCGGCTGTGGCCGGGTCGGTGTAGCGGACCAGGGCGTGTCCCGGCTCGACCGTGCCCGCGTGCCCCTCCCGCTCCAGCGCGAGCTGGCCGGTCAGCGCGGCGTCGGTGTCGGCCCAGCGGTAGCGCAGCAGAGGGGTGGCCTCGCGGTGGCCGAGCTGTGAGACCGGCGCCAGGCCGGGGTGTCCCCACAGCCGCTCCGAGCGGGAGCGGTCGGGGGTGGCGTGCTCCTCCTCGCTGAGGGTGTCCCGGCCGAAGTCGAAGAACTGCCCCTCGACGCCGTACTGGAACGGGATGTCGAGCCCGTCGATCCAGGCCATCGGTGTGCTCGCCGCGTTGTGGTGGGCGTGCCAGTGCATACCGGGCTGGGGCAGGAAGTCGCCCCGGCGCATCGGCACCGGGTCGCGCTCGACCACGGTCCACACGCCCTCGCCCTCGACGACGAAGCGGAACGCGTTCTGGGTGTGCCGGTGCTCGGGCGCGTCCTCGCCCGGCATCAGGTACTGGATCGCGGCCCACAGGGTCGGGGTCGCGTAGGGCCTGCCGCCCAGGCCGGGGTTGGCCAGGGCGATCGCGCGGCGCTCGCCGCCGCGGCCGACAGGGACCAGGTCCCCGGCGCGGCCGGCGAGTTCGAGCAGCCGGCTCCACTCCCAGCGGTGCGGTTGCGCGTTGGAGCGCGGGTGCGGCGGCATCAGGTCGCCGATCTCGGTCCACAGCGGAACGAGCAGCGCCTTCTCGAAGCCGCGGTAGAGGTCCTCGAGAGCGGGGCTGACGGGAGGCTGGTCGGGCCGGTCCTCGGCGGTGACGGTGACCGGCGACGTGATGGCGTGCACATCGGACATGACTCCGACTATCCGCCGACGTGGCGGATCGGGAACAGAGGATTCTGCATAGCAGAACAGGCTGTGTCAGGATCGAGGTCATGGCGAAGCCGATGAAGACCCCGCCGACCTACGCGTCGAACAGCGTCGACCATGCCCTCCGGCTCGCGCAGATCCTCCAGATCGACGGGACGATCACGGTCTCGGCGGCGGCCGAGCGGCTGGGTGTCGCCCGCTCCACGGCCCACCGGCTGCTGACCGCGCTGGTCTACCGCGACTTCGCGGTGCAGGACGAGGACCGGACCTACCGGGTGGGCCCCATCCTCGCCCTCGCGGAGCGCGCCCAGTCCGACGTCGGCACGCTCCGCGCCGCGGCCCTCGGGCCGATGCGGGCCCTGGTCGACCGGATCGACGAGACCGCGAACCTCAGCATCCGCACCGGCCGGAACGTCCGGTTCATCGCCTCGGTCGAGTGCGCGCAGGCCCTGCGGGTGGGCAGCCGCGAAGGCATGGTCTTCCCGGCCCACCAGGCCACCGGTGGCCTGATCGCGCTGGCGGCGCTCTCGGACGAAGAGCTCGCGACCCTGTACGCCCCCGACGACCGGGGCGACCCCGCCGAGGAGCCGCCGGACCTGACGAGGCTTCGCCGCGAACTCCGGTCGGTACGGCTCAGCGGCGTCGTGCTCAACCTCGAACGCACCGAGCGAGGCGTGGTCGCGATGGGGTGCGCGGTGAAGGACCGTACCGGCGCGCCCGTCGCGGCGCTGTCGATCTCGATGCCCAGCGCCCGCTACTCGCCGAAGCTGCTCAAGCCGCTCGCCGCCGCGATCACGGCGGCGGCCGACGCGATCACGCGCGCCCTCTGAGGCGCCGGCTCGGCGGGGAAGGCCGCGCAGGGGCCGGGTGACCGCCGGACGCGGTCGCCGCCGTCACGCCTCCTGCCGGAGTCCGCCGGCGATCAGCGCCTCGCCGATCGCCGCCATGGCGTCGGTGAGCTGCTCCATGAACTCCGGGATCGGCTTGCCGTCCTCCGACTGGAGCGAGACGAACGCGCCGTCGAACCCGGCCATGCCGAAGTGGGCGAGGGCGTCCGCGACCGCGTTCGCGACCTCCTCGCCCTCGCCGACGAACGACGAGCGGATCATGTGCCGCATGAGGTCGCGGCCCTCGTCCCGGACCGTGATCACGGTCTGCAGCGCCTCCGGCGCCTCGGCCGCCTCGCGGCTCATGACCAGCACCAGCAGCAGGCGCAGGAACTCCTCCCGGTGCTCGAAGACCTCGCCGGTCTTGCGCAGGTACCACCCGAGACGCTCGCGCGGGGTGCCGCCCTCCGGCGGGTTCCGGTGGGCCTCGCGCATGGCGTCGAAGAAGCCGTGCGCCCCCTGGGTCATGACGGCCGAGAGCAGCCCCGCCTTGGACTCGAAGTGATGGTAGAAGGCGCTCCTCGGCAGGCCCGTCTCCTTGACGAGCGTCGACATCGACGTGCCGGCGTAGCCGCGCACGGACATCACCCGGGCGGTCGCGTCAAGGATCTCCTGCCGCGACCGGCGGCCGCGGCGGTTCCCGGTGTGCGCCTTCGGCGCGGGCATGTCCACCCGCCGAAGTCTAGGGACCCGGTGACAGCGGCTCATCCCACGGCTCATCCCACGGCTTATCCCACGGCTCGGCCGCGGCGCCGTACCCTCCGGTCGCGATGCCGCCCTTGACACATCGCCGCAGCTCGTTGTTACCCTCCTCCACATTGGACCGACCGATCGGTCCAAAAGTGCCGCACCGAGCACGTGCGGCCGGGACAACGGAGTCAGTGCATGACCGAGAGCTACGACGCGGACGTCGCAATCGTCGGATACGGCCCCACCGGCGTGATCGCCGCGCTCACCCTCGCCAGGTACGGCGTCTCCGCCGTCGCCCTCGAACGGGACAGGGACATCTACCCCCGGGCCCGGGCCGTGACCGTCAACGACTGGACGATGCGGATCTTCCAGGACCTCGGCATCGACGAGCGGGTCGAGAAGAGGATCGACCCTCAGCGGGCCCTGCGCTGGGTGACCTACGACGGCACGGAGATCATGCGGATCGAGCACCCGCCCTCGACGCTGGGCCGCAAGCCGCGCTTCTACAACATCTACCAGCCGACGATGGAGGCCGAGCTGCGCGCGGCCGCGCAGGAGTACGGCGACCGCATCACCGTCCACTACGGCGCCGAGGTCACCGGGATCGACCAGGACGCCGACGGCGTCACCGTCACCTCGACGGACACCGCGACCGGCGAGACCCGCACCGTCCGCGCCAAGTACGCGATCGGCGCCGACGGCGGCAGCAGCTCGACCAGGGACGAGGTGGGCTGCCGCCTGCTGGGTGACACCAACGACGTCACCTGGGTGGTCGTCGACTGCCGCGTCAAGCGGTGGTGGCCCGACCGTGACTTCCTGACCTTCTGGTCCGACAGGGAACGCCCGGTCGTCGACATCGCGCTCTCCGCGGGCAACCACCGCTGGGAGATCCCGCTCAAGCCCGACGAGTCCCCCGAGGACTATCCGACCAGCGCCGAGGTGTGGCCGCTGCTCGAGGCGCTCGGCGTCACGGAGGACGACGTCGAGATCCACCGGCACGCCTTCTACCGGCACCACACCCGGATGGCCGACACCTGGCGCCGGGGCCGGGTGTTCCTGGCCGGCGACGCGGCCCACCTGATGCCGCCGTGGGCGGGCGCCGGAATGCAGAGCGGAATGCGCGACGCCCACAACCTGGGCTGGAAGCTCGCCCGCGTGATCAAGGGCGAGCTGCCCGAGAGCTGGCTGGACACCTACGAGGCGGAGCGGCGCCCGAACGCCGCCTTCTACACCGGCCTCGCGGTCGGGCTCGGGCGGGTCATCAAGCAGGAGCTGTCCGAGGAGGAGCAGGCCGCGATGAACGCGGTGCCCCAGGACACGGTCACCCCGTTCGAACCGCCGCTCACCGCCCCGCCGGTGCTCGAGGGCGGATGGATCAGAGGCCCGCTGGGCGACGCCAGCATCGTCGGCCGGATGGTCCCGCAGCCGATCGCCGGCGACACCGTCGGCCGGATGGCGCGCCTGGACGACCTTCTCGGCGACGGCTTCGTACTGCTCGGCGACGACGTCGACCCCGCGACCCTGCTGACCGCGGAGGAGAAGGCGGGCTGGGACGCGCTCGGTGCGCGCTACGTCGCGGTGCGGCCGAAGACGGCCTACACGCGGGGCCCGGACGAGCTGGTCGACCTCGACGAGGTCCTCCTGCCGTGGCTGCGCAGGTACGGCGTCCGCGCCGTGGCGCTCCGCCCCGACAAGTTCGTCGCCGCGGCCGACGTCAGCGGCCTCGCCGTACCCGCCTGAGACCGGTCCGGCCGGATCCACCGACCCGAGAAGAAGGAGAAGAGAGATGTCTCACGTCAAGGAGCTCGGTTACGTCGTCTACGAGGTCAGCGGCCTCGCCGACTGGGAGCACTTCGCCGTCGAGCTGCTGGGCATGCAGCTGGGAGAGAGGACCGAGGGCGGGTTCACGCTGCGCACCGACGAAAAGGCCCACCGCTGGATCGTCACCGAGGGCCCCGCCGACGACCTGACGGCCACAGGCTACGTGGTCTCGGACGCGGCCGCGCTCGACGCGCTGGTGGAGAAGGCGCGTGCGGCCGGGGTCGAGGTCACCGAGGGTGACGGCGCCCTCGCCGCCGCCCGCAAGGTGGAGCGGATCTTCGTCATCACGGACCCGATGGGCAACCGGATCGAGCTGGTCACCGGCCTGGCCGACGCCGGCACGCCGTTCGAGTCCGCGAAGCTGCTCGGCGGGTTCGTGACCGGCGCCGGCGGCGCGGGCCACCAGGTCCTCCTGGCGCACGGCGTCTCACGGGAGACCTACCTGGGCTTCTACGTCGACCTGCTCGGCTTCAAGGTCAGCGACATCATCGTCGAGGAGATGGCCCCGGGCGTGGTCGCCGACCTGATCTTCCTGCACTGCAACGGCCGCCACCACACCGTGGCCTTCGGCGACCTGCCGTCGCCGAAGCGGACCCATCACTTCATGGTCGAGGTGACCGACATCCGTGACGTCGGCACGGCCTACGACCGGTGCATGGACGCCGCGCAGCCGTTCGAGATGACGCTCGGCATGCACCCGAACGACCACATGTTCAGCTTCTACGTCTTCACGCCCTCGGGCTTCAGCGTCGAGTACGGCTGGGGCGGCCTGATCATCGACGAGGAGACGTGGGAGGTGAAGACGCTCGACAGGCTGCACAGCTGGGGCCACCGCCCGCCGGGCGTCGTCGCCGAACTGCTCGCCGCCGCACCCACCCCGAACGGAGAGGCCCACTGATGACCCTCGATCCCAAGAACATCGCCCGCACCGTACAGACCGCCGACTGGAGGCTCCGCTACTACGAGGCGGGCTCCGGCCACCCGGTCGTCCTGCTGCACGGCAGCGGGCCGGGCGCGACCGGGTGGAGCAACTTCGCCGGCAACATCGAGGCACTGGCCGAGCACTTCCACGTGTACGCCGTCGACATGCCCGGCTGGGGCGAGTCGGACCCCGCGACCGTCGACCGGCTCGACCATGTGGAGGCGGCGATCCAGTTCCTGGACGCCCTCGGCATCGACAGGGCCGCGTTCGTCGGCAACTCGATGGGCGGTCAGACCTCGCTGCGCCTGGCCACCGAGCACCCCGGCCGGATCTCGCACCTGGTCACCATGGGGCCGCCGGTCGGCCGGATGCCCACGCTCTTCGGCGCCGGCGACGGCCCGTCGGAGGGCCTCAAGGTGCTGATCGAGGCATACCGCGACGCGAGCCCGGAGAACATGCGCAGGCTCGTCGAGATCATGGTCTACGACAAGGCCCGGTTCGCCACCCCCGAACTGTGCCAGGCGCGTTCGGACGCCGCGCTCGCCCGCCCGGAGCATCTGCGCAACTACGTGGACGGCCTGCCGAAAGGCGCGCCGCTGCCGAAGTGGGTCAAGCCGGAGTCGCTGCCGGCGATCCAGGTGCCGACCCTGCTCATCCACGGCCGCGATGACCGTGTCGTCTCGTTCGAGACCTCGCTGTACCTGCTGGCGAACATCTCGGACAGCCGGCTGGTGCTGCTCAACCGGTGCGGGCACTGGGCGATGATCGAGCACGCCGACGAGTTCAACCGGCTGGTCGCCGACTTCATCGCGAACAACTGACCCATCGGATCAGGGTCCGTCCGGTCACCGGTCACCGGACGCGGCGGGGAGGAAGATTCCCGCCTCGCCGCGCTCCGGACCCCGGGGATCTCGTCGGAAGCGGAGGGGCGTCGCCTCGCGTCCGTACCGGGGCCGCGTCGCGGCCTCAGCTCGCCGGGGGGCGCTCGTCCAGGGTGGGGTAGAGGAGGGCGTGCACGACCACGGGCAGGACGCCGGGTCCCTCGTCGCTGTAGGCCTCCCGCTCGATCAGCTCGGTTATCGCGGTGCGCACCCGCACGTACCGCTCGGGGGTCATGCTCACCCGGACGCTGCTGATCTGGAGGCTGAGGTCCGGGCCGTACGTGGGCGGGTCGAGCGGAACCCGGCCGGAGCGCAGGTCGGCGCGCAGCCGGTCGCGGGCCGATTCGAGCATCGCCATCGTGGCGTCGCTGAAGTCCTCGGAGTCCTGGGCCAGGTTGAACACGTCGCTCTCGATGGTGAGCTTGCGATATGTCGGCCGGTAGCGCTTCTCGATGATCCCGGAGACCACCCGGGTCTGCGCCACGTAGATCAGGTTGGCCTCTTCGAGCTGCTTGATGTGCCGGTACAGCTTGGTCTGGTTCTCACCGAGCCGTTCGGCCAGTTCCTTGACCGTGAGGGGATCGGCATTCTCCCCCCCGGGAAAGGCGGCCAGGATCGACAGGCGCAGAGGGTCCGCGAGCATGCGGAGGGTTTCCAGATCGGTGATCCGGCGGACGTCGACGACCGCGCTCTCGGACAGGCTGGTTTCCATCATCTCGGGCTCCATCGCCGGTCAGCTTCACTGATTGCGCAACAGTAGCGCATCCGACAACATTCACGTTAGCATGAATGCATGCCACAATGTGAATGATCACAACGTCGAGAACAGAGGCGAAGACGATGACTGTGACAGAGACCCCCCGCGCCCAGTCGGAGCCGGTCGACCTTCCGTTACGACGCAACCGGCGCTTCCAGGCCCTGTGGATCGGCGGCGCCGGCGCGGCGATGTCGGTGAACATGGCCCTGGTGGCGATCCCGGTGCTGGTGCTGGCGGTGACCCGGTCGGCGATGGTCGCGGGCCTGTACGGACTGGTCACCGCGGCGGCCGCCTTCGCGGCCGGCGTCCCGGCCGGCGCGATACTCGACCGCTACAACCGCAAGACCCTGCTCATCGTCTCGGAGCTGGTGCGGGCGCTCGCGTTCGGCACGCTCCTGCTCGCCCTGACCTTCGACTCCCTCGGCATCGTCCACCTCCTCGCCGTCGCGGCGGTCACCGGCGCCACGCAGCCGCTGTCCAGCGGAGCCCGCGTGTTGGCCACCCGCAGCGTCGTCCCGCCCGCCCAGCTGACCAGCGCGCTGACGCAGGAGGAGGTCAGGTCACACAGCGCCTCGATCATCGGCCCGGCGCTCGGCGGCATGCTCTACGCCGGCGCCCGCACCCTGCCCATCATCGGCATCGCGGCCGGCTACCTGATCTCCGCGCTCTGCGCGTTCGCCGTACCGCGCGACCGCGAGGCGAGCGAGGCCCGGCGCGCGCAGCCCAGCGGAGGCATGCTGAGCGGGCTGGCGATCCTGCTGCGCTCCCCGGTGCTGCGCGCCTCGATCATCGCCCTGAGCGTGCTCAACATCGGCGGCTCGGCGCTGGACCTGCTGGTGGTCGTCCTGATCAGGAACGGCGGCGGTTCCGAGGCCGAGGTCGGTTTCGCCTTCACGATCGTGTCCGTCGGCGGGCTGGCCGGTGCCGCCCTGGTCGGCCTGCTGCACAGGCACCTGCGTCCCGGCATGCTGCTGATCGGGCTCTACGTCTGGGCCGGGGCGCTCACCGCGGCGCTGGCCGTACCGCTGGCCGTAACGCTGGGCTTCTGGTGGTACGGCGCGGTGCTGGCGCTGGCGGTGCTGCCGCTGCCCGCCGCCATGGTGCTGATCGACATCCTGATCTTCCGCCAGGTCGACGACGCCCTGCGCGGCCGGACCATCACCGCCACCATCACCATGCTCACGGTCGGCGCGGCCTTCGGCCCGTTCGTCGCCGGGCTCCTGCTGGAGTACGCGGGCCCCGTCCCGGCGGTGCTGGCCGTCAGCGGCATCTTCCTGACCGCCGGGGTGTACGCCCTGAGCAAGCGCGTCATCCGTACCGCCCAGTGGCCGCAACCGCAGAACGCGGAGGCTTAATGCTCAAGCCAGCCCTGGCGCACCGCCCGCACGCCGGCCTCGAACCGGCTGCGGGCCCCGAGCCTTTCGATGAGTGTGGCGGCCAGCCGCCGGGAGGTCCTGGGCGAGACGCCCAGCCGCTTGGCGATGGCCTCGTCGGTGTGTCCCTGCGCCAGCAGGACCAGCACGCTCTGCTCCTGCGGCGACAGGCCGTGCGAGTTGAGCGGGACGGTGCTGCTGGACAGGGGCCTGGCGCTCGCCCAGACGCTCTCGAACAGCGCGCACAGGGCGGTCACGGTGCCCTCCCCGGTCAGGATCACCGCGCCGGCGGCGGTGTTGTCGCTGGAGACGGCGATGACGACGGTGCTGCGGTCCATGATGATCATCCGGTTGGGCAGCGTCGCCACGGTCCGCACCTCTGCGCCGCGCTGGACGATCCAGTCGACGTAGTCGAGGGTGGGCTGGTTGTTGCGCAGGCTGTCCAGGTAGACGATGCGCAGCCGCACTCCCCGTTCCAGCACCGCCGCGTCCTGCGGGCGGGCGCTCTCCAGGTTCTCCGCCGTCTGCGCGCCGTCCGGGGCGAAGGTCATGATCTCCCTCTGCACGGTACGGCAGAGCACCGCGATCCGGTCGCGGATGTTGTCGATGCCGATGAGCTGCTCCACCCCGGCGGTCTCGGCCGCCGGCCGGAGGCTGGCATGGTCCGCGATGAGCCGGGCGGCGGCGGCGCGGGACTCCTCCAGGCGCTGCTGCTGCGCGATCAGACCGGCCTGCTGCCTGCTGAGCAGGATCTCCATCCCGATGTCGGGAGAGACGGCGTGCAGGTGCCCGTTCTGCTGCTGCGACGGGCGGATCAGGGCGAGCTCGCTCAGCTCGTCCAGTGCGGCCCTGACGTCGCCGATTCCGCAGCAGAGCCGTTCGGCGAGTTCGCTGACCCCGTCGTTCGGCCGGACCAGCATCGCACGGTAGACGGACTCAGCGATCGTACTCAAACCCAGGGAAGTAAGCACCCGCGTTTCCTTTTGGATCGCACATCGCCGCTGATCGGAATAGTGGCAGAGCCTCAACCGGGATAGCAAGGTGCAATTCGCCAAAAACTTTAAGTTTTTATGACATACCTCTCCACAAAGCAGTCAATCTCCTAATTCAAGACGACGAGAAAGCTGACATCGATGTACCTCGTGCACGTGCAGGTCAGGTCGGCGGCCGGAAGCGGCCTGCCGGCGGATGTCGCGGGCCGTATCCTGGCCGCGGCCGTCCCCGACGAGCGGGTCGAGCACGTCGCCGTCCATCCGCACGCCCAGCCGTACCCGGTGCTCGGAGTGGTCATCGGTGCCGACGGGCTGGAGCAGGCCGAGGAGCGAGCGGCCGCCGTCGTGCGCCGGACCCTGGCCACTCACGACGAACTGCGGGAATGGGAGCAGGTCACGGCGCAGGTGCCGCTGATCGAACCCTTCTACGAACTGCTCGTCGACCCGGACGGCCCGACGGGCGAGGCGGGAGGGTCCCCGCGATGAACGGTTCCGGCCAAGGCATAGACAGGCCAGCCGGAAACCCTTCCGAGCAGGTGAAACGGCGGTGAGGATAGGTCTCACCACCCCGGGATGAAGTACCTGGAAGGCGGCCTGACGAGGCCCCGACCGCCCAGTCCGGAGCCATGAGGCTTCGATCACGACAGGACTCTCATCATGCTTGACACCGGCCTCGCCCTCCGCTCCCGCATCGTCACCGTTCTGATCGCCTCGATCTTCGCGGCCCTCGCCGTCGGCTCCGCGAGCACCGCGCACACCACCGCGCACACCACCGTGCCGGCCGACTCCGTCCACGTGGTCGCCGGCAGCGGAACCGGCTGGCAGTGAGCACGGGCGGCCGGCACGATCCGGCCGCGCCGCACGGAACCCAGCCCGCCGTAACGGCCCGAACCCGCCTCGGCCTCGCTCGACCCACCCGGTCCGGCCCGGACCTCATGCCGCCGGACGGGTATTTCCTCTCGCGTCCGACCCGCCGTAACGGTCGGTGACCACCGTCACTCGTTGACAGCCCTCGTGACAATCGGCGCAGGTAAATCGCTTTCATCAGACAAAGATTCTGTCGCCGTATGCACGGAAAAGGCTCTCCGAACTATTTTCCGCCGGCTCGGCCTCCGGCCGGCGCGGATACCCGCCGCGGGTTTTCCCCGCCATGAGATCCGCCCATGTAAAGCAACCATCCAGCGACGAAAGGACGTGACATGCCGCCGGTGAACCCAGCCGCGACGACGGAGCGTCAGTTCCACGCGATAAAGCGGTGCCCCAGGCCGAGCGTCCGGCTGGTCTGCTTCCCGCACTCCGGCGGCTCCGCCGGGTATTTCCGCACCTGGAAGCCGGTGCTCCCGGAAGGCGTCGAACTCCTCGCGGTCCGCTATCCCGGACGGGAGGAACGGCTCTGCGACCCGTTCGCCGAGGACATGGAGGAGCTGGCCGAATCCATCGCCCGTGCCGCCGCGCGGTTCGACGACGCTCCCCTGGCCTTCTTCGGCCACAGCCTGGGATCGCTGGTCGCCTACGAGGTGGCCGTACGGCTGGCGGCGCGGCACGGGATCACGCTGAAGGCGCTCTTCGCCTCCAGCTGCGCGGCGCCCTGGCTGGCGCCCCGGCTGGGACTCGGAAACGCCGGCGACGAGGCCCTGATCGCAAGGATCAGGCAACTCGGCGGAACCGACATGCGCGTCTTCGACGACCCGGAGCTGCGTGAACTGATCATGCCGGCGATCCGGGCCGACTACCGCCTCCTCGACCGCTACACCGAGCCGGCCACGACCGCGCTGGACTGCCCGGTCCACGTCTACCACGGAACGGACGACCCCGGCGTGGAAGCGGACTCGGTCGCCGCGTGGTCCAGGGCGACCGGTCACGCGTTCTCCACGCGCGCCTTCCCCGGCGGGCACTTCTACCTCGCCGACCACCTCCCCGAACTGACCCGCGACCTCTTCGCGCGCCTGGAGGCACCGGCGGTCAAACCGCCTTCCCGGTCCAACCTCTTCTACGTCCTAGCCATGTGAGAAAGGAAAAACCGCCATGGTCAACCCGTTCGAGGACCCCGACTCCCGCTATCTCGTCCTCATCAACGAAGAGGGCCAGCACTCGCTCTGGCCGGCGTTCAGCCCGGTACCGGCCGGCTGGGACGTGATATTCGGCGAGGCCGGCCGCCAGGACTGCCTCGACTTCATCGAGCGGTCGTGGACCGACATGCGCCCGAAGAGCCTGATCGCCGCCATGGAAAGCAACTGACGACAAGGGAAACGGGAAAGCCGAAGGAGGGAACCGCATGTCTGCGGTTGGTGGGGTGCCCCCGCTGGGCAAGCGGCGGATGACTCCGGTGACACTGCCGGAGCTGATCGAAGCGCAGGTGGCCAGGACACCGGACGCCGTCGCCCTGGTGGCGGAAGGAGTCCGGCTCACCTACGCCGAGCTGAACCTTCGAGCCACTCGACTGGCCCGGCTGCTGGCCGGCCGGGGGGTGGGCGCGGAGGACGTCGTCGCCCTGGCGTTGCCACGATCCGCGATGGCGATCACGGCCGTCTACGCGATCGCCAAGTCCGGGGCGGCCTGGCTGCCGGCGGATCCCTCCCTTCCGGCGGACCGCCTCCTGCACATGTTCGCCGACTCCCGGGCGAAGCTGATCCTCACCTCCGCCGAGGCGGCCTCCGGTCTGCCCGACAGCGGCATCCCCGTCCTCCTGGCCGACGCGGACCCGGCGGGCGCCGAAACCGGGGAGGTCCCGCTGCGGCCCTTCTCCCCCGCCAACACCGCCTACGTCATCTACACCTCCGGTTCCACCGGCACTCCCAAGGGCGTGGCCGTCACCCACGCCGGGCTCGCCGCCCTCGTCGCCACGCACGCGGGCCTGACCGGCATCGACGGCACCAGCCGCGTGCTGCAGGGCGCGTCCCTCAGCTTCGACGTCTCCGTCTCGGACATCGCCAACACCCTCGGCAGCGGCGCCACGCTCGTACTGCCGCGCGAACAGAGCCAGATGGTGGGCGAGGAACTGGCCCACCTGATCAACGAGTACGGGGTCACCCACGCCGACCTGTCCCCGGCGATGCTGGCCACCCTGCCCGACGTACCGCTGCCCACCCTGCGCACGATCGTCGTCGGCGGTGAGGCGACCTCGCGCGAACTGGTCGCCCGCTGGAACGGGAGCCACGCCCTCTTCAACGGCTACGGGCCGACCGAGACCACGGTCACCGCCACCATGAGCGGTCCCCTGACCGGCCGGGAGGAGCCGCCGATCGGCCTGCCCTGCCGGGACACCCTGCTCTACGTCCTGGACACCGCCTTATGCCCGGCCGAGAACGGCGAGCTGTACATCGCGGGCCCGGGCCTGGCCCGCGGCTACGTCGGCAGGCCGGGCCTGACCGCCGAGCGTTTCGTGGCCTGTCCCTTCGGTGCGCCGGGCGAGCGGATGTACCGCACCGGCGACCTGGTGCGGGTACGCCCCGACGGGCAGCTGGAGTTCGTCGGCCGCGCCGACGACCAGATCAAGATCCGCGGCTTCCGCATCGAGCCGGGCGAGGTCGAGGCGGCCCTGGCCGCCCACCCCGCCGTACGGCAGGCCGCGGTGCTGGCCAGGGAGGACGAGCCCGGCCGCAGGTACCTCGCCGGCTACGTCACCGGCCAGGCCGACCCGGCCGAGCTGCGCGAGCACTGCGCGAGCAGGCTGCCGCACTACATGGTGCCCGCCGCGATCGTCGTGCTGGAGGCGCTGCCGCTCAACGCGGCGGGGAAGGTCGACAGGAGGGCCCTGCCCGCTCCGGTCTTCGGCCGGGCCGGCGGGCACGCCCCGGCCGGCGAGCTGGAACAGACGTTCTGCGAGCTCTACCGGCGGGTCCTGGGCCTGGCCCAGGTCGGGGTCGAGGAGTCCTTCTTCGAGCTCGGCGGCGATTCGATCACCGCGATCCAGCTGGTCTCCGAGGCGCGCAGGGCCGGGCTGCGGATCAGCCCGCGCGACGTCTTCGTGGCGGGCAGCGTGGCCTCCCTGGCCCGGCTGGCCAGGACCGTCGAGGAGCGGCCCGCCGCGGTGGAGGAGGCGGGCGCGAACCTCGGCGAGGTCGCGCCGACCCCCGTCATCGCCTGGCTGGCCGAGCAGGAAGGCCCGCTGGACGGCTACCACCAGTCGATGAGCCTGTCGGTTCCCGAGGGGACCACCCCCGAGCGGCTGACCGCCGCCCTGCAGGCCGTCCTGGACCGGCACGACGTGCTGCGGATGCGGACCTCGCCGCTCGCCGTACGGCCCTGGACCCTCCGGATCCGGCCCGCGGGCGCGGTACGCGCCGACAGCGTGATCGAGATCGTGACCGGCGAGGCGCGGTTCGCCGCGGCGGCCGAGGCGGCGCGGGCGCGGCTGCGGCCCGAGGCCGGGGTCATGATCCAGGCGGTCTGGTACGGAACGCGCCTCCTGCTCGTCATCCACCACATGATCATCGACGGAGTGTCCTGGAGGGTGCTCCAGGCGGACCTGCTCGCGGCGTTGCGCGGTGCGGAACCGGAGCCGGTGCCGACCTCCTTCCGCCACTGGGCGCGACGGCTGGGGGAGGCGGCCCTGTCCCCCGCCCGCGTGGCCGAGCTGCCGTTCTGGGCCGAGATCCTGCGGACGCCGGAGACGCCGCTGGGCGAACGCCCCTTCGACCCGGCCCGCGACACCTACGCCACCGCCGGCTCGCTGCGGCTGGCGTTGCCGCCCGAGTTCACCGAGCCGCTGCTCACCCAGGCTCCCGCCGCCTTCCACGCGCAGGTCAACGACGTACTGCTGACCGCCTTCTCGCTCGCCCTGGGACACTGGCGCTCGCGCCGCGTACCCGGCTCGGGGACGCCCGTGCTCGTGGCCGTCGAGGGCCACGGCCGCGAGGAGATCGTTGACGGGGTCGACCTGTCGCGGACCACGGGCTGGTTCACCTCGGTCTTCCCGGTCCGCCTGGACCCGGGCGCGGTGACCTGGCCGGAGGTGGTCCAGGGACGCGCCGGAGTCGGCTCCGCGCTCAAGCGGGTCAAGGAGCAGCTGCGCGCCATCCCCGACCACGGCATCGGCTACGGCCTGCTCAGGTACCTGAATCCCGAGACCTCCGCAGTCCTGGGCGAACGCCCCGAGCCGAGGATCGAGTTCAACTACCTGGGCCGTTTCCCGATGAACGACGTCACCGGCGAGGACTGGCTGGCCGGAACCGACCTGATGGGCGAGGGCGGCGAACCCGGCATGTCGCTGCCGCACGCCCTCGGCCTGGACGCCCTCACCCTCGACACCCCGGACGGCCCGGCGTTGCTGGCCGAGTGGACGTGGGCGGGCGAACTGCTGACCGAGCAGGAGGTCGGCGAGCTGGCCGAAGCCTGGTACGCCGCGCTGCGCGGCATCGTCGCCCACGTCCGGCAGGGCGCCGCGAACGTGTACACGCCTTCCGACTTCCCCCTGGTCGAGATCGACCAGGCCGGCCTCGACGCCCTGGTCGCCGCGCACGTGCCCGCCAGGGTCAGCGACGTGTGGCCCGCCTCCGCGACGCAGCGGGGCATGGCCTTCCACTCCGAGTACGACCTGAAGGCCGCCGACGTCTACACCGCCGTCTGCAGCTTCGAGCTGACCGGGACCCTGGAGGTGCCCAGGCTGCGCGCCGCCGCCGCCGCGCTGCTGGAGCGCCACCACAACCTGCGCGCAGGCTTCCACCGGGGCGAGGACGGCTCGACCTTCCAGGTCGTCGTGGACGGCGTGCGGGCGCCCTTCACCGAGGTGGACCTGTCCGACGTGGTCGCCTTCGAGGCACGCGCCACGAGGATCGTCGAGGAGGAGCGCCGACGCCGGTTCGACCTGTCCCGCCCGCCGCTGGTGCGCTGGCTGCTGCTGCGCATCGCGCCGGAGCGCCACCGGCTCGTCGTCTCCGTCCACCACATCCTGCTCGACGGCTGGTCCATGCCGATCTTCGCGGAGGAGCTGTGGGCCCTGTACGCGAGCTTCGGCGACGACTCCGCGCTGCCGCGCCGCGCGCCGTACCGGGACTATCTGGCCTGGGTGAACGGGCAGGACCGGGCGGCGGCCGAACAGGCGTGGACCGGGGCGCTGGCCGGCTTCGACGAGCCCACCCTGGTGGCCCCCGGCCAGAGCACGTCCGAGCTGCCCCGGCGGCTGCGGGCCGAGCTGCCCGCCGAGGTCACCGAGCGGCTCGCCCGGCTCGCCCGGCGGCACAGCGTGACCGCCAACACCGTGGTCCAGGCGGTCTGGGGTGTGCTGCTGACCCGGCTGACCGGCCAGAGCGACGTCGCCTTCGGCATGACGGTCTCCGGCCGCTCGCACGAGATCCCCGGCGTGGAGCGAATGGTCGGCCTGTTGATCAACACCGTCCCCGTCCGCGCCCGGATCCGCCCGGCCGAGAGCTGGGCGGCGCTGCTGGAGCGACTGCGGGCCGAACAGGCCGAGCTCCTGGAGCACCAGCACCTGGGCCTGGCCGAGATCCAGCGGTGCGCGGGGCTGGGCAGCCTGTTCGACACGGTCGTCGTCTACGGCAACTATCCGGACAGCGGCCCCCTGGGCGTCGAGGACGTCCTGGACGTCGAGCTGATCGAGGATGCCGACAGCGCCCACTACCCGCTGCTGCTGGCGGTCGCCCCCGGCGAGCGGCTGGGCCTCCAGCTCGACTACCAGCCGGCGGTCTTCAGCGACGAGGCGGCCAGGACCCTGCTCGGCCGCTTCGAGCGGCTGCTCGGCCACCTGCTGGCCGATCCCGGCGCGCCGGTCGGCCGCGCCGACGTCCTGGCTCCGGAGGAGCGGGCGGAGATCCTGGACGAATGGAACGACACCGCCGGGCCGGTTCCCGGGGGGAGTCTGCCCGAGTTGTTCGCCGAGCAGGTGGCGCGCACCCCGGACGCGGTGGCGCTGCTCTCCGGCGGGGAGAGCCTGACCTACCGGGACCTGGACGCCCGCGCCGAGCGGCTGGCCGACCGGCTGGCCGCGGCGGGCATGGGCCTGGAGACGCCGGTAGCGCTGCTGATGGACCGATCGGCCGACCAGGTGGCCGCGCTGCTCGCGATCCTCAAGGGCGGCGGCCTGTACGTGCCGCTGGACGACCGGCACCCGCTGGAGCGGCTCGGCCGGATGCTGGCCGACAGCGGCACCGGGCTGCTGCTGGTGGACGAGGCGCATCAGGAGCATCCGCTGACCCGGTCCGGCGGACTGCGGACCGTACGGGTTCACGACACCGAGCAGGTCCCCGAGCGGCCCGCGGTCCGCGTCATGCCCGGCAACCGCGCCTACATGATGTTCACTTCGGGTTCCACCGGTGTGCCCAAGGGCGTGGCCGTCACCCACCACAACATCACAGCCCTGACCGCCGACACACAGTTCCGTACCCAAGCCCACCGCCGGGTACTGCTCCACTCCCCCCTGGCCTTCGACGCCTCCACCTACGAACTATGGGTACCACTGCTGTCCGGCGGCCAGATACTCATCGCACCCCCCGGCGAACTGGACCTGGACGCGATGAGCACCCTGCTCATCCAGCAACGCCCCACCGCCGCCTTCTTCACCACCGCCCTGTTCAACCTGCTGGCCGAACACGACTCCCACCCCCTGACCGGCCTGCACGAAGTATGGAGCGGCGGCGAAACCGGATCGGTCACCGCCATGCGCCGAGCCGTCGACCACTGCCCCGACCTCACCTTCGTCCACGTCTACGGCCCCACCGAGACCACCACCTTCGCCACCGACCACCCCGTCCGCCGCCCCTTCGACTACCAGAACGTCCCCCCCATCGGCCGCCCGATGAACAACACCCGCACCTACGTTCTGGACGCGGGGTTGCAACCGGTCCCCACCGGGGTGGCGGGCGAGCTCTACATCGCGGGTGCGGGCCTGGCCCGCGGCTATGTCGGCAGGGCCGCCCTGACCGCCGAACGCTTCGTGGCCTGCCCCTTCGGCAAGCCGGGCGAGCGGATGTACCGCACCGGCGACGTGGTCCGCTGGAACACCACCGGCGACATCGAATTCGTCGGCCGCGCCGACGACCAGGTCAAAATCCGCGGCTTCCGCATCGAACCAGGCGAGATCGAAGCCGCCGTCACCGACCACCCCGCCATCCGCCAGGCAATCGTGATCGTCCGCGAGGACCGCCCCGGCGACAAACGCCTGGTCGCCTACGTCACCGGAGAGGCCACCCCCGACCAGATCCGCGCACACGTCGCCGACCGGCTGCCCGCCTACATGGTGCCCACCGTGATCGCACTCGACACCCTGCCCATCACCATCAACGGGAAGGTGGATCGTCGCGCGCTACCGGCACCGGAGTCCGGCACGACCACCGATGGGCGCGCTCCGCGCACCCCCCGCGAGGAGATTCTGTGCGGCCTGTTCGCCGAAATCCTCGACGTCGAGCGGGTCGGCATCGACGACGGCTTCTTCGAGCTGGGCGGCCACTCCCTGCTGGCCACCAAACTCGTCAGCCGCATCCGCACCGTCCTGGGAGTCGAACTGCCCATCCGGGCACTGTTCCAAAACCCCGACGTGGCCCGCCTGGACCGCTACCTGACCACCGAACAAGCCACCACGCTACGGCCCCCGCTGCTCCCGGCCACCCGCCCCGATCAGGTACCGCTCTCCCACGCCCAGCAACGCCTGTGGTTCATCGAACAGCTGGAAGGTCCCAGCGCCCTCTACAACACCCCCTTCGCCGTCCGGCTGAACGGCCCCCTCGACACCGGGGCACTGGAAGCCGCCTTGGCCGACCTGGTGGCCAGACACGAATCACTGCGGACGATCTTCCCCTCGGTCGGGGGGCTGCCGCACCTGCGGATCGTCGAGGGCGCCCGCCCTGTGTTGGAAGTGCGTGCCTGCGCCGACGACGCCGAAGTTCGGGCGGCGGTGGAGCGCATCTCCGTGGAGCACGTCTTCGACATCGCGGTGGACGTCCCGCTCCGGGCCTGGCTGCTGTCCCGTTCCGATGGCGAGCACGTACTGGTACTGCTGCTGCACCACATCGCCGGAGACGGCTGGTCACTCAAACCCCTCTTCGACGACCTGGCCACCGCATACCAAACACGCCTGACCGGACAAGCCCCCGCCTGGCAACCCCTGCCGATCCAGTACGCCGACTACGCACTCTGGCAACGCGACCTGCTCGGCGGCCTCATGGACGAACAACTGACCCACTGGCAGCACACCCTCGACGGGATGCCCGAGGAACTGACGCTGCCCTACGACCGGCCCCGGCCCGACCGGGCGAGTCATCGGGGTGGGAACGCCCCGTTCGAGGTGGACGCCGGGCTGCACGCCGAGCTCACCCGGCTGGCCGCCCGGCACCAGGTCAGCCTTTTCATGCTGCTCCAAGCCGCCGTGGCCACCCTCTACACCCGCCTCGGCGCCGGCACCGACATCCCCCTCGGCACCCCCATCGCCGGACGCACCGACGAAGCACTCAACAACCTCATCGGCTTCTTCGTCAACACCCTCGTCCTACGCACCGACCTATCACAAAACCCCACCTTCACCGAGCTGCTCGCCCGAGTCCGCACCACCAACCTCGACGCCTACACCCACCAGGACATCCCCTTCGAACGACTCGTCGAACACCTCAACCCCGCCCGTGTCCCGGCCAGGCACCCCCTCTTCCAGACCCTCATCGCGATGAACAGCCAGACACCGCTCCCCGACGGGTTCGCCGGCCTGGACTGCCGGGAGTACCCCTTCGACCTGGACGTCGCCAAGTTCGACCTGGCCTTCAACTTCGCCGAGGAGCACGCGGAGGACGGCGGGGCCCTGGGCCTCACCGGCATGATCGAGTATGCCCGCGACCTGTTCGACCACGAGACCGTGGTCACGCTGGCCGAGCGGCTGATCCGGGTGCTGCGGGCGGTGGCCGAGGATCCCGGCCGGCGCGTCACCGCCCTGGAGATCCTGGCTCCCTGGGAGCGGGAGCGGTTGCTGACCGGCTGGAACGACACCACCACCCCACCGACCACCGGCACACTCCACCACCTGTTCACCGCACAGGCCGCCCGCACCCCCCACGCCATCGCCATCACCTGCGGCGACACCCACCTCAGCTACGCCGACCTCGACACCCACGCCAACCGCCTGGCCCAGCAACTCACCACCACCCACATCGACCCCGACACCCACATCGCCCTCCTCATGGAGCGCTCCCCCACCCTCGTCATCACCATCCTCGCCATCCTCAAAAGCGGCGCAGCCTACCTCCCCCTCGACCACCAGCACCCCACCGAGCACCTCCAGCGCATCCTCACCGACGCCCACACCACCCTCCTGCTCACCGACACCACCCACCACGACCACCAACTCACCCGCACCTCAGGCCTGCCCACCCTGACCATCCCCCCTGTCACCACCCTGCCCGCCGACGCCCCGTCCACTTCGCCTCCGCCGGACACGGCCCAGCCCGGCCACACCGCCTACGTCATGTTCACCTCCGGCTCCACCGGCGTCCCCAAAGGCATCACGATCACCCACCAGAACGTGATCGACCTGGTGATGGACCGATGCTGGCGCCAGCCGTACACGCAGCGCATCCTCTTCCACGCGCCGCACGCCTTCGACGCCTCGACCTACGAGTTGTGGGTGCCGCTGCTGTCGGGCGGCCGGATCGTCATCGCGCCCCCCGGCAACGTGGACGCGGCCGGGATCCGCTCCCTGGTCAAACGACATGAGCTGACCCACGTCCACGTCACGGCCGGCCTGTTCCGGGTGGTCGCCGAGGAGGACCCCGACGCCTTCGCGGGCGTGCGGGAGGTGCTGACCGGCGGCGACGTGGTCTCGCCGAACGCGGTGCAGCGGGTGCGCGCGGCCAATCCCGGCATCACGATCCGGATACTGTACGGCCCGACCGAGACGACTCTCTGCGTGACCCAGCTGGAAACCGGGGCGGGACGGCTCTCGATCGGCCGCCCGATGGACAACACCCGCACCTACGTTCTGGACGCGGGGTTGCAGCCGGTCCCCGCCGGGGTGGCGGGCGAGCTGTACATCGCGGGCACGGGCCTGGCCCGCGGCTACGTCGGCAGGCCGGGCCTGACCGCCGAACGCTTCGTGGCCTGCCCCTTCGGCGAACCGGGCGAGCGAATGTACCGAACCGGCGACGTGGTCCGCTGGAACAGCTCCGGTGAGCTGGAGTTCGTCGGCCGCGCCGACGACCAGGTCAAAATCCGCGGTTTCCGGGTGGAGCTCGCCGAGATCGAGGCCGTGGTCGGTGAGCTCCCCTCGGTACGGCAGGCGATCGTGGTGGTCCGCGAGGACCGGCCCGGCGACAAACGCCTGGTCGCCTACGTCACCGGAGAGGCCACCCCCGACCAGGTCCGCGCACATGTCGCCGACCGGCTCCCGGCCTACATGGTGCCCGCCTCGGTCATGGTCCTCGACGCGCTACCGGTCACCGTCAACGGCAAGGTGGACCGCCGCGCGCTGCCCGCCCCGGACTTCGGCACGGCCGGTGGACGCGGCCCGCGCACCCCCCAGGAAGAGGTCCTGTGCGGCCTGTTCGCCGAAATCCTCGGCGTCGAGCGGGTCGGCATCGACGACAGCTTCTTCGACCTGGGCGGCCACTCCCTGCTGGCCACCAAACTCGTCAGCCGCATCCGCACCGTCCTCGGCGCCGAGCTGCCGATCCGCTCCCTGTTCAACGCTCCCACCGTCGTCGGTGTCGTCAACGAACTGCCCCAGACCGGCCCGGCCAGGCCCGCGCTGCGGCCCAGGCGCTGAGCAGCCCGTATTCCAGTCGGAGGAAGACCATGATCCCTCTTTCCTACGCGCAGCAGCGCCTGTGGTTCATCGAGCAGTTGGAGGGCCCGAGCGCCCTGTACAACACGCCGCTCGTGCTTCGGCTGGACGGCCGGATCGACGCCGGGGCACTGGAGGCAGCCCTGGGCGACGTCGTGGCCAGGCACGAGTCGCTGCGGACGACCTTCCCCTCCGCGAACGGCGCGCCGTACCAGGAGATCCTGGCGGAGGACGCTCGTCCGGTGCTGGAGGTGCGTTCCTGCGCGGACGGCGCCGAGACACGGGCGGCGGTGGAGCAGGCGGTCGGGTACGTCTTCGACATCTCGGCCGAGTTGCCGGTGCGGGCCTGGCTGCTGTCGCAGTCCGATGACGAGCACGTACTGGTACTGCTGCTGCACCACATCGTCAGTGACGGCTGGTCGGTCGGCCCGCTCTTCGAGGACCTGCGGGCGGCCTACGAGGCGCGGCTGGCCGGGCGGGCTCCCGTCCAGGAGCCACTGCCGGTGCAGTACGCCGACTACGTGCTGTGGCAGCACGATCTGCTCGGTGTCGCCGAGGACCCGGAGAGTCTGCTGAGCAGGCAGCTGGCCCACTGGCAAGTCGCGCTGGAGGGAATGCCCGAGGAACTGGCGCTGCCCTACGACCGGCCCCGGCCGGCCACCCCCAGCCACCGCGGCGGTGTGGCGAGCTTCGCCCTGGACACCGAGCTGCACGCCGAGCTCACCCGGATCGCCACCCGGCACCAGGTCAGCCTCTTCATGCTGCTCCAAGCCGCCGTGGCCACCCTCTACACCCGCCTCGGCGCCGGCACCGACATCCCCCTCGGCACCCCCATCGCCGGACGCACCGACGAAGCACTCAACAACCTCATCGGCTTCTTCGTCAACACCCTCGTCCTACGCACCGACCTATCGAAAAACCCCACCTTCACCGAACTCCTCACCCGAGTCCGCACCACCAACCTCGACGCCTACACCCACCAGGACATCCCCTTCGAACGACTCGTCGAACACCTCAACCCCACCCGCACCCCCGCCAGACACCCCCTCTTCCAGACCGCCGTCACCCTCGACAGCCAAACCCCCCTCCCCGACGACTTCGCCGACCTGCCCTGCCACGAGTACCCCTTCGACCTGGACATCGCCAAGTTCGACCTGGCCTTCACCTTCACCGAAACCACCTCCGGCCTCACCGGCACCCTCGAATACGCCACCGACCTGTTCGACCACCAGACCGCCACCACCCTGACCGAACGGCTCCTGCGAGTGCTGCTGGCGGTCGCCCATGACCCAGGGCGGCCGATCGGCGCCATCGACGTCCTGGCTCCGGAGGAGCGGGCGGAGATCCTGGACGAATGGAACGACACCGCCGGGCCGGTTCCCGGGGGGAGTCTGCCCGAGTTGTTCGCCGAGCAGGTGGCGCGCACCCCGGACGCGGCGGCGCTTCGTCAGGGCGAGCAGGTTCTGACCTACGCGGAGCTGGACGCCCGCGCCGACCGGCTGGCACGACGGCTGGCGGTGGCGGGGGTGACCAGGGAGACGCCGGTGGTGCTGTTCCTGGAGCGTTCCCTCGACATGGTGATCGCCGTCCTGGGGGTGCTGAAGGCGGGGGGCATGTACGTGCCGCTGGATCCCCGCTATCCGGCCTCACGCATCGAGGTGATACTGCGGCAGAGCGGGGCTCGGCTGGTCCTGGGTGACAAGGCCGCCCAGCGGGTGACGTTCCCGGATGACATGACCGTGCTTGAGGTCGCCGCCCTGCTGAGTGAACCGGATGTTGCTCCTACAGGGCGAAATATGCCCATTTATCATGACCAGCTGGCGTATGTCATGTTCACTTCGGGTTCCACCGGTGTGCCCAAGGGCGTGGCCGTCACCCACCACAACATCACGGCCCTGACCGCCGACACACAGTTCCGCACCCAGGCCCACCGCCGGGTACTGGTCCACTCCCCCCTGGCCTTCGACGCCTCCACCTACGAACTATGGGTACCACTGCTGTCCGGCGGCCAGATACTCATCGCACCCCCCGGCGAACTGGACCTGGACGCGATGAGCACCCTGCTCATCCGGCAACGCCCCACCGCCGCCTTCTTCACCACCGCCCTGTTCAACCTGCTGGCCGAACACGACTCCCGCCCCCTGGCCGGCCTGCACGAAGTATGGAGCGGCGGCGAAACCGGATCGGTCACCGCCATGCGCCGAGCCGTCGACCACTGCCCCGACCTCACCTTCGTCCACGTCTACGGCCCCACCGAGACCACCACCTTCGCCACCGACCACCCCGTCCGCCGCCCCTTCGACTACCAGAACGTCCCCCCCATCGGCCGCCCGATGAACAACACCCAGGTCTACATCCTGGACACCTCACTCCAGCCGGTCCCCACCGGCACCGCGGGCGAGCTCTACATCGCCGGCACCGGACTTGCCCGCGGCTACGTCGGCAGACCCGCCCTGACCGCCGAGCGCTTCGTGGCCTGCCCCTTCGGCAAGCCGGGCGAGCGGATGTACCGGACCGGCGACGTGGTCCGCTGGAACACCACCGGCGACATCGAATTCGTCGGCCGCGCCGACGACCAGGTCAAAATCCGCGGCTTCCGCATCGAACCAGGCGAGATCGAAGCCGCCGTCACCGACCACCCCGCCATCCGCCAGGCAATCGTGATCGTCCGCGAGGACCGCCCCGGCGACAAACGCCTGGTCGCCTACACCGTCGGCGACGCCACCCCCGACCAGATCCGCGCACACGTCACCGACCGGCTGCCCGCCTACATGGTGCCCACCGTGATCACGCTCGACACCCTGCCCATCACCGTCAACGGAAAGGTGGATCGTCGCGCGCTACCGGCACCGGAGTCCGGCACGACCACCGATGGGCGCGCTCCGCGCACCCCCCGCGAGGAGATCCTGTGCGGCCTGTTCGCCGAAATCCTCGGCGTCGAGCGGGTCGGCATCGACGACGGCTTCTTCGAGCTGGGCGGCCACTCGCTGCTGGCCACCAAACTCGTCAGCCGCATCCGCACCGTCCTGGGAGTCGAACTGCCCATCCGGGCACTGTTCCAAAACCCCGACGTGGCCCGCCTGGACCGCTACCTGACCACCGAACAAGCCACCACGCTACGGCCCCCGCTGCTCCCGGCCACCCGCCCCGGCCAGGTACCGCTCTCCCACGCCCAGCAACGCCTGTGGTTCATCGAACAGCTGGAAGGCCCCAGCGCCCTCTACAACACCCCCCTCGCCGTCCGGCTGAACGGCCCCCTCGACACCGGGGCACTGGAAGCCGCCTTGGCCGACCTGGTGGCCAGACACGAATCACTGCGGACGATCTTCCCCTCCATGGACGGCGTGCCGTACCAGAAAGTCCTGAACGATGCCCTGCCGACGCTGGAGGTGCGGACCTGCGACAGCGACGAGCAGGCGCGGGCGATCGTGGAGGAGCTGGCGCTGGGCGTCTTCGATATCGCGGTGGACGTCCCGCTCCGGGCCTGGCTGCTGTCCCGTTCCGATGGCGAGCACGTACTGGTACTGCTGCTGCACCACATCGCCGGAGACGGCTGGTCACTCAAACCCCTCTTCGACGACCTGGCCACCGCATACCAAACACGCCTGACTGGACAGGCACCCACCTGGCAGCCCCTGCCGATCCAATACGCCGACTACGCACTCTGGCAGCACGATCTGCTCGGTGTCGCCGAGGACCCGGAGAGTCTGCTGAGCAGGCAGCTGGCCCACTGGCAGACCGCGCTGGAGGGAATGCCCGAGGAACTGGCGCTGCCCTACGACCGGCCCCGACCGGCCACCCCCAGCCACCGCGGCGGCATCGCGAGCTTCGCCCTGGACACCGAGCTGCACGCCGAGCTCACCCGGATCGCCACCCAGCACCAGGTCAGCCTCTTCATGCTGCTCCAAGCCGCCGTGGCCACCCTCTACACCCGCCTCGGCGCCGGCACCGACATCCCCCTCGGCACCCCCATCGCCGGACGCACCGACGAAGCACTCAACAACCTCATCGGCTTCTTCGTCAACACCCTCGTCCTACGCACCGACTTATCACGAAACCCCACCTTCACCGAACTCCTCACCCGAATCCGCACCACCAACCTCGACGCCTACACCCACCAGGACATCCCCTTCGAACGACTCGTCGAACACCTCAACCCCACCCGCACCCCCGCCAGACACCCCCTCTTCCAGACCGCCGTCACCCTCGACAGCCAAACCCCCCTCCCCGACGACTTCGCCGACCTGCCCTGCCACGAGTACCCCTTCGACCTGGACATCGCCAAGTTCGACCTAGCCTTCACCTTCACCGAAACCACCTCCGGCCTCACCGGCACCCTCGAATACGCCACCGACCTGTTCGACCACCAGACCGTGGTCACGCTGACAGAGCGGCTGATCCGGGTGCTACGAGCGGTGGCCGACGATCCGGAGTGCGCGATCGGCGACATCGACGTTCTCGCCTCGCAGGAGCGGGAGCGGTTGCTGACCGGCTGGAACGACACCACCACCCCACCGACCACCGGAACACTCCACCACCTGTTCACCGCACAGGCCATCCGCACCCCCCACGCCATCGCCATCACCTGCGGCGACACCCACCTCAGCTACGCCGACCTCGACACCCACGCCAACCGCCTGGCCCAGCAACTCACCACCACCCACATCGCCCCCGACACCCCCATCGCCCTCCTCATGGAGCGCTCCCCCACCCTCGTCATCACCATCCTCGCCATCCTCAAAAGCGGCGCAGCCTACCTCCCCCTCGACCACCAGCACCCCACCGAGCACCTCCAGCGCATCCTCACCGACGCCCACGCCACCCTCCTGCTCACCGACACCACCCACCACGACCATCAACTCACCCGCACCACCCCTCTGCCCACCCTGACCATCCCCCCCGCCACCGACCTGCCCGCCACCCACCCGCTCACCCCACCCCCACCCGACACCACCCAGCCCGGCCACACCGCCTACGTCATGTTCACCTCCGGCTCCACCGGCACCCCCAAAGGCATCACGATCACCCACCAGAACGTGATCGACCTGGCCCACAGCCGCTGCTTCGACGGGATCATCGCCCGGAGCGTGCTGCTGCACTCGCCGACCGCGTTCGACGCCTCGACCTACGAGCTGTGGGTGCCGCTGCTGTCGGGCGGCCGGATCGTCATCGCTCCCCCCGGACGGCTGGGCACCGCCGACTTCGCCCGGCTGCTCTCCGGCGGTCAGGTCGGTGCCCTGTGGATGACGGCCGGTCTGTTCAACCTGGTGGCGCAGGAGGCCCCGGAGTCCTTCGCGAGCGTCCGCGAGGTGTGGACCGGCGGCGACGTGGTCTCGCCCGCCGCCGCACGCCAGGTGCTCCGGAGCTGCCCCGGCCTGGTGGTCGTGGACGGCTACGGTCCCACGGAGACCACGACCTTCGCCACCAACCACCCGATGCGCTCGGCCGACGCCGTCCCCGCCTCGATCCCCATCGGCCGCCCGCTGGACAATATGCGGACCTATGTCCTGGACGCGGGGTTGCAGCCGGTCCCCGCCGGCACCGCGGGCGAGCTCTACATCGCGGGTGCGGGTCTGGCCCGCGGCTACGTCGGCAGGCCGGGCCTGACCGCTGAGCGCTTCGTGGCCTGCCCCTTCGGTGCGCCGGGCGAGCGGATGTACCGGACCGGCGACGTGGTCCGCTGGAACACCACCGGCGACATCGAGTTCGTCGGCCGCGCCGACGACCAGGTCAAAATCCGCGGCTTCCGCATCGAACCAGGCGAGATCGAAGCCGTCGTCGCCGGGCACCCGTCGGTCCAGCAGGTCGTCGCGGTGGTCCGTGAGGACCGGCCCGGCGACAAACGCCTGGTCGCCTACGTCACCGGAGAGGCCACCCCCGACCAGATTCGCGAGTACGTCGCCGACCGGCTCCCGGCCTACATGGTGCCCGCCGCGGTCATGGTCCTCGACGCGCTACCGGTCACCGTCAACGGCAAGATCGACCGCAGGGCACTGCCCGCCCCCGAGACGGCCACCGGCACCGCCAGCGGACGCGGCCCGCGCACCCCCCGCGAGGAGATTCTGTGCGGCCTGTTCGCCGAAATCCTCGGCGTCGAGCGGGTCGGCATCGACGACGGCTTCTTCGAGCTGGGCGGCCACTCGCTGCTGGCCACCAAACTCGTCAGCCGCATCCGCACCGTCCTGGGAGTCGAACTGCCCATCCGGGCACTGTTCCAAAACCCCGACGTGGCCCGCCTGGACCGCTACCTGACCACCGAACAAGCCACCACGCTACGGCCCCCGCTGCTCCCGGCCACCCGCCCCGGCCAGGTACCGCTCTCCCACGCCCAGCAACGCCTGTGGTTCATCGAACAGCTGGAAGGTCCCAGCGCCCTCTACAACACCCCCTTCGCCGTCCGGCTGAACGGCCCCCTCGACACCGGGGCACTGGAAGCCGCCTTGGCCGACCTGGTGGCCAGGCACGAATCGCTGCGGACGATCTTCCCTTCCATGGACGGCGTGCCGTACCAGAAAGTCCTGGGTGACGTCCGCCCGGTGCTGAACCTGACGGGTGAGCTGGAGGAGATCGTCGGCCGTACCTTCGACCTGTCGGTGGACATCCCGCTCCGGGCCTGGCTGCTGTCGCAGTCCGATGACGAGCACGTGCTGGTACTGCTGCTGCACCACATCGCCGGAGACGGCTGGTCACTCAAACCCCTCTTCGACGACCTGGCCACCGCATACCAAACACGCCTGACCGGACAAGCACCCGCCTGGCGACCCCTGCCGATCCAGTACGCCGACTACGCACTCTGGCAACGCGACCTGCTCGGCGGCCTCATGGACGAACAACTGACCCACTGGCAGCACACCCTCGACGGGATGCCCGAGGAACTGGCGCTGCCCTACGACCGGCCCCGGCCGGCCACCCCCAGCCACCGCGGCGACCTCGCCGAATTCCAGGTGGACGCCGAGCTGCACGCCGAGCTCACCCGGATCGCCACCCGGCACCAGGTCAGCCTCTTCATGCTGCTCCAAGCCGCCGTGGCCACCCTCTACACCCGCCTCGGCGCCGGCACCGACATCCCCCTCGGCACCCCCATCGCCGGACGCACCGACGAAGCACTCAACAACCTCATCGGCTTCTTCGTCAACACCCTCGTCCTACGCACCGACCTATCACAAAACCCCACCTTCACCGAACTCCTCACCCGAATCCGCACCACCAACCTCGACGCCTACACCCACCAGGACATCCCCTTCGAACGACTCGTCGAACACCTCAACCCCACCCGCACCCCCACCAGACACCCCCTCTTCCAGACCGTCATCACCTTCGACAACCAGACTCGCGCGGAGCTGGACTTCGCCGGACTGCGCGGGGTCATGGAGGCGGTGGGCGAGGCGCACGCCCAGTTCGACCTCAATTTCACCTTCACCGAGACCGCCGACGGCCTGACCGGCGCGATCGAGTACGCCTGTGATCTCTTCGACCACGGCACCGTGACGGCCCTGGCCGAGCGGCTGATCCGGGTGCTGCGGGCGATCACCGACGATCCGGGGCGCGCGATCGGCGGCATCGACGTCCTGGCTCCGGAGGAGCGGGAGCTGCTGCTGGTCACGCGGAACGACACCGCCTCCGACACCGACTTCGGCCGCTGTGTCCACGAGCTGTTCGAGGCCGGGACCTCCGCTCACCCCGACGCGGTCGCCGTGGTCTTCGGCGACACCCGCGTCACCTACGCCGAGCTCAACGCCCGCGCCAACCACATCGCGCACACCCTGCTGGAGCGAGGACTGGCCGCGGAGGAGCCGGTGGCCGTGCTGATGGAGCGGAGCGTGGAGCTGGTCGCCGCGATCCTGGCGGTGGCCAAGGCGGGCGGCACCTACGCGCCGCTCGATCCCCGCTACCCGCTGCCCCGGCTCCGGCATGTCCTGGACGCCACGGACGCCCGCTTCGTCCTGATCGACACCGCGCACACCGGGCATCCGATCGCGCAGGACCCGCTCAGGAGCATCCTGGAGATCACCGGCTCGTGCGCCGTCCCGGCGAATCCGGCCCGGCGGGTCCACCTCGACCAGCTCCTCTACGTGATGCACACCTCGGGTTCGACCGGTCTGCCCAAGGGCGTCGGGGTCACCCACCGCAACGTCGTCGACCTGCTGGCCAATCCGCAGTTCCTGACCGGTGCCCACGAGCGGACGCTGCTGCACTCGCCGACCGCGTTCGACGCCTCCACCACGGAGATCTGGGTGCCCCTGGTCACCGGAGGCCGGATCGTCCTGGCTCCGCCGGGCGCGCTGGACGCGCACACCCTGGCCAGGACCGTCGCCGAGCACCGGGTGACCCTGGTCCAGGCGCCCTCCGGGCTGCTCAGCGTGCTGGCCGCGGAGTCGCCGGAGAGTTTCCGCGAGGTCCGCCAGGTGTGGACGGGCGGCGACGTGGTCTCGCCCGCCGCGGTCCGCGACCTGATGGCGGCGTGTCCGGAGACAACGGTCGTCGCGGTCTACGCCCCCACGGAGACCACGGCCATCAAGACCTGCCACACCATGACCGCCGCCACCGGCGTCCCCGCGACGGTCCCCATCGGCCGCCCGATGCGCAACACCCGGGTCTACGTCCTGGACACCTCGCTCCTGCCGGTCCCGGCCGGGATCGCGGGCGAGCTGTACATCGCCGGCACCGGACTGGCCCGCGGCTACGTCGGCAGGCCGGGCCTGACCGCCGAACGCTTCCTTGCCTGCCCCTTCGGCGAACCGGGCGAGCGAATGTACCGCACCGGTGACATGGTGCGCTGGAACGCCTCCGGTGAGCTGGAGTTCGTCGGCCGCGCCGACGAACAGGTCAAGATCCGCGGCTTCCGGGTGGAGCTCGGCGAGGTCGAGGCGGTCCTGGCCGACCACTCCTCGGTACGGCGCGCACTGGTGATCGCCAGGGAGAACCGCCTGGTCGCCTACGTCACCGGTGAGGGCGACCCCGAGCAGGTACGCGCCTACGCCGCGAGCAGGCTGCCGGACTACATGGTGCCCGCCGCGGTCATGGTCCTCGACGCGCTACCGGTCACCGCCAACGGCAAGGTGGACCGCCGGGCACTGCCCGCCCCGGACTTCGGCGCGGCCGGTGGGCGCGGCCCGCGCACCCCCCAGGAGGAGATCCTGTGCGGCCTGTTCGCCGAGATCCTCGGCGTCGAGCGGGTCGGCATCGACGACGGCTTCTTCGACCTGGGCGGCCACTCGCTGCTGGCCACCAAACTCGTCAGCCGCATCCGCACCGTCCTCGGCGCCGAGGTGTCCATCCGGGAGCTCTTCCAGCACCCGGATGTCGCCAGGCTCGGCCGCCACCTGGTGGAAACCCGGCAGGACGACATCCGCCCGCTGCTGCTCCCGGTCGTCCGCCCGGAGCGGGTGCCTCTCTCCCACGCCCAGTCGCGGCTGTGGTTCATCGAGCAGATGAAGGGCACGGGCGGGCTCTACAACTCGCCGCTGGCACTGCGGATCTCCGGCCCGCTGGACCTTGCGGCCCTGCGGGCGGCGCTGGGCGACGTGGTGGAGCGGCACGAGGTGCTGCGCACGGTGTTCCAGGTCGCGGGCGGCGTGCCGTACCAGAAGGTCCTGAGCGGGGTGCGTCCCGAGCTGCGCGTGCGGAGCGTCAGGGACGAGCGGGAGCTGCGCGAGTCCCTCAAGGAGGCCCAGGGTCACACCTTCGACCTGTCGGCCGAGCTGCCGCTGCGGGCCTCGCTCTTCGCCCTGGGCGACCGGGAACACGTGCTGGCGCTGGTCATGCACCACATCGCCGGGGACGGCTGGTCCATCGGAGCGCTCCTGCGCGACCTGGGCGAGGCCTACGGGGCGCGGCTGGCCGGGCGGGCGCCGGCCTGGGCACCGCTGCCGGTGCAGTACGCCGACTACGCGCTGTGGCAGCGGGAGCTGCTCGGCTCGGAGGAGAACGGCGACTCCCTGCTGAGCGGGCAGCTCGCCTACTGGCGGAGCGCGCTGGCGGGTGCCCCCGAGGAGCTGACGCTGCCCTGCGACCGGCCCCGCCCCGCGGTCTCCAGCAACCGGGGCGACTCGGTCGAGCTGCGGCTCGGGCCCGCGACGCACGCCGCCCTCGCCGCCCTGGCCAGGCGGGAGAACGCCAGCCTGTTCATGGTGATCCAGGCGGCGCTGGCCACCCTGCTCGGCAGGCTCGGCGCGGGCACCGATCTGCCCATCGGCACCGTGATCGCCGGACGCACCGACGACGCCCTCGACGACCTGGTCGGCTTCTTCGTCAACACGCTGGTGCTGCGCACCGACCTGTCGGGCGACCCCGGATTCACCGAGCTGCTCGGCCGGGTGCGGGCGCTCGACCTGGACGCCTACGGCCACCAGGACGTGCCGTTCGAGCGGCTGGTGGAGGCGCTCAACCCGGCCCGCTCGATGGGCAGGCATCCGCTCTTCCAGGTGATGCTGACGCTGCACGACACCGCGGGGAACACCCCTGAGCTGTCCGGGCTGCGGGCGGAGCTCATGGAGCTGGAGACCGACGCCGCCAAGTTCGACCTGTCCTTCGGACTGTGCGAGAACCACGCCGAGAACGGTGCCCCCGCCGGTCTGACCGGGGTGCTGGAGTACGCCACCGACCTGTTCGACCGGGCCACGGCCGAGCGGCTCGCCGAGCGGTTCGTCCGGGTGCTCGACGCGGTGGCCGCAGACCCCGGCCTGCGCGTCAGCCAGGTGGACGTCCTGACCGCCGCCGAGCGCGAGCAGCCGCTGCGCGGCGCGGAGTTCACTCCGGCGGCGGGGACGCTGAAGGACCTCTTCGAGGCGCAGGCGGCCCGCACCCCCGACAGGGTCGCGCTGACCTTCGGCGAGGAGCAGCTGACCTACGCGGAGCTGGACGTCCGGGCCAACCGGCTGGCGAACCTGCTGGTCGCGCACGGGGTCGGGCCCGAGCGCTTCGTCGCCCTGTCGCTGCCGCGCTCGCCGGAGCTGGTGGTGGCGATCATCGCGATCCTCAAGGCGGGCGGCGCCTACGTGCCGATCGACCCCGGATATCCGGCCGAGCGCATCGCCTACACCCTCCGGGACGCGGCCCCGGTCCTGCTGATCGGCACCACCTCGACCGTGGCCGGGCTGCCCGCCTGCGCGCTGCCGTACCTGCTCCTCGACGACCTGGACCTCGGCGCCTGCGCCGGGACCAGCCCTGCGACGGAGCTGACACAGGAACACCCCGCCTACGTCATCTACACCTCAGGCTCGACCGGCAGGCCCAAGGGCGTGGTGATCCCGCACGGCAACGTGGTCCAGCTGATGGCCGCCACCGAGCGGCACTACTCCTTCGGGCCCGACGACGTGTGGACCCTGTTCCACTCCTACGCCTTCGACTTCTCGGTCTGGGAGCTGTGGGGTCCCCTCCTGTACGGCGGCCGCCTGGTCGTGGTGCCCTTCGAGGTCAGCCGCTCGCCACGGGAGTTCCTCGGCCTGCTGGCCAGGGAGCGGGTCACCGTGCTCAACCAGACCCCTTCGGCCTTCTACCAGCTCATGCAGGCCGACGGGGAGAACCGGGAGATCGGCTCGGAGCTGGCGCTGCGCAGCGTCATCTTCGGCGGCGAGGCGCTCGACCTGGGCAGGCTGGCCGACTGGTACGGCCGCCACCCCGACGACGCGCCGGTCCTGGTCAACATGTACGGCATCACCGAGACCACGGTGCACGTCTCCTACCGGGCCCTGGACGCCGGGATCGCCGCCGGGCAGAGCCGCTCGCTCATCGGGACCGCCATCCCCAGCCTGCGCGTCTACGTCCTGGACTCCACGCTGCGGCCCACCCCTCCGGGCGTGGCGGGCGAGCTGTTCGTCGCCGGCGCGGGCCTGGCGCGCGGCTACCACAACCGGCGGGCGCTGACCGCGGAGCGGTTCGTGGCCGACCCGTACGGGGAGCCGGGCACCCGGATGTACCGCACCGGCGACCTGGCCCGCTGGAACGGGCAGGGGGAGCTCGAATATCTGGGCCGGATCGACGACCAGGTCAAGATCCGGGGCTTCCGCATCGAGCTCGGCGAGATCAACGCGGTTCTCGGCGCCCAGCCGGGCGTCGCCCACAGCGCGGTCGTCGTCCGCGACGACCGGCTCGTCGGCTACCTCGTCCCGAGGACCGAGACCGGGACCGGAACCGCTGCCAGGGCCGGAGCCGATACCGGGGCCGGGGCCGATACCGGAACCTCGGGTGAGGCCGGAGCCGGGACCGGGCCCGATCTGGCCGCGCTGCGCGCCGCACTGGCCGCGACGCTGCCCGATCACATGGTGCCCACCGCGCTCGTCGTCATCGACGCGCTGCCGTTGACCCCCAACGGCAAGCTCGACCACCGGGCGTTGCCGGCCCCCGAATACTCCGCCGCCGAAGGCGGCAGAGATCCCCGCGACTCTCGAGAGGAGGTGCTCTGCGAGCTCTTCGCCGAAGCCCTCGGCCTGGCCCGCGTGGGCATCGACGACAACTTCTTCGATCTGGGCGGGCACTCGCTGCTGGCGGCCAGGCTGGTCGCGGAGATCCGCTCCAGGACCGGGCTCGACCTCGGCGTCCGTGACCTGTTCCAGGCACCCACCGTCGCCGAACTGGCCGCGCTGGGAGGATCGCCGAACCAGGAGACCTTCCCCGTGCTGCTGCCGATCAGGGCACGCGGTACGCGCAACCCGCTGTTCTGTGTGCATCCGGCGGTCGGCATCAGCTGGGTCTACACCGGCCTGCTGGGGCATCTCGACGCCGACCGCCCGATCTACGGACTCCAGGCACCCGGCCTGAGCGACCTGTCCCTCCACCCGGCCGATGTGGAGAAGCTGGCCCTGACCTACGTCGAGCAGATCAGAGCGGTCCAGCCGTCGGGCCCCTACGCCCTGCTGGGCTGGTCCTTCGGCGGGGTGGTCGCGCACGCGATCGCCGCCGAGCTCCAGGCCCAGGGTGAGCGGGTCGAACTGCTCGCCATCCTGGACGGTTACCCGGAACTCGACGAGAACCCCCCGCGCAGGGACCCCGCCCTGCTCGCCGCCATCCTCACCTCTCTCGGGCAGCCCGTGGGCGAGATCCCCGCCTGGCCGAGCACTCCCGACGACCACGCCGCACTCGTCCGGCACGGCGAGGGCCCGCTGTCCGGGCTGAGCGGCGAAGGCGTCGCCCGCGTCATCGGGGTCTTCCTGGCCAACCTGGCGCTGGCCGCGGAGAAACCGAAGCAGACCTACGACGGCGACGTGCTCTTCTTCCTCGCCGCCAAGGACCGTCCCGCCTCCGCCCCCGACCCGGCGGCCTGGCACGCCTACGTGACCGGCCGCCTTGAGATCCACCACGTTCCCGCCACACATGGCGAGCTGACCGGCGCGACCGCGCTGTCGATCATCGGTCCCGTGTTGAACTCCCACCTCTGAGAACCTCTGAGATTGGACGAAGGACATGAACAAGTACGGCATCCCCGAGCAGTGGCACGGCCAGGCGGCGACCCCGATCGCCCCGGCCGACGCCTACAACGGATACATCGCCGCGAATGTGATCTTCGCGCTGGACCGTCTCGGACTGATGGAGCGGATCGGCAGGGGCGACAGTCTCTACAGCGAGGACTACACCGAGGACCGGCGGACCGAGGCCATCCTGCGCGCCGCGACCTGCTGCGGCTACCTCAAGGCCGACGAGAACGTCTACATCCCCACCGAGGCCGGCCGTGAGATCGCCGGCTCGCGCGGCTACTTCACCTGGGCGGTCGGCGGCTACAACGAGGTGTTCGCCAACGCCGGGCAGCTCACGCAGGGCTCGCGCCGCTACGACCCGAGCGACATCCACCGCGACGAGGCGATGGTCGCGCTCGGCTCCGCGCAGTGCGACCAGTCCATGTTCGCCGCGCTGCTGGACGAGGTGCTCAACGACATCGAGTTCGGCACCATCGCCGACCTCGGCAGCGGCAACAGCGCCCGGATCAGCCGGGTCGTGGGCCGGCATCCCGGCACCCGCGGTTTAGGCATCGACATCAGCGAACCCGCCACGCTCATGGCCAGGCGCGACATCGCCGCCGCCGGCCTGAGCGACCGGGTCCAGGCCGTCCAGGCCGACGTGCTCGACGTCATCGACGAGCAGCGGCGCCTGGAGATCACCGGCGAGGTGGACACGGTGATGAGCTTCTTCCTCCTGCACGACCTGCTCGCCGACCCGAAGACCCGTGCCGACATCATGCCGCGGATGCGTGAGGCGTTCCCCAACGCCCGCAGGTTCGTCCTCGGCGACACGATGCTCCGCGACCGGATCGACCACGAGAGCATGCAGCCGATCTTCTCGGTCGGCTTCGAACTGGCCCACGCCATGATGGGCATCCCCCTGCACACCAAGTCCACCTATGACCGGCTCTTCACTGCCGCGGGCCTGCGCATCGCCAGGGTCGAGCCGTTCGCCACCCCGCACTCCTGGCTCTACGTCCTCGACGCGGTGTGATCATGAAACATCTCCTGGCGCAGAACGAGAACCCCTTCGAACCGCTGCCCTCCGTCCGCGCCGCCCTGGAGCGGGCGATCGACGACCTCAACCGCTACCCCGAGTTTCGGCCCGTCTCGCTGCCCCGGACGATCGCCGCCTGGCAGGGGGTCGAGGTCACCGAGGTGATCGTGGGCACCGGCTCGGCGGGAGTCGCGCACGACCTGTTCCGCGGCCTGCTGCGCCCCGGCGACGAGGTCCTTCACAGCAACCCCTGCTTCGACGTCTACCCGATGCTCTGCGAGATGACCGGGGCCGAATCGGTTCCCGTGCCGCTCGGCGGCGACGCCCGGCACGACCTGACGGCCATGGCCGGGCGGATCGGCGAGCGGACCCGGTTGATCGTGCTGTGCAACCCGCACAACCCCACCGGCACCGTCTACACCTGGGACGAGCTGACCGCCTTCTTCGCCCGGGTTCCCCCGTCGGCGGTGATCCTGCTGGACGAGGCGTACGTGGACTTCGCCCCCGACCTGGGCGCGCCCGAGGTGGCCGCGCGCCTGGCCGACTGGCCCAACCTCGTGGTCCTGCGCACCTTCTCCAAGTCGCACGGCCTGGCCGCGCTGCGGATCGGCTACGCGATGGCCCGCGCCGGGATCGTCGAGCGGGTCGTCCCGCACCAGGTCCCCTACACCCCCGGACAGCTCCAGCTCGCCGCCGTCCAGGCCGCGATCGCCGCCGACGACGAGGTACGGCAGCGCATCCGGCGGATCTCCCATCAGCGCGACCGGCTGCGCCGGGAGCTGATCACGCTCGGCTGGTCGGTCACGCCGAGCCGGACCAACTTCCTGTGGATCACGACGGGCGATCCCGACCGGCTCGAACTCGCGCGGGCCGCTTTCGAGCAGAACGGCATAGCCGCCCGGTTCTACCCCGGGCAGGCCATCCGGCTGGCCATCGGCGACCAGGTGGCGAACGACGCGGTGATCTCCGCGCTCTCCCTCCTGCCGTGATCACCGCACCTCCCACCCCGAAGAACGAGGGCCCCATGCCTGTTGACGTCACCTTGGACCACATCGAGCTCTACGTCGAGGACATCGCGGCGCAGATCGATCGGCTCACCGCCGGCTACGGCTTCGAGCAGCTGATCCCGCCGAGCCCCCGCGCCAACCACAAGGACCAGCTGTCGGCGCTGCTCGGCCAGGGCGGCATCCGGATCCTGCTCACCCAGCCGCTCTCCCCGTCGCACCCGGCCAGGGGCTACCTGAGGCGGCACGGTGACGGCGTGGCCGGCATCGCGCTGCGGGTGGCCGACGCGGGCGCCGTCTACACCGAGCTGATCGAGCGCGGCGCCGACGGGCTGTCCCGGCCGGTCGAGCAGTCCGGTTGCGTCGTCGCCGCGGTCTCCGCCTTCGGCGACATCGCGCACACCCTGATCGAACGCGCCCCCGGCACGCCCGCCGACCGGATTCCCGGGCTGCCCGACCCACTGCCCGGCGGCGCCGGCGGGGTCGGCCTGCGGACCATCGACCACTTCGCGATCTGCCTGCCGCTGGGGGAACTCGACAAGACCGTCCGCCGCTACAACGAGGTCTTCGGCTTCTCCACCATCTTCGAGGAGCGCATCGAGATCGGCGCGCTGGGCATGGACTCCGCGGTCGTGCAGAGCGCCGACCGGACCGTCACCTTCACGCTGATCGAGCCGCTGTCGGTGAACTCCGGCGGCCAGATCGTCACCTTCCTCGCCGACCACGGCGGCGCCGGAGTGCAGCACGTCGCCTTCGACTCGCACGACATCGTCGCCACCGTCGGCACGATGGCCCTGCGGGGCGTGCCCTTCCTGCCCGCCCCCGCGGCCTACTTCGACCGGCTGCTCGACCGGCTCACCCCGATGCGCCACTCCATCCAGCAGCTCCAGGACCTGGACCTGCTGGCCGACCAGGATCACGACGGCCAGCTGTACCAGATCTTCACCCGCTCCGAGCACCCGCGCGGCACCCTTTTCTTCGAGGTGATCGAACGGGTCCGCGCCAGGACCTTCGGCAGCAACAACGTGCGTGCCCTGTACGAAGCGGTGGAACTGCAGAACAAGGCCAACGGGGGCGCGGAATGACCCCGCTCGCCGTGACGGACTTCGCCACCGAGGCCCGGGCCGTCCTGGATCCCCCGATCTGGGACTGGCTCGACGGAGGCGCCGAACGCGAGTGGACGGTCGCGGGCAACAGGGCGGCACTCGACCGCATCGCCCTGATCCCCCGCGTCCTGGTCGACGTCTCCCACTGCGACACCAAGACGACGCTCATCGGGAGCGGGGCGAGCCTGCCCGTGGCGATCGCGCCGGTGGCCTACCACCGGCTCTTCCACCCGGACGGGGAGCTGGCCACCGCGCGGGCCGCCGCCGCGGCGGGCGTGCCCTTCACCGTGGGCACGCTGAGCAGCGTCGGCCTGGAGGAGCTCGCCGCCACCGGCGCGGTCCTGTGGTTCCAGCTGTACTGGCTGCGCGACCGTGGCAGGCTCCTGGAGCTGGTACGGCGGGCCGAGGCGGCCGGCGTCGAGGCGCTGATCATCACGGTCGACGTGCCCTTCATGGGACGGCGGCTGCGCGACGCGACCAACGGCCTGACCCTGCCCCCCACGGTCCACGCCGCCCTGCTGGACGAGGGCCCCTCCGGCCGCGCCCACCGGCGCACCGAGGACGTGTCCGCCATCGCCTCGCACACGGCCGAGATCTTCTCGCCCTCCGTCACCTGGCAGGACATCGCCTGGCTGCGCGGCCAGACCCGGCTGCCCCTGGTCCTCAAGGGCGTGCTCGACCCCGGGGACGTCGTACGCGCGGTCGCCGAGGGGGCACAGGGCGTCGTCGTCTCCAACCACGGCGGCCGCCAGCTCGACCAGGCCGTCCCCGCGACCATGGCGCTGCCCGCCGTCGTCGAGGCGGTGGCCGGACTGCCGGACTCGCGCTTCCAGGTGCTGGTGGACAGCGGCATCCGCAGCGGCTCCGACATCCTGGCCGCGCTCGCGCTGGGCGCCTCCGGCGTCCTGCTCGGCCGCCCGGTGATCTGGGGCCTGGCGGCCGGGGGCGAGAGCGGCTGCGCCCGGGTGCTGTCGCTCTTCGAGGTCGAGCTGCGCAACGCCCTGGGGCTGGCGGGCTGCCCCGACCTCCGGTCCGCGTCGCGCCTGCGGGTCGCCACCATGCCCTACTTCTCGGGGAAGACCGCATGACCGTACAGACGCTCACCCAGCACGACCTGACCGACCTGCGCCTGGTGGAGCTGCACGGCTCGCTGACCGATCCGGCCATGAGCTCGATGAACCTGCTCAACGAGATCTCGATGCGCTACCCGGCGGCGATCTCCTTCGCCGCCGGGCGGCCGGCCGAGGACTTCTTCGACGTCGCCGACGTCCACGAATACCTGGACATCTTCTACGACCACCTGCGCGCCGAGCGGGGCCTGACCGAGCGGGAGGCCCGGCGCCTGCTGCTCCAGTACGGCCGGACCAAGGGGATCATCCACGACCTGATCCGCGAGCACCTGCGGGTGGACGAGGGCATCGACGTGCCCGCAGAGTCGATCGTGGTGACCGTCGGCTGCCAGGAGGCGATGTTCCTCGTGCTCCGGGCACTCGCCGCGGCGCCCGAGGACGTCCTGCTGGCCGTCTCGCCCACCTACGTGGGCCTGACCGGCGCCGCCCTCCTGGCCGGCCTGCCGGTCTGGCCGGTGCGCGACGGAGGTGAGGGAATCGACCTGGCCGACCTGCGCGCCCAGATCGACCGCGCCAGGTCCTGCGGCCTGCGGCCACGCGCCCTCTACCTGGTGCCCGACTCCGCCAATCCCACCGGGGCCAGCCTGCCCCGGTGGCTGCGGGAGGAGTTGCTGCGTCTGGCGTCGGCGGAGGACCTGCTCCTGCTGGAGGACAACCCCTACGGCTTCTTCGGCGGAGGCGAGCCGCTGCCCACCCTCAAGGCCCTGGACACCGAGCGCCGGGTCGTCCACCTCGGTTCCTTCGCCAAGACCGCCCTGCCGGGCGCCAGGATCGGCTACGTCGTGGCCGACCAGCGGGTCTCGGACGGGTCGCTCTTCGCCGACCGGCTGGCGATGATCAAGAGCATGACGACGGTGAACACCTCGCCGATCGCCCAGGCCGTCATCGGCGGCGCCCTGCTCAAACACGACTACAGCCTCCGCGCGGCCAACACCCGGCAGATCAGTCTCTATCAGCGGAATCTACGGCTCGTTCTCGACGGGTTGGCGGAACGCTTCCCGCCGGGCAGCGGGGTCACCTGGACCACGCCTCCCGGCGGCTTCTTCGTCGTCGTGACCGTTCCCTTCCCGGTCGACGACGAGCTGCTGGAGTACTCGGCGAGCCGTTACGAAGTCATCTGGACGCCGATGTCGCACTTCTGCCCGGACGGTGGTGGTGAACGGCGGCTCAGGCTCTCCCTGAGCCAGATCACGCCGGAAACGGCGGGCCCGGGGCTGGACCGCCTGGCCGCCCTGATCGGAGAGCGGCTCTGAGGGACCGTCTCCTGGCGGGCCTCCCGGCCGTCTCCGCCGGCCGGTGAGGGCGCCGGCACGCGTCACAACCGGCACGCGTCATGATCGGCACGCGTCACGACCGGCACGGGTGGTGGCGGGCGCGCTGTACGCGGGTGTCGCCGTCCTCGGCGAGCACGGCCGCGGTGTTGATGATCGAGACGTGACTGTAGGCCTGGGGGAAGTTTCCGGCCTGGCGGTGGCGGACGATGTCGTACTCCTCGGCCAGCAGGCCGACGTCGTTGCGGAGCGCGAGCAGCCGCTCGAACAGCCGCCGGGCCTCCTCGCGGCGGCCGAGCAGGGCCAGCGCGTCGGCCAGCCAGAAGGAGCAGGCCAGGAAGACGCCCTCCCTCTCCGGCGGATCGTCCGCGTCCTCGGCGCAGGGGCGGTAGCGCAGGACGAAGCCCCCCTCGATCAGTTCGCGCCGTATGGCGGCGACGGTTCCGGCGACCCGCGGATCGCCGGGTGGAAGGAACCCGAGGCGGGGAATGAGCAGCAGCGCGGAGTCCAGGTTCTTCGACCCGTAGGACTGGGTGAAGGTGTCGCGGTCCGGGTCGTAGCCGCGTGCGCAGATCTCCCGGTGCATCTCGGCGCGCAGTGCCCGCCAGTGGTCCACGGGGCCGTCGAGGCCGTGGTGTTCGACCGCGGCGACCACGCGGTCCGCCGCGACCCATGCGAGGATCTTGGAGTGGACGAAGTCGCGCGGGGATCCGCGCATCTCCCACAGCCCGTTGTCGGGCTCCTTCCACACCCCCTCCAGATAGTCCATGAGCGCGCGCTGCGCGTCCCAGGCGTCGTCGTCCGGGGCGAGCCCGGCGTCCCGGGCCACCTCCAGACAGTCGAGCACCTCGCCGTAGACGTCGAGCTGGAACTGCTCGCAGGCGGCGTTGCCGACGCGCACCGGCCACGCTCCCTCGTAGCCGGGCAGCCAGTCGACGATCCATTCGGGAATCCTGCGGCGGCCGTCGACGGTGTACATGATCTGCAGGTTGGCCGGGTTGCCCGCGACGGCCCGCAGCAGCCAGGCCCGCCAGGCGGCGGCCTCGGTGTCGTAACCGGCGTGCATCAGGGCCTGCAGGGTGAAGGTCGCATCCCGCAGCCAGCCGTAGCGGTAGTCCCAGTTGCGGGAGCCGCCGAACGCCTCGGGCAGGGAGGTGGTGGCGGCGGCGATGATGCCCCCGGTGGGCGCGTAGGTCAGCGTCTTGAGCGTCAGGAGGCTGCGCCGTACGGCCTGGCCGTACCTCCCGTCGTAGCGGCAGTGCTCCAGCCACAGCCTCCACAGCCCCTCCGTCTCGCGCAGGGACGCGAGGGCGTCGATCTGACCGGGCCGGGGCAGCCACGACTCCCGCCAGGTCAGCACGAACGGCACGACGTCCCCCTCGCCGACGGTGAAGGTGGCGGTGGTGCGGCAGGCCTGCGAGTCCGGGCACAGCTCGACGGGGCCCTGCAGCCAGGCGGCGTCGGGGCCGGCCATGGCGGCCAGCTGATCTCCGTCGTGCCGGACCCACGGTATGACGTGGCCGTAGTCGAAACGCAGCATCAGCTCGGTGGTCATCTCGACCCGGCCGCGGACGCCCTCGACGATCCGGATCACGGCGGCTCCCTCGTCCCGCGCCGGCATGAAGTCCACGACGCGTACGCATCCGCCGGGACCGTCCCAGGTCGTCTCCAGCACCGGCGTGTCCTCGCGGTAACCGCGAGCGGTGCACACTCCCCCGCCGGCCGGGGCCAGCAGCCAGCGCCCGTTGCGCGGGTCTCCCAGCAGCGCGGCGAAACAGGCCGCGGAGTCGAAGCGGGGCAGGCACAGCCAGTCCACCGAGCCGTCGCGTCCCACCAGCGCGGCGGTGTGCATGTCACCGATCAGCGCGTAGTCCTCGATGCGCATGTGGCGGCTCCTGACGGGTCGGGTCCGGGCCGCGTCGCCCTCCTTCAGGCGACACGGTATTCGGCGGCGACGTCGCGCCGCGGTGTGAGGCCGTGGCCGGGAACGTCCGGGCGGGGGCGTACGGTGCCGCCCGCGGGGTCGGCCGCGCCCTCGAACAGTTCGCTCTCGATGCGCACGTGGTCGTGGAACCACTCGATGTGGCGCAGGTTCGGGGTCGCGGCGGCCGCTGGCAGGTGGAGGTTGGGGCCGCAGTGCGCCGAGACCTGCAGGTGGTGGGCGTCGGCGACGGCCGCGGCGCCGAACCAGCCGGTGTAGCCGCCGCAGCGGGTGGCGTCGATCTGCAGGCAGTCCACGGCACCCGCCTGGCACATCCGGACGAAGTAGGTCAGGTCGCAGCCGTACTCCCCGGCGGCCACGTCGGCGTCTATCCGGTCGCGGACCAGGCGCAGGCCGGGCAGGTCGTCGGAGGAGACCGGTTCCTCGAACCAGGACACGTCCTGGTCGCGCATGCGGCCGGCCAGGCGGATCGCCTGTTTGGCGCCGTAGCCGCCGTTGGCGTCGACGTAGAGCGCGGCGTCGCCGCCGATGACCCGGCGGGCCAGGCGGACGCGGTGCAGGTCGCGGTCGGAGGCGGTGCCGCGGGACTCACCGATTTTGATCTTCACCCTGGGGATGCCCTGGTCGTGCACCCAGTGCCCCAGCTGCGCCTCGGTGGTGGCGTCGTCGTAGGTGGTGAACCCCCCGGATCCGTAGACGGGCACGTCCGGGCGGGCGAGGCCGAACAGGCGTCCCAGTGGCAGCCCGAGCAGGCGTGCCTTGAGGTCCCACAGGGCCACGTCCAGTGCGGAGATCGCGTATCCGGCGATTCCCGGCCGTCCGGCGTTGCGCACCTGGCCGACCATGGCCGTCCAGACGGCCGGGATGTCCAGCGCGTCGGCGCCGGTCACCGTCGCGGCGAGGGTCTCGGCGACGAAGGACGCCGCGACGGCGGGGGCGTAGGTCCAGCCGACGCCGGTGACCTCCTCCGCGTCCGTTTCGGCGGTCACCAGGGTCGTGGCGTCCCAGGCGAGGGTGCCGTCGGCCTCCGGCCGGTCGGTCGGCACACGGTAGGCCGCGGCGCGCACCGCGCGGATCACCGTCATCATGCCCTCCTCGCATCAAGGCACCTCGACAGGAATAAAGCCCCCATACCCCGCAAACATTTACCTAAAGGATAAAATTCTCAAAAGTGCATAATTTCCATTTGTTGCATATTTAGTGGTACATAGCGGGGCACGTTCGCAGGTATGACTGACATCGCTTCGGAGCTTCTCATCGAACGGCTGACCGCCTGGGGGGTCGACACGGTCTTCGGGCTGCCCGGTGACGGCATCAACGGGATCATGGAGGCACTGCGCCGGCACGCCGACCGGATCAGGTTTGTCCTGGTCCACCACGAGGAGGCCGCCGCGTTCATGGCGACCGCCTACGCCAAGGCCACCGGAAGGATCGGGGTCTGCCTGGCCACCTCGGGGCCCGGCGGCATCCACCTGCTCAACGGCCTCTACGACGCCAAGCTCGACCACCAGCCCGTGCTGGCCATCACCGGCATGCAGGAGACCAGCGTGCTGGGCACCGGCTACCAGCAGGAGGTCCACCTGGACCGGCTGTACGCCGACGTCGCCGACTACAACCTCGTCGTCGACAACCCCGCTCAGCTGCCCGGAGTGGTGGACATCGCGATCCGCACCGCCTACGCCCGGCGCGGTGTCGCCCACCTGTCCCTGCCGAACGACGTGCAGGTCGCCCCGGCGGGCGCCGACCCCTACCAGCACGTCGCCCCGGCCAGGCCCCCCGAGACCGCGCCGATCTATCTGGCTCCCCCGGGCCTTCCCCGGCACGAGGACCTGCAGGCCGCGGCCCAGGTGCTCAACGCCGGAGAGCGGGTCGCGATCCTGGTCGGCGCGGGCGCCCTGCACGCCCGCGAGGAGGTGCTGGCCGTCGCGGAGACCCTGGGGGCGCCGGTGATCAAGACGTTGCCCGGCAAGGCCGTCATCCCCGACGACTCGCCGTACGCGGTCGGCGGGATCGGGCTGCTGGGCACCCGCCCCGGCGAGGAACTCGTCGAGGACTGCGACACGCTGTTCATGGTCGGCACGAACTTCCCCTACACCAAGCACCTGCCCGAACCGGGTAAGGCGAAGGTGGTGCAGATCGAGGCCGACCCCACCCGCGCCGGGGTGCGCATGCCCACCGAGGTGCCGATGATCGGCGACGCCAAGGAGGGCCTGCGGGCGCTGCTGCCCCTGCTGGACCGCAACGACGACCGCGCCCACCTGCGCAGGTACCAGGAGAAGATGGCCGCCTGGCGCTCGGACATGGCGTCCCTGGAGAACCCCGACCGGGATCCGATCGCCCCGCAGTACCTCATGTCGGTCATCGACGAGCAGGCCGCCGACGACGCGATCCTCACCTGCGACTCCGGCACCATCGCCACCTGGGCGGCCCGGCACTGGACGATCCGCGGCGACCGGCGGTTCTACCTGTCGGGCAACCTGGCCACCATGGCGCCCGGCCTGCCGTACGCGATCGCCATGCAGCACGCCTTCCCCGGGCGGCAGGTGATCGCCTTCGTCGGCGACGGCGGGTTCGCGATGCTGATGGCCGAGTTCCTCACCGCCGCCAGCCACAGGCTGCCGATCAAGGTGGTGGTCAACAACAACAACGCGCTGGGCCAGATCCTGTGGGAGCAGATGGTGCTCGGCTATCCCGAGCACGGCGTCCGGTTCGGCGAGCCCTCCTCCGACTTCTCCGCCTGGGCGCGCTCCTGCGACGGCTACGGCGCCAAGGTGACCAAGGCCGACGACGTGCCGATGGCGATCGCCCAGGCGCTGACCCACGACGGCCCGGCTCTGGTCGACGTCGACGTCGACCCCAACGAGCCCCCGCTGCCCGGCAAGGTCGGCTACGAGCAGGCCAAGAACTTCGCCGAGGCCTTCCTGAGGGGGCAGCCGCACCGGGTGGCGATCGCCACGACCCTGTTCAAGGACAAGATCTCCCAGCTGGGGAGGTGAGCTCCGGTGAGCCGACAGGTTTCCCCGCCCGCCCCGGCCGCCGTCCGGCCTGGCCGGCCGTACGTGCGGTTGGGCGACCTGGAGCACGACCTGGCCGCGCGGGTCGACGGCGAGGTCAGGTTCGACCCCGGCAGCCGCGGCGCCTACTCCACCGACGGCTCCAACTACCGGCTGGTCCCGCTGGGCGTGGTCGTCCCCCGTGACGTCGAGGCGGCCGTCGAGGCGATCGCCGTCTGCCGCGAGCACGGAGCCCCGATCACCTCGCGGGGCGGGGGCACCAGCCTGGCCGGGCAGACCTGCAACGTCGCGGTGGTGATCGACTGGTCGAAGTACTGCGACCGGCTGGTCTCGGTCGACACCGAGGCCAGGACCTGCGTCGTCGAGCCGGGAATCGTGCTCGACGTGCTCAACGGGCGGCTGTCGGAGACGGGGCTGATGTTCGGGCCGCGCCCGTCGACCCACCCCCAGTGCACCCTGGGAGGGATGATCGGCAACAACTCCTGCGGGTCGACCGCGCAGGCGTACGGCAAGACCTCCGACAACGTCTCCCGGCTGGAGATCCTCACCTACGACGGCACCCGGATGTGGGTCGGCGCCACCGACGAGCAGGAGTACGACCGCGTCCTCGCGGGCGGAGGGCGGCGCGCGGAGATCTACCGGGAGCTGCGCGAGATCGTCGACGCCCACGCCGAGCAGATCCGCGACCGCTTCCCCGACATCCCGCGCCGGGTCTCCGGCTACAACATCGACCAGCTCCTGCCCGGCGGCCCGTTCCACCTGGCCAGGGCGCTGGTCGGCTCGGAGGGCACGCTGGTCACCGTGCTGCGGGCCGAGCTGTGCCTGGTGCCCGCCCCGAAGGCCGAAAGCCTCGTCCTGCTCGGCTACCACGACATCGCCACCGCGGCCGACGCGGTACCGCGCATCGTCGGCCACCACCCGCTCCAGCTGGAGGGCGTGGACGACAGGCTGGTCGACTTCGAGCGGCGCAAGGGCATGCACCCCGCGGCCGTGGCCAGGCTGCCCGAGGGCGGCGGCTGGCTGATGGTCTCCTTCGGCGCCGACTCCCAGCGTGAGGCCGACGAGCGGGCACGGAGTCTCGTCGAGGCGCTCAAGGGCACCGAGCACGCGCCGCACATCGCCTTCTTCGATGAGGAGAAGGTCGAAAAGGACATGTGGGAGCTGCGCGAGTCCGGCCTCGGGGCGACCGCGCGCGTGCCGGGCATGCACGACACCTGGGAGGGCTGGGAGGACTCGGCGGTCCCGCCGGAACGGCTCGGCGACTACCTGCGGGACCTGCGCGCGCTCTTCGACGAGTTCGGCTACGGCGGGGCCTCGCTGTACGGGCACTTCGGGCAGGGATGCGTGCACACCCGCATCCCGTTCGACCTCGTCACCGCCGACGGCATCGCCTCCTTCATGGCCTTCCTGGAGCGCGCGTCCGACCTGGTCGTCTCCTACGGCGGATCGCTGTCCGGCGAGCACGGCGACGGGCAGTCACGCGCGCGGCTGCTGCCCAAGATGTTCGGCCCCGCGGTCATGGAGGCCTTCGAGCAGGTCAAGGCCGTCTTCGACCCCGACGACATGATGAACCCCGGAAAGATCGTCGCCCCCTACGGGATCGACGAGAACCTGCGGCTGGGAAGCGCCTGGACCCCCGCCGACCCGCCCGTCCGCTTCGGCTACCCCGACGACGAGGGCAGCTTCCAGCGCGCCGTCATGCGCTGCGTCGGCGTCGGCAAGTGCCGCAGCCACACCGGAGGCGTCATGTGCCCCTCATACCGCGCCACCCGCGAGGAGGAGCACTCGACCCGGGGCCGCGCCCGGCTGCTGTTCGAGATGCTGGACGGCCACGCAGACTCCACCATCGGCGACGGCTGGCGGTCGACGGCCGTCCACGACGCCCTCGACCTGTGCCTGGCCTGCAAGGGATGCAAGCACGACTGCCCGATGAACGTCGACATGGCCACCTACAAAGCCGAGTTCCTTTCCCACCACTACGCCGGGCGGCTGCGGCCCGCCGCCCACTACGCGCTGGGCTGGCTGCCGCTGTGGGCGCGCCTGGCCGCACTCGCCCCTCGTACCGTCAACACGCTGACGCACGCCCCCGGGCTGGGCGGCCTCGTCAAACGGCTGGGCGGCATCGAACCGGCCAGACCGCTGCCCCTCTTCGCCCCGACCCGCTTCACGGACTGGTACCGCAGGCGCGGCCCGCACGGCGACGGCGGACGCGGGGTGGTGCTGCTGTGGCCCGACACCTTCACCGACAACCTCACCCCGCGGATCGGCCGGGCCGCGGTCGAGGTCCTGGAGCGGGCCGGATACCGCGTCATCCTGCCGCCCCGCACCCTGTGCTGCGGCCTGACCTGGATCTCCACCGGCCAGCTCGGCATCGCCGAACGGGTGCTGCGCCGTACCCTGCGCACCCTCGCCCCGCTGCTGCGCCGCGGCGTCCCCATCGTCGGCCTGGAACCGAGCTGCACCGCCGTGTTCCGCGACGACGCCGCCGGCCTGTTCCCGCACGACCGGGACGTGGCTCGGCTGGCCGAGCAGACCCGCACCTTCGCCGAACTGCTCGCCGGCACCGACGGCTGGCAGCCGCCGCGCATCGACCGGGCCGCGCTGGCCCAGCCGCACTGCCACCAGCACGCCGTCCTGGGTTACGACGCCGACCGCGACCTGCTGGAGCGCGCCGGAGTCCGCCTGGAGGCGGTCGGCGGCTGCTGCGGCCTGGCCGGGGACTTCGGCTTCACCGCCGGTCACATGGAGGTGTCCATGGCCTGCGCCGAGGACGAGTTGCTGCCCGCCGTACGCGCCGCCGCACCGGACACGCTGATCCTGGCCGACGGGTTCAGCTGCCGCACCCAGATCGAGCACGCCGGCGTCGGCCGCCGGGCGCTGCACCTGGCCGAGATCCTCGCCGCCGCCCAGCGGGACGAACTCCTCGGCCCTCGGCCCGAACACCGGATCCCAGGCAGATGAACACCGACGAAATCCAGGATCACGACACCGCGGCCGGCCCGGGCGACGACCTCACCGATGCGGCCTGGCGGGTGGAGGCCGCATCGCTCGCCCTGGTCGAGATGACGCTCAACGCGGCCGCCGAGCACGGCGACCTGTCGGTCACCCGGCTGCGCGTCCTGCTGGCCGTCGACCGGCACGGCCCGCTCAACCTCAGCACCCTGGCCGCTCACCTCTCCATGTCGGTCTCCGCGACCGGCCGTCTGGTCGCCCGGCTCGACGCCGCCGGACTGCTCGCCCGCCTCCTGTCGCCGCACAGCCGCCGCGAGATCAGCATCGACGTCACCCCCCTCGGTCACCGGGCCATCGGACGCCTTCGCGCCGCCCGCCGCCGGCACATCACCTCCACCCTGAAACGGCTGCCGCCCGGCACCCGGCAGGTGCTCGCCCGTGCCCTGCTGGAGTTCACCGCCGCCGCGCAGACCGACGAGAGCCCTCCCCCCACCGGCCCGGAGGCGGCCTGACCCGACTCACATCGCCCGTCCACACCGCCCATCGGGTCTCCCGGAAAGAAGGTGCCGGCCATGCGCGCGCTGACCGTCGTCCCCCGCCACGAGAACTCCCTGGCGGTGACCGACATCCCGGAGCCCGACGCGAGCGAGGACGATCTCCTCGTCGAGGCACTCGCCGTCGGTGTCTGCGGAACCGACAGGGAGATCGCCTCCGGCGACTACGGCTGGGCACCGCCCGGCCGCGACAGGCTCGTGATCGGCCACGAGTCCCTGGGCCGCGTACGGCGGGCCCCGCACGACAGCGGCTTCTCCCCCGGAGACCTCGTCACCGGCGTGGTCCGGCGCCCCGACCCGGTGCCCTGCCCCGCCTGCGCGCACGGGCAGTTCGACATGTGCCGCAACGGCCGCTACACCGAACGCGGCATCAAGGAGCTCGACGGATACGCCAGCCCGCTCTGGCGCGTCGAACCCGGATACGCGGTCAGGCTCGACCCGGCCCTCGCCGAGGTCGGCGTGCTCGTCGAACCCGCCAGCGTGGTGGCCAAGGCCTGGGAACAGGTGGAGAGGATCGGCGCACGGGCGTGGTTCCAGCCCCGCACCGCCCTGATCACCGGCGCCGGCCCGATCGGGCTGCTGGCCGCGCTGTTCGGCGTACAGCGCGGCCTGGACGTCCACGTCCTGGACCGGGTCACCGAGGGCCCCAAACCGGACCTCGTCACCGATCTCGGCGCCACCTACCACTGCTGCGACGTCGCCGCCGCGACCGCCGGCACCAGGCCCGACATCGTGATCGAGGCCACCGGAGCGGGCCAGGTCATCTTCGACGCGATCGACGCCATCGCCTCCTACGGCGTCGTCTGCCTGACCGGTGTCTCCTCGGCCGGTCACAGGCTCACGATCGACGCCGGCATCCTGAACCGGGACATCGTCCTGGAGAACGACGTGGTGGTCGGCTCCGTCAACGCCAACCTCGGTCACTACACCGCCGCCGCCGAGGCACTGGCCAAGGCCGACCTGGAGTGGCTCGGCCGGCTGATCTCCCGCCGCGTGCCGCTCGAACGATTCGCCGAAGCCTTCACCCCCGGCCCTGACGACGTCAAGCTCGTCATCACCTTCGGCTGACCTCCCCCGGCGGGCCGGTGTGGACGGGACCGAAGGCGGCCAGGCCGGTCGGCCCGCCCACCGTCGGCGAGGTGCGCGGTGCGGAACGCGTCCGCACCGCGCACCGGACGCCTCGTGGACGAGCGGGCGGCTCGGAACGCTACGGCGAGGTCGTCACCGTGACGCCGGGGTGGAGCCGGTGAGGCGGGACTCGATGGCCTCGATGATCCGTGGGCGCAGTTCCGCGGCGCGGATGACGGCGTCGACGGAGCCGACCTCGACCGCGCGCCGGATGTCGTGCACGCGGTCGAACTCCGTTGCCACCTCGCCGAGCTTCTCCGCGCGGACCGACGAGCGGAGCTCGTCGAGCTCCGCGGCCAGCGCGGCGCGGTCGGTGCCGGAGGCGGCCGCGACGCGGGCCTCCAGGTCCCGCACGCGCGGATCGGCCGCGGTGCGGGCGTTGACGTCACCGGAGAACACCACCGCGGCGGCGGGGGCTCCGCCGAGCACCGAGGCGAACGAGCCCTCCAGCGCGAGCACGGTCATGTTCGGGTTCAGCGCCTTCGAGAACACCACGAACGCGCCGCCGTGATAGCGCGAGATCACACAGAACACGATGGGCCCGCGGAAGTTCACGATCGCGCGGCCGATCTCGGCACCGTACTCCAGTTGCAGCTTCCGCATCGACTCCGGTGAGCCGTCGAAGCCCGACAGGTTGGCCAGCACCACCAGCGGCCGGTTGCCGCTGGCCGCGTTGATCGCCCGCGCCACCTTCTTCGACGACCTCGGGAACAGGGTGCCCGCGGTGTAGGTGTCCGGGCCGTCGGTGGGCGGGAAACCGCGCCGCGGCACCGACCGTGACTCGATGCCGAGCAGGCACACCGGCATGCCGCCGAGATGCACGTCCTGCACCACCGAGGTCTCCGCGTCGGCCATGCCCGCCCAGCGCTCCAGCACCGGGTGGTCCTGGTCGGAGAGCGCCCGCATCACGGTCCGGATGTCGAACGGCTTCTTGCGGTCCGGGTTGGCCGCGGCGGAGAAGATCTCACCGACGGTGGTGAAGTCGCTGCCCTCCACGACATGCGGGAATCCGGAGACGTCGCGGTCGACGGGGTCGGACGTCCTCGCCCGCCGCGGCCCCTCCTCGCCGGGGGCGACGTAGGTGTGGTCGTAGTACGACATCAGCACGTCCCGCGCGGCGGCCAGGTTCGGCGCCCAGTAGTGCGCCTGCCCGTTCGGGCCCATCACCCGGTCGTAGCCGCCGATGCCGAAGTTGTCCTCGGCCGACACGCCACCGGAGAAGTCGAGCGACTGCTTGCCGGTGAGCACCATCGCCGAGTCCGGCGTCATCACCAGGATGCCCTTGGTGTGCATGAGCATCGTCGCCTCGGCGTTCCAGTACGGCTGCGCGCCGACGGTGATGCCCGCGACCACGATGTTGATCTCGCCGCCGTCCTGGGTGAACTCGACGATCCGCTTGAGAGCCGCGGCCACCCAGTCCATGTTCTCGGTGCCCGACTCCATGGAGATCCGGGCGCCGGCGGACAGCGCGTACCACTCCAGCGGCACCCGCATCCGCTCGGCCAGGTCCAGCGCGGCGATCACGCGGCGGCACTCCGGCTCCGACAGCGCGCCGAGCGACTTCGTCGGGTCGCCGAGCAGCACGACCCTGGTGACGCCCTGCGGGTGCCGCCGGGTCGGCGTGGTGACCACGCCCGCGACGATCGCCGCGGTGTTGCGCCCCTTCGCCCGGTCGACCGGCACCAGCGCGTGGCCGCCGTCGAGGTCGTGCTCGACGAAGTCGCCGAGCAGCCCGGTCAGCTCGTACGGGTACACCGTGTTGCGGCTGCTCGCGCGCAGCACCTTCTGCCGGTAGTCGTCGAGCGGCTCGACCGGCTCGACCGACGGCTCGCCGACGGTCAGCTCGGTGCCGCCGGTGGCGTCGAAGGAGATGCGCACGACGATCTTCTTCAGCTCGCCGGTCTTCCGGTCGCGCTGCCGCGCGATGAACAGGATCTCCTCCAGCCCGGCGCCCGCGGTCGTCGGCAGCACGCGCCCGACGATCATCTCCAGCTCCGCGCGGGTGAGGTCGCTCGGCGGCCAGACGTAGATCACGATGCGGTTGGTGTTGAAGCGCTTCCTCGACGGTCGCCGCGACTGCGCGCGGCGGATCGAGTCGAGGCAGGTGGCGACGGTGTTCTCGGCCGTCGGCAGTGCGACCAGCCTGCCGTCGTGCTCACGCAGCTCGGTCAGGTCACGCACCTGTGCGAACGCGACGAGGCGCTCGTCCGACGGGTTCTCCCGCGCCACGCACTGGAAGAGATAGACCTCCTCGTCCGACGACGACAGCCGGGTGAGGTCGAACTTGCTCAGCCGCTCCAGCTGCATCCGCTGCGCGATGTACGGGTGCAGGCCGCGGATCAGCCGCTCCTCGGCCATGCCGGTGGCCGACGGGCGGAAGGTGAAGTGGTGGTGCATCACCGCGCCGCCGCTGCCCGCGACGGTGGTGGTGAGCCTGCGGACCTGCTTCGGCAGCGGGTGCACGCTGACGACCTCGTGCAGCGCGGCCGCCATCGCGTCGGAGTCCTCGGGCTGCTTCTCCCAGGAGAGATAGATGTCGGCGTCGATGGCCTCCTCTCCGCTCGCCAGCTCCGCGAGCCCGCTCAGCGCGTCGCCCAGCGCCTCGAAACTCACCGCGGAGGAGACCACGCACGAGCCCGCGCGCTCGGCGACCACGAAGGTGCAGTCCGCGACCTCGCGGGTGCGGACGCCGGTGAGACCCTTGTTGCCGTAGTAGCGCCGGGTCAGCACCTCCAGCATGATCGCGTTGTCCAGGCCGTCGCGGGTGAGCCGCTGGCCGAGCAGCCGTACCAGCGGCTCGGTGCTGCGCACCATCTCGGCGACGCGCTCGGCGCGGTCCGGCGCCTCCGGGTGGGCGTCCAGGTGACGCAGGTGCTTGCGGACGTCGGCGTAGACGCGGGCGCGGTTGCGGCGCAGCAGCGGCTGGGCGAACCAGGCGAACACCACGCCGCGCGCGAGGTCGGAGATCACGGGGAAGCGGACCTGCGTCGCGGCCACCAGCCGCTCCAGCGCGAGACCGGCGGGCTCGCGCAGCGTCTCGTCCGGCGGCGGCTCCTGCAGCCACGCGCGCAGCAACGTCGCCACGACCGTGGCGTCGGCGGACGCGCGCTGCTGGGCGAGGAAGATCCGGAACACCGCGGCTTCGAGCTCGGGAGAGCGCTCCAGCTCGGTGACACCGTAGTGCCCGAGCGCCTTGGCGAGCTTGGCCTGGAACGTCTCAGGAAGCCCGGCCCGTTCGACGTCGAGGCTCTGCAGGTAGGTGTGGAAGTACTCGCGGGCGCTGTACACGTGACCGTCGCCGCCGTCCTCACCCGCCGGGCGGTTGCGGCTCAGCTCGGCGAGGTCGGCGAACACCTCGACGAGTCCGAGCTCCTCGGCCGGCGGCCGGTGACCGTCCTCGGTGGCCGCCCGGCGCGCGGCGAGATAGTCGTCGAGCACACGGCGTTCGTCGTGCGGGTCGACGTCGAAGCCCAGCAGCAGGCTGCGCAGGTCCTCCTGGCCGCGCGTGGTGCGCTCCCGCGCCGGGATCCTCCCGGGCGCGGCGGGCAGGTCCAGCTCGACGGCCCCGGCGGCCGAGGTGTCCTCGGCCTCGGCGTCGTCGGCGAGCGGCTCCAGCCGCAGCAGCGGCGCACCGGTCTCCACCTGGCTGCCCACGGACACGGCGCACTCCTTCAGGCGCGCCTTGAACGGCGCCCGCAGCACCGTCTCCATCTTCATGCTCTCCAGCACCAGCACCGGTGCGCCCGCCTCGACCTCGGCGCCGATCGCCAGCGGCGTGGCGACGACCAGCGCGGGCGCGGGCGAGCGGACGACGCCGCCCTCGTCGCGGCTGACCCGGTGCGTCACGCCGTCCACCTCGACCAGGTGGATCGGCCCGTGCGTGCCGGTGAGCAGGCGGTACCGGGTGCCGTTGACGATGATCTGCCCGGTGTGCCGGTCGAAGCGGTCGAGCTCGACGTCGGCGGTGCGTACGTCGTCACCCGCCTCGACGCCGACGCGGAACCGATGCGCGCCGATCCGCGCGACGCGCACGCGGTAGCCGACGCCGCGCAGCTTGAGGTCAAGCGGCCGGCCGCTCTCGTGCTGCACCTGCGGGCGTCCGCCGAACGCCGTCGACAGCAGCCGCTGCCGCTCGACTCGTTCCTCCTCCTCGTACGCCTCGATGGCGGCGGCCGCCAGCGCGACGGCGGAGTGCCGGTGCGAGACGAGCCTGCCCTCGCCGCGGACGCGGTCGATCCAGCCGGTGTCCGCGCTGGCGTCGATCACCTCGGGCTGGTCGAGCAGGTCGAGCACGAAGCTCTTGTTCGTCGCGCCGCCCTCGATGATCACCGTGGTCTGCGCCATCGCCCGGCGCAGCCTGCCGAGCGCCTCGTCGCGGTTGCGGCCGTAGGCGATGATCTTCGCGATCATCGAGTCGAAGTCGGCGGGGATGGTGTCGCCCTCGCTGACGCCGGTGTCCACGCGGATGCCCGGCCCGGCGGGCAGGTCCAGCCGCACGATGCGGCCCGGGGAGGGCGCGAAGTCGCGGTCGGGGTCTTCGGCGTTCAGCCGGGCCTCGATGGCGTGTCCGCGTTCCATCGGCGGCTCGCCTTCGAGCCTGCCGCCGGACGCCACCCACAGCTGCGCCCTGACCAGGTCGAATCCGGTGGTGGACTCGGTGATCGGGTGCTCGACCTGCAGGCGGGTGTTGACCTCGAGGAACGCGAACAGCTTGTCGCCGGGGTGGTAGAGGAACTCGACGGTCGCCGCACCGCGGTACCCGACCGCGACGGCCAGCCGCTCGGCCGACGCCTTGAGCTCGGCGGTCTGCGCGGGGCTGAGCACCGGCGACGCCGACTCCTCGATGATCTTCTGGTTGCGACGCTGCACCGAGCAGTCGCGGACGCCGAGCGCCCACGCGGTGCCCTCGCCGTCGGCGATCACCTGGACCTCGACGTGCCGGGCACCGGTGACCAGGCGCTCCAGGAACACGATGCCGCTGCCGAACGCCCGTGCGGCCTCCTGGATGGTGCGCTCGTAGGCGTCGGCGAGCTCGGCCTCGTTCGTGACCACGCGGATGCCGCGCCCACCGCCGCCCGCGGTCGCCTTCAGCATCAGCGGGTAGCCGATCTCGGCCGCGGACGCCAAGGCGTCGTCCAGGGTCTCGACCGCACCGCGGCTCCACGGGGCGACCGGCACGCCGACCTCCTCGGCGATCAGCTTCGCGCCGATCTTGTCGCCGAGCTTGCGCATGGCCTCCGCGCTCGGCCCGACGAAGGTGACCCCCACCCTCTCGCACAGCTCCGCGAACGCCGGGTCCTCCGCGACGAAGCCCCAGCCGACCCACGCGGCGTCGGCCCCGGTCTCCACCAGGGCGCGCTCCAGCACCTTCAGATCGAGGTACGGGCGCGCGGAGGCCGGACCGAGGTCGTAGGACAGGTCCGCTTCGCGAACGAAGGTGGCCGTACGGTCGACGTCGGTGTGCAGGGCGACGGTCTCGATCCGTGTTCCGGTCTCCGCGGCGATGTCCCGTACGGCGTGGATGAGCCGCATGGCGGCCTCACCACGGTTGACGATGGCGACACGACTGAACACCCGACCTAGCCCTCCTGTAGACCAATGATGTGCGCCGCGGCACGACGACCCCGGCAGTATTCACCTTTCCGTCTACCGGCCCGGCGGCGCCATGTAGCAGACAGCGCACGCTGGACGGCTCCAGCTGTGGAAAACGACCAAAAGCCATCGGCCGCCCGCGCCTGACCAGGGTATGTGCGAACGGGGCGGCGACACGCTTCGCCACACTCTGGCGGTGCCGCAAAGCAGGAACACTCACACTTTCTTGATGATATCAATAGTTGAGCTTATAAATGGATCGTGCATGGAGAGACGAGCGAGGACAGGTTCTTCCGTGAGCTCGGCGGCACCTGCGCCGAGCTGCGGCAGGCGTTCGCCCGGCATGTGGGGACGAGCGCCCACCGGGTGCAGGTGCTCCTCCGGCTGTGGCGTGAGGGTGAGACCAGCCACAGCGACCTGCGCCGGGCACTGGGCGTCGACGGTGCGAGCATCACCCGGCTGGTGAAGGAGCTGGAGGCGGAAGGGCTGGCCGGTCGTCGCCTCGACCCCGCGGACAACCGCTACACCCTGGCCGCGCTGACCCCCGCGGGCGAGCGGGTGGCGGCCGACCTGGAACGGTCGCACCAGGCGTATCAGAGGCGACTGCTCGACGGTGTCACCGCACAGGAGCAGGAAGTCGTGCTGCGCGTGCTAAGGCGCGTCCGCGCCAACGTGACCGGCAGGGAGAGCCGATGACGGGCGACGCGCGAGCCGGCTGGACCGGCCGCATCGGCCGCGGGCCCGCCCGGATCGGACGAGCGAGCCCCGACCGGGTTTCTCGGTGACGCGGATCGGGCGCCGCTCGGCGGGCGAGAACGATCGACGGGCTGACGGCGTCGGCGCGCCCCTCCCGGCACGAAGAGACGAATGCCTGTTCTGTTTCGCGGGCAGCGGTCGCACAGGTGCGCCGTTGTTCATCTGCGCGCCGATCGATCCCTTCTCGGAAACGGCGCCCACGCCAAAGAAAGGTATGCGCATGTCCCTCTATCGGAAATCGGCGGAAGTCACGGAATAGCTCCGGATGATTGAAGGTTGTGGCACCACATGTCCGGACAATGCCGAGAAACGAGCCCGGGCCTGGCCCGGGGCACAACCGATCCGAAGTGATCTCAATGATCAATCTGAAGAACGCTCTCGCAGCCGGAACAGTGGCGGTTCTCGCCCTCATCGCGCCCGTGACGGTGGCGGCTCAGTCCGCCGGCGCCGACACCGTGGCCGGGACCACCGCCGCCGCATCCACTCTCATCGTCCGAAGCGACGGCGGCAGCGCCAACGGCGCGGCCAACGGCAGTAGCGGCAGTGCCCGTAGTGGATGAGAAAGGATGAGAAGTCGCATTCCGAACACCTCGGGGTGCCGTCAGGGAACACGTCGCCGACCGCGAACCCGATGTCTTCGCAGAACAGGGAGACAGCCTCCCACAGAGGCATCTTTGTCAGCCGGGTCTGAATTCGGGGGCCGCACCGGACCCTCGGGCCCGGCGCGGCCGGTGGGGGAAGACTTACCAGACGTGCCATGCCTGCCGGTTGGCCCGGCGGCCGGTAACCCGGCGCAACGGCTTCCTCATGGGATTCACCTTCTTTCCCGGTGACCACTACCGGTGGGCGGAGTCTGGTGCGGGACCTCCGGGCCTGCCGGCACGCGGCAACGAAGGAAAGGGCGACACCCAACCAGGAACAGTGGCGGTTTGCGCCTTTAGATCGCTCTTGCTGATTGTTAGGTGAACAGCAAGAAATATCTGTACTTTATTTGAAGAATTGACGGAATGTCATGGTTAGGGCAGGCCGCCACCGGTGGACCGCACTACGGGCCGCGGCGAGTGGCACGGCCCGTAGCGCCGGTGCGGCGGCGAATCAGTCGACGGACCGGCCGCGGTACTCGACCGGCCCCTCGCCGGGGAACCGGGCGGCGCCTGCCCGGCGGCCGGTGCTCCTCGGCGATGCCGATGCGGCGGGGCTCGGCCGGCTGGGGCTCCGGTTCTCCGGCCGGGCAGGATGTCAGGTCACCGTGAACCCGCCGTCCACCACCACCGTCTGCCCCGTCAGATACCCGCCGGCCTCGGACGCCATCCACACGAGGGTGGCGGCCAGCTCGTCGACACGGCCCATACGGCGAAGCAACACGCGCGGCATGATGTCCTCGAGATAACCGGGGGCGTACTGCTCGGTCATCTCGGAGGCGAAGAACCCCGGCGCGACGGCGTTGACACGGATGCCCCTGCGGCCGCTCCACTGCTGCGCGAGATCCCGGGTCAGACCGATCAGCGCGGCCTTGCTGGCCGAGTACGCCGCCTGCGGCAGACCGGCCGTGGTCACGCCGAGGATGCTCGAGACGTTGATGATGGAGGAACCGGGCCGCATGACGCGTCCACACCCCTGGGCGACCCAGTAACAGCCGTTGAGGTTGGTGTCGACGACACGGCGGAACTGCTCGGGGGTCTCCCTGAGCGCCGGGTGCGCGCTGGCGACACCGGCGTTGTTCACCAGCACGTCGACCCGCCCGAACTCGGCGACGACCTCCTCGACGAGGGCGTAGGCCTGCTCCGGGTCGGACACGTCGGCGGTGACCGGCAACGCCCGGCGTCCGGCCTGGCGCACGAGCTCCGCCGTACGCTCCAGCCGGTCGGCACGCCGTCCGGCGATCGCGACGTCGGCGCCGGCCTCGGCGAAGGCGCGGGCGAACCCGACGCCCAGCCCGGACGAGGCCCCGGTCACCAGGACGACGCGATCGTCGAGACGGAACCTGTCGAGAATGCTCACGGTGACTCCAGGGGAAAGGTGCCGGTGCCGGGGCCCGGCGGGCGTTCGGGAGGGCACGGATCGGGAGGGCGCGGCTCAGACGGTCGCGTGCCGCCGGCGCCGGGCACCGACCTCCTGGTACCACGCGAGGAGGTCCGGCCGGTCGATGCTCGCGGGGTCCACCACGTTCGCGGGGTCGTCGCCGCGCAGGAGGCGCTTGACCGGCACCTCCAGCTTCTTGCCCGTGCGGGTGTGCGGAATGCCGGGGGCGGCGATGATGTCGTCGGGAACGTGCCGGGGTGAGGCGTGGGTCCTGATGGCGGCCCGGATGGCGTCGCGGAGTTCGTCATCCATCTCCACACCGGGAACCGTGGTGACGAACAGGGGCATCCAGTACCCCCCGTCGGCTTCTTCGAGCCCGACGACAAGTGCCTCGGCCACCTGCGGAAGCTCCTCGACGGGGGCGTAGATGTCGCCGCTGCCCATCCGGACACCGCGGCGGTTGAGGGTGGCGTCGGAGCGCCCGTGGATGACGACCGATCCGCGTTCGGTGACCGTGATCCAGTCGCCGTGCCGCCAGACCCCCGGGAAGGTCTCGAAGTAGGCGTCGCGCAGCCGCGCGCCGTCGGGATCGTTCCAGAACCGGAGTGGCATCGACGGCATCGGCCGTCGTACGACGAGTTCTCCGACGACCTCCTCCACCGGCGCCCCGAGGGCGTCGAAGGCGCCGAGCGCCACGCCCAGGCACGGCGCCGACAGCTCGCCCGCCCACACCGGCACCGTCGGCACCCCACCGGCGAACGCGGTCACCACGTCGGTGCCCCCGCTGGTGGAGATCACCGGGACCCCCGGGGGAACACTCCGGGCGGCCCATCGGTGGAGGTCGGCCGGGAAGGTCGAGCCGGTGACCGCCAGGCAGCGGAGGCCGCCCAGGTCGTGGGCGCCGGGGTCGGCCCCGGCCTTGTGGCACGCCGCCAGGTAACCGGGACTGGTGCCGAGCACCCGGACGCCGGTGCTCGCGGCGATGCGCCAGAGCCGGTCGGGCTCGGGATAGGCCGGGCTGCCGTCGTAGCAGACGATGGTGACGCCGAGCAGGAGGCCGCCGACCAGGAAGTTCCACATCATCCAGCTGGGGCTGGTGTACCAGAACATGCGGTCACCGGCACGCAGGTCGAGGTGGAGGGCCGCGTGCTTGCGGTGTTCGAGCACGACGCCGCCGTGGCCGTGCACGATGCCCTTCGGGCGCCCGGTGGTGCCGGAGGAGAAGAGCACCCACAGCGGATGGTCGAACGGCACGTCGGCCGGGGTCAGCGTGACATCCGTACGCCCGGCGGCCTCGGCCCACGGCAGGGTGCCCGGGACCTCCCCGTCGCCGACGAACACCGTCGCCGTCAGTCCGGGCAGACCGGTGCGCAGCTCGTCGAACTCGCGACGCCGGTCGATGCGCCGGCCCGCCGAATCGCAGGCGGCGGCCGCGACGAGCACGGCCGGCTCCAGCTGGGACAGGCGCGCGATCGCCGCCGCCGAGCCGTAGTCGAGTCCGCACATCGCCCAGACGGCACCGAGGCTCGCCGTGGCGAGGAAGCCGACCACCGCCTCGACGCCGTTGGGCAGGTAGCCGACGACCCGGTCCCCCGGGCGTACACCGAGCTCGGTGAGCGTGGCCGCGAGGGAGGCCACCTGGGCGCGCAGCCGGGCCCAGGTGACCTCGCGGGTGTGGCCCGACTCCTCGACGGCGATGACGGCGACGTCGTGGTCGGGCCGGCCGCGGAACACCTCGCGGGTGTAGTTCAGCGTGGCGCCGGGGAACCACACGGCCCCGGGCATGTGCTCCTGGGACAGCGCCGGCGCCCCGGCGGGGCGGGGCGGCATGTCGAAGTGGTCCCATACGGCGGACCAGAAGCCGTCGAGGTCCTCCACCGACCAGCGCCACAGGTCGCGGTAGCCGGTGGTCAGGTCACGCCCGGCCAGCGCGGAGGCGTGCGCGGCGAACTCGGTGATGCGGGCGCCGGCGACGACTTCCTCGGAGGGGGACCAGTCCGGAAGGACGGGGGGCATGGCGGTGGCTCCTTCCCGGGCGGATGAGGCGTTCACTCACGAGCGAGCGCGTCGGAGGACTCGACACCGGAGATCAGTATCCGGGTGGTGTGTGCGATGTGGTCGCGCAGCAGTCGCGCGGCCCGGTCGGCGTCCCGCGCGAGCGCCGCCTCGAGGATGGCACGGTGCTCGCCGGCGACGTCCCGGTCCTTCTCGTTGCCCAGCGGCCCCGCCCATCTGCGGTAGAGCTCGGCCTCGTCGCGCAGGCCCAGCGCGATGTCGACCATGCGCCGGCTGGGGCAGCCCTGGAGGAGCACGCGGTGGAAGGCCTCGTGGGCGGTGTACCACTCCTCCAGCACCTCCGCGGAGGCGGTGAACTCCTGGGTGTCGATCCGGGACAGGACGTGGTGGGCAGCCACGACGTCGCCCTCCCAGGCCATGTCGCCGTGCGCGACGGCCTGGCGGAACGTCGTCGCCTCGATCTCGACCCGCGCCACGGTGAGGTCGGTCAGCTCGTCCCGCGAGAGTTCGGCGACGGTGTAGCCCTGGTGGGGCTGTGGCCGCACCAGGCGCTCCGAGGCGAGCCGGGCCAGCGCCTCGCGGGCGACCCCGACGCTGGTGTCATAGGTCGCGCAGAGGGCCGGGAACTTCAGACGGGCACCGGGCTGGAGGCGTGCCGCGAAGATGTCGGCCCGGATCTGCTCGTACACCCGGTCGGTCCGTGTCTTCTTGGCGCCGTTCTGCTGAGGCATGGAGCGAAGCCTAGCTGGATACGAAACAGCACACAACATTCGAATCTCTCTTGACATTTACGAAACTCAGTACGCATGGTGTGTGACCTAGGCCGTTGAGGACGAGAGGAAGCACCGATGCGCATCGGAAACGTCGGGGGACGAGCGCTGTTGATCACTGAGGACGACACCGGGATCGACATCGCCACTGCCAGCGAAGGCGCCTTCGGCCCGTCCATGCAGACGCTCTACGACCGGTGGACGGAGTTCCGCGCCTGGGCGGAGCGTGCGCCGCTGGACACCGGAGTGCGCCACTTCACCGCGGAGGAGCTCGACGCCCCGGCCCCCTCGCCGCGGCAGGTCTTCGCGATCGGGCTCAACTACGCCGAGCACGCGGGTGAGTCGGGCATCGCCGTTCCCGAGGAGCCGGCGGTGTTCACGAAGTTCCCCACCTCGCTGACGGGGCCGGTCACCGAGGTCACCCTGCCCGAGGGCAACGTGGACTGGGAGGTCGAGCTCGTGGTGGTGATCGGCCGCGAGGCGCGGAACGTCTCGCGGGAGGACGCCTGGGAGTACGTCGCGGGCGTGACCGTCGGCCAGGACCTCTCCGAGCGCAGGCTCCAGCACGTCGGCCAGCTGCCACAGTTCAGCCTGGCCAAGTCCTATCCTGGATTCGGCCCGACCGGACCGTTCCTGGTGACCGTCGACGAGCTCGAGGATCCCGACGACCTGGTCATCGGCTGCTCGATCAACGGCGAGACGGTCCAGGGGTCACGCACCCGTCACATGATCTTCTCGGTGCCGGTGCTCCTGGCCAAGCTGTCGGCCGTCGCGCCCCTGCTGCCCGGCGACGTCGTCTTCAGCGGCACGCCCTCCGGTGTCGGAGGCGCCCGCAGGCCGCCGCGGTTCCTCGCGCCCGGGGACACGCTCGTGTCCTACGTGGAGAACGTCGGCCGGCTCACCCAGACCTTCGTCTCCGCCTAGGAGAGGACATGGCACTTCACCGGCTCAACTCCATCACCGTCGGCGTCCCGGACCTCGCCCCGACGGTGGAGTACTACCGGGACTTCGGCCTGCTGCCGGAGACCGGCGGGTGGCTGTCCACCCGCGACGGCGGCCGTCAGCTCCGCCTGGTCGCGACGCCGACACGCCGGCTCGTCGAGCTCGAGATCGGGGTGGACGACCCCGACGACATCGGGCGGATGGCGCGACGTCTGCTGGCTCTCGACCTCGACCTCGACGTGGACGCGGGCGAGGACCGGCTGTCCGTCCTGGAGCCGATCAGCGGCGTGCGCGTCGCGGCCCGGGTGACCGGCCGGCTCGTCCAGCCCCGTGTCCCCGCCCCGCCGTACAACACGCCCGGTGACCCGGCGCGCGGCTCGACGCGGGCTCCCGGGATCCTCCGCGAGACACCGGTCCGTCCCCGCAAGCTCGGCCACGTCGTCATCGGCTCGGTCGACCAGCCCGCCACCGAACGCTTCTTCACCGACGGCGTCGGCCTCAAGGTCAGCGACGTGGTGCCCGGGACGGCGGCCTTCATGCGCTGCTCGAGCGACCACCACAACGTTCTGGTCACCCGGGCCCCGGTCAACTTCCTGCACCACACCTCCTGGCAGGTCGACGACATCGACGAGATCGGCCGCGGCGCCACCGCGATGCTCCGGGAGCACCCGGAACGCCACGTCTGGGGCCTTGGCAGACACCACATCGGGTCGAACTTCTTCTGGTACCTCAAGGACCCCGCCGGGAACTTCGCGGAGTACTACTCCGACCTCGACTGCATCATCGACGACGCGCTCTGGAAGCCCGAGGTGTGGGACGCCGCGCACAGCCTCTACAGCTGGGGGCCGCCGCCGCCCCCGTCCTTCATCGACCCCGACGACCTCGCCGCGTTGATGGCCGGCGCCCACCAAACCCCCTGATCAGCCCCAGGAGGAGCTGCCATGACTCACCGCACCGCTGCGAGCTACGACGTCGTCGTCGTCGGTGCCGGGCCGGTCGGACTGGCCCTGACCCGGTTGCTGGCGATGAGGCGTCACCGTGTCGCGCTCGTCGACCCCAACCGCATCGTGTGCCAGCACCCGCGGGCCACCCACCTCGACGACGAGACGATGCGCGCCCTGCAGACGCTCGGCGCCGCCGACCTCGAGCCGCGCTTCCTGCGTCAGGAAGGCTGGCAACTGCGATCGGCCGACGGCTCGGTGTTCCTCGAGTTCGCGATGCCCGGCGACGAGTCCGACCAGGGCTGGCTCGCGGACTACCAGTTCCACCAGCCCGACTTCGAGTCCCGGCTGCGGGGCCTGCTGGTCGACGAGCACGTCGATCTGCTGCTCGGAACCGAGCTGACCGGCTTCACCCAGACCGACGACGCCGTGTCGATACGGCTGCTCGACCGGTTCAGCGGTGAGGAGCGTCTCATCGAGGCGGCGTACATGATCGGCAGCGACGGGGCGAACTCGTTCGTCCGCCGGTCGACCGGCGTCGAGGTGGAGGACCTCCAGGGCACCCAGCGCTCGCTCATCATCGACATCCACCCCTACGAGCACCCGCGGAGCCTGCCCGACAGGAGCGGTTTCATCATCTGCGAGGACGAGCGGCCCGTCACCTACGTGCCGACCTTCCCGCCGAAGCTGCGGTTCGAGTTCATGCTGAAGGACGGCGACGACGCCCGCGCGTTCGAGCACCCCGCCCGGACCTACGACCTGCTCTCGCGGTGGCTGACGCCGGGTTCCTACCGGATCCTGCGCACCGACGTCTACGAGTGGCACGCCCGGCTGGTGCACGGCTGGCGTCAGGGGCGCGTACTGCTGGCCGGCGACGCCGCCCACGAGATGCCGCCGATGCTCGGCCAGGGGATGTGCTCCGGCCTGCGGGACGCGACGAACCTGGCGTGGAAGCTCAGTGCCGTCCTCGCCGGGGCGGATCAGGCGCTCCTCGACACCTACGAGAGCGAGCGCTCGCCGCACGTGCGCCCCTACATCGTGGAGTCGGCGCGGCAGGCGAACATGATCGAGGCGTTCGCCGATCCCGCGGCGCGTCCCGCTCCCGGACCGGCGCAGGTCCTGGTGCGCCACCGCCCGCTGCTCGGACGCGGTCTCGCGCCCGAGCCGGCCGAACCCGTCGGGCAGCTCAGCCCCCAGCCGCGCACCGCCGATGGAACGCTCCTCGACGACCTGGTCGGCTACCGGTTCCTCGTCGCCGGTAACGAGCCGACGATCGGCGGGGTGTCGGACGCGACCCGCGCGACGTGGTCACGGCTGGGATTCGCCGTACTCGACGATCCACCCGCGGAGATGGCCGCCTGGCTGTCCTCCCACGGCGCCGACGCCGTGATCATCCGGCCCGACCGGTACACCCACGCCGCCGTTTCCGGCTCCGCGGCGCTGGATGAGGCGACGCTCGAGCTGAGCGAGTGGCTTCTTCCCGTCCGGGCGGCGGCATGAAGACCTACGCCGCCGGGATGACCTGGGGAGAGGGACCGCGGTGGCACGACGGCGCGCTGTGGCTGTCCGACACCCAGGGGCGCCTGCTGTGGACCGACGCCGGTGGCGCGTGGACCGCGACGCCGCTGGAGTCGGTGTCCAACGGTCTGTGGTTCCTGCCGGACGGCCGCCTGGCCGGCGCCATGATGGAGGAGAAGCGGATCGGCGTGTGGAACGGCGAGCGCTGGGAGACCTACGCCGACCTCGCCGAGCTCGGGGTCGGCCCGCTCGGCGACATCGTCGGTGACTCCGAGGGCAACCTCTACGTCGACGACGTCGCCTTCGCCGCCGCCCGCGGGGAGTCACCCCGCCCGGGGCGCATCATCCTCGTCCGCGCGGACGGGACCGCCGCGGTCGCGGCCGAGGACGTCGAGTTCCCCAACGGGCTCGCGTTCGTCGACGGGGGCGCCACCCTCGTCGTCGCCGAGACCTCCCGGCAGCGGCTCACGGCGTTCCGGGTCGCGGCGGACGGCACCCTGCACGACCGGCGCACCTATGCCGACGTCGCCACCCTGGTCGGTCACGAGGCCAGGCCCGACGGCATCTGGCCGACCGATGACGGCATCTGGGTGGCCACCACGACGGGGCAGGTGGTCGCACGGCTCCGCGAAGGCGAGCTCGCCGAGTCGGTGGACACCTCGCCCGGCTATCCGATCGCGTGCTGCCTCGACGACCGCGGCCGCCTCCTGGTGACCGTCGCGCACACCGAAGGAGCACCCCTGTTCGACGCGCTCGCCCGCAGAGCGGTCACCACCACGGCTGTTCTCGTTCCCCCCACCCCCCGACGCTGAATCCTTGGAAGTCCCGCATGAACACCACTGCCATCAACCGAACGGCCGTCACCCTCTCCTCGTTCCGTCGCGGCCTGGCGGGCGTCGGCCTCACCGCGGCCCTCATGACCGGGCTCGCGGCGTGCGGCGGCGACAGCACCACGACCTCGAAGCCGGCCGGACCGGCGTCGCGGGAGGGCACGGCCGCGAAGACCGCACTCACCAAGCTGGTGCAGCCCTTCGGGCAGGTGCCCACGCTCGGCACGCCCTTCGACACCGCCGCGCTGGCGGGCAAGACGGTTTACTACATACCGATCGCGCTCAAGGTCGGTCACTTCCCGCTCGTGGAGAAGAACCTCACCGACGCCCTCGGCCGCGCCGGGGTCAAGCTCTACGTCTGCGACGGGCAGGGCAACCCGTCCGGGATCAGTTCCTGTCTCGACCAGGCGATCGCGGCCAAGCCCGCGGCCGTCGTCACCGACTACATCCCCTACGAGATGGTGCCGACCGCCATCGAGCGGGTGCGCAAGAACGGCCTCCCGGTGTTTCTCGCGGGCACCGCGGCCCCGGAGGGCACCGAGCAGTCGGCCGCCTTCGCCTTCGGCGACCCCGACCCGCAGGCGTTCGTCCTGATGGACGGGATCGGTGACGCGGCCATCGCCGACTCCGGCGGCAAGGCGAACATCCTCTTCCTGTCGGTGACCGACAGCTCCAGCACCCGCCGTGCGGGCGCCCGCGCCGTCGAGCACCTCAAGCAGGCCTGCCCCGGCTGCAAGCTCACCGTCAAGGAGGTGAGCCTGAGCCGGATGAAGGACGTGCCCTCCCTGGTGAGCAGCGCGCTGCTGACCGACCCGTCCATCGGTTACGTGCTCCCGCAGTACGACACCTACCTGGCGGCGGCCACCACCGGTCTGCAGTCCAGCGGCAAGGCCCGCAGCGTCAAGATCGCCACCAGTGGCGCGACCCTGGCCGCGGTACAGCAGGTCAAGACCAACGACCAGCTGATCGCGGTGGTCGGCGTCAACCCGCCCTACCTGGCCTGGACCATGGCCGACTCGGTGCTGCGGATGCTGGCCGCCCAGCGGCCGCCCGCGGAGTATCCGCCGCTGGTGCGGGCCTTCACCAAGGACAACATCGGCCGGCTCGACCTGACGCCGCAGGCCGAGGTCAGCGGGGCGTGGTTCGGTGACCCGGCCGCCTACCAGAAGGCCTTCACCGGCCTGTGGGGCGCGAAGTGACCCCCGCACCACCCCCACGCCTGGAACTGGTGGGCCTGTCGAAGTCCTTCGGCGCGTTCCGCGCGCTGCGTGAGGTGGACCTGACCGTCGCCCCCGGTGAGATCCACGGCCTGGTCGGCCAGAACGGCTGCGGCAAGTCCACCCTGGTCAAGATCCTCGCCGGGTACCACACGCCGGACCGCGGCGGCCGGATCCTCATCGACGGCCGGGCGCCGGCCACCCCGATCCGGCTGCGTGATCTGCGCGCGGCCGGGATCGCCATCGTGCACCAGGACTTCGGCCTGGTGCACGAGAAATCGGTCGCCGAGAACATCGCCGTCGGATCGTTCACCACCACCCGGTGGACTCGGCGGGTCGACTGGCGCGCCGAGGAGAGGCGTGCGGCCGAGCTCCTGGAACGTCTCGAGGCCACCTGGATCGATCCAGGCCGGCCGGTGGGGGCGCTCGGCCCGGCCGACCGCTCGATCGTCGCCATCGCCCGCGCGCTGCGCATCCAGCGTCCCGGCCAGGGGCTGATCGTGCTGGACGAGTCGACCCGGGCACTGCCGAAGGACGGGCTGGAGGACTTCTACCGGGTCCTGCGCGGCGTGGTGCGCCAGGGCGGTGCCGCGCTCATGGTCTCGCACAACCTGGAGGAGGTCAGACAGGTCACCGACCGGGTGACCGTGCTGCGCGACGGCGCCGTCGTCGAGGGCAGCATGCGCACGGCCGACACCTCGGAACAGGAGATCGCCCGCCGGATGCTCGGCCGGATCGTGGAACAGCGCGTTCACACCCGCGACGACACAGCCCGATCCGGCGCATCGGTCACGGTCGGCGACCTGACCGGCCGCACGGTTCGGGAGGTGTCGATGGAGATCCGTCCCGGTGAGGTCGTCGGGCTCACCGGAGTGGCGGGGGCGGGCTGGGACGAGGTGCCCTACCTGATCTCCGGCGCCCGCCGCCCCGCCCGCGGCTCCATCACGACCGGCACCGCCACCGTCGACCTCGCCCGTGCCCGGAGCTCCGACTGCATCGCGGCCGGTGTCGCGCTGCTGCCCGAGCACCGCATCGACGACGGCCTGGCGCTCACCCTGCCGGTGGGCGAGAACATCACCCTGCCCCGGGTACGGCGCCGGGGCCGATGGTGGAACATCGGCCACGACTGGCAGCGGGCCGAGATCACCACGGTCCTCGACGAGCTCGATGTACGGCCACGCCGCCCCGAGGTCCCCGTCGGGCAGCTCAGCGGCGGTAACCAGCAGAAGGTGATGCTCGGCAAGTGGCTGGCGGGCCGGCCGCGGGTGCTGATCCTGCACGAGCCCACGCAGGCGGTCGACGTCGGCGCCCGCGAGGACATCCTGCGGGCCATCTCCGAGACGGCCCAGCGCGGCGTCGCCGTCCTCGTCGCCTCCATCCAGCCGGCCGATCTGGCCGCGGTCTGCGACCGGGTGCTGATCTTCCGCGACGGCCGGATCACCGGCGAGATCACCGCCCCCACCGAGGACGCCATCGTCGAGGCGGTGTACGCCGCCACCCTCGCCTCCTCCTCTTCCTCCCCGCGTAGAAAGGGCTGACCCGTGTCCCAGACGAAACCGCCGAGCGGCGTCGCGGCACCGAACCGCCAGCCGCCCCCCGAGCAGACACCCGGACAGCGGGACGCCCGGAAAGCGGAGGCCCGGCCCTCCCCCGCCACCGGCGGCGGTCTCGACTGGCAGCGGTTCGCCAGCCGTTACGCCATCGTCGGGATCTGGATCCTCATGTGCGGCCTGTACGCCGTGCTGATGCCCGGCACGTTCCTCCAGGGCTCGACGCTGCGCAGCGTCTTCGCCTCGCAGCAGGCCCTGGTGTTCCTGGCCCTGGCCGCGATGATGACCTTCGTCGTCGGTGAGTTCGACCTGTCGATCGCCTCGGCGCTGGGCCTGTCGGCAACCCTGGTACCGGTCCTGGCCATCCTGCACGGCTGGAACCTGGCACTGGCCTGCCTGGCCGCCGTGCTCGCCGCCGCCCTGGGCGGGCTGGTCAACGGTTTCCTGGTGGTGAAGGTCGGCGTCCCGGCGCTCATCGTGACCCTGGGCAGCTCCACCCTCCTGCTCGGGATCGCCTCGCTGGTCTCCCACCAGACGACCGTCTCGGGTCTGTCCTCCGGCTTCGCCGACATCGCCCTGTACGAGGTGGCCGGTCTGCCGATCAGCTTCTTCTACGGGCTGGCCCTGGCACTGGCGATCGGCTACGTGCTCACCTTCACCCCGCTCGGCCGGCACATGACCTTCGTCGGCGCCAACCGGGAGGTCGCCCGGCTGGCCGGCGTCGCCGTGGACCGCATCCGGCTCGGCGCGTTCGTCGCCGGCAGTACGCTGGCCGGGATCGGCGGGGTCCTGCTGGTCGCCTCGGTCGGCGGCTACGACTCCACCGTCTCCCCGACCTATCTCCTGCCGGCCTTCGCCGCGACCTTCCTCGGCACCGCCGTGATCCGGCCCGGCCGGTTCAACCCGATCGGCACACTGGTGGCGATCTACTTCCTGGCCACCGGGATCCTCGGGCTGCAGATGCTCGGCTACACCGGGTGGATCGAGAACGTCTTCTACGGCACCGCGCTCATCATCGCCGTGTCCGTCGCCACCGTCGTCCGCCGCCGCACGGCCTCCACCTGAGAAGACCGCACGAGCCACACCTGAGAAAAGAGCACCACAGTGCGTTACATCGCTCTCGAAGAGGCGTTCGCCATCCCCGAACTGGCCGAACGCCAGCCCACCACCCCGATGCGCATCCGCGTCACCGGCGAGTACGCCGAGATGTGCGGCCGCAGACTCGTCGACTTCGAGAACCACCGCCTTCCCGAGATGGACGCTCACGGCATCGACATCCAGGTGCTGTCGCTGACGGTTCCCGGCATCCAGGCTGACACCGACCCGCGAAAAGCCGTGGACAACGCCGTGTTCGCCAACGACTTCCTCGCCGAGGCCGTGAGCCGGCACCCGGCCAGGTTCCGCGGGTTCGCCGCCCTCCCGATGCAGGATCCCCGGGCCGCGGTGGCCGAACTCGAACGCTGCGTACGGCAGCTCGGTTTCGTGGGCGCCCTGGTCAACGACCACACCCAGGGCCGCTACCTGGACGACCCGGCCTACGAGGAGGTGTGGGGCGCGCTGGAGGATCTCGGGGTGCCGCTCTACCTGCACCCGGGCTCGATCCCCGCCGACGACTGGCACGTCATGCGGGGGCGGCCCGAGATGTACGGCGCGAGCTGGAGCTGGCAGGCCGAGACCGGCGGTCACGCGATGCGGCTGGTCTACGCGGGCGTGTTCGACCGGCACCCACGCGCGAGGCTCATCCTGGGTCACCTGGGCGAGTTCCTGCCCTTCCAGCGCTCCCGCCTGGACTCCCGCTACCGGACGCTGCGGGTGGAGGCTCCGCTACGGCGCATGCCGTCGGAGTACATCGGCACCAACATCGTGCTGACCACCAGCGGCGTGCTCGCGCCGGAGGCGATCGAGGCGGCGGTGCTCACCGCCGGCGCCGACGCGGTCATGTTCTCCATCGACTACCCCTACGAGGACACCGCCGCCGCGGTCGCCTCGATCGAGAAGACCGGCCTGCCCCGCGAGGTCAAGGAACAGATCGCCCACCGCAACGCCCGCCGCCTGCTCGGCATCTGACCCCACCGCAGCCGCCGCCGACGCGCACCCGCTCGCCCGGCCTCCGGCCGCCCCGGCGGCCTCTCACCGACTTCCAGCTCTCACCGACTCCCAGGAGGAACGCCCATGCCCGAAGCAGTGATCGTCGCGACCGCCCGGTCGCCGATCGGACGCGCTCGTAAGGGGTCGCTGGCCACGATGCGTCCCGACGATCTCACCGTCCAGATGGTCGACGCGGCGCTGGCGAAGATTCCCGAGCTCGACCGGCGTCAGATCGACGACCTGGTCCTGGGGTGCGCCCAGCCGGCCGGCGAGTCGGGTCACAACCTCGCACGCGCGGTGGCCGTCCTGGCGGGCATGGACCATCTTCCCGGGGTCACGGTCAACCGCTACTGCTCATCGAGCCTGCAGACCACCCGGATGGCGATGCACGCGATCAAGGCCGGTGAAGGCGACGTCTTCATCTCCGCGGGCGTGGAGACGGTCAGCCGCTACGGGCTCGGCATGGCCGACGACCTTCCCGGCACGCACAACCCGTGCGTGGACGACGCCGAACGCCGTACCCGGGAGCGCATCGGCGCCGCGGCGCCCTGGAGCGACCCCCGCGAGACCGGCGGGCTGCCCGACCTCTACATCGCCATGGGACAGACCGCCGAAAACGTCGCCCGGTACGCCGGGGTGTCGCGGCGCGACCAGGACGAGTTCGCCGTCCGCAGCCAGAACCTCGCCGAGAAGGCGATCGGCGACGGGTTCTTCCAGCGGGAGATCAGCCCGGTCACGCTTCCCGACGGCACCGTGGTGAGCACCGACGACGGGCCGCGATCCGGCGTCACCCTGGAGGCGGTGGGCGCGCTGAAGCCGGTCTTCCGCCCTGACGGCACCGTCACCGCGGGCAACTGCTGCCCGCTCAACGACGGCGCGGCCGCGGTGGTCGTCATGAGCGACGTCAAGGCCGCCGAGCTGGGCCTGACCCCGCTGGCCCGGGTGGTCGCCACCGCCGTGTCGGCCCTTTCGCCGGAGATCATGGGGCTCGGTCCCGTCGAGGCCAGTCGCAGGGCGCTCGCCCTGGCCGGCATGGGAATCGACGACATCGACCTCGTCGAGATCAACGAGGCGTTCGCCGCCCAGGTGGTCCCCTCCGCGCGGGCCCTCGGAATCGGCGAGGACAAACTGAACGTGAACGGCGGAGCCATCGCCCTCGGGCATCCCTTCGGAATGACGGGGGCCCGGATCACGACCACGCTCATCAACTCCCTGCGGTTCCACGACAAGGAGATCGGCCTGGAGACCATGTGCGTCGGCGGAGGACAGGGAATGGCGATGATCCTGGAGCGTCTCTCGTGACCGTACTCTCCTTCGACTACACCGGACAGGTGGTCCTGGTGACCGGTGGAGCACGGGGAATCGGCCGCGCGATCGGCCGGTTCTTCGTCGAGGCCGGTGCGAACGTCCACCTACTCGACTTCGACGGCGACCACGTCGCCGCGACGGCGGCCGAGCTCGGCGCACGGTGGACCCGCTGCGACGTCGGCGACACCGCCTCGGTGAACGCCGCCGTCGAATCGGTGGTGGAACGGGACGGGCGGCTGGACGTCCTGGTCAACAACGCGGGAATCCTCAGGGACGCGGTGCTGTGGAAGCTCACCGACGACGACTGGGATCAGGTGATGACCGTCCACGCCGGCGGTACCTTCCGCATGACCCGGGCGTGCGTGCCCCATATGCGGGCACGCCACTACGGCAGGGTCGTGAACGTCACCTCCTACTCCGGGCTGCGTGGAAACGTCGGGCAGGCGAACTACGCCACGGCCAAGGCGGGCATCGTCGGCTTCACCAAGACCGCGGCCAAGGAGACGGCCCGCTTCGGGATCACGGTCAACGCCATCTCACCGAACGCCGAGACCCGCATGATCGCCTCCATACCGCGGCCGAAGCGGGAGGAGATGACGGCCGCCATCCCCATGGGCCGCTTCGCGGACCCCACCGAGATGTGCGCCGCCATAGGGTTCCTGGCCTCCCCCGAGGCCGGCTACATCACCGGTACGGTGCTCACCGTGGACGGAGGGATGTCGATGTGACGACCCCGCCGTGAAGACCGGACAGCACGGGGCCGTGTCACGGCCTACCGCCTCCCCATGGCGCGCAGCGCGGCCTCGGCGGCGGCCCGCTGGGTCCGCTCGTGGGCCAGGGCCTCGCCTGTCGCGTCGGCCTCGGCCCGTGCGGCGGCCAGATCCCGTTCCAGGCCCCGGTTGTTCCTCTCCAGTTCCCTGTTGGCCGTGGCCAGCGCTTCGGCGCGCTCGGCTTCGAGTCGCTGCATGGCCAGGGCGTGGTCGGCGGCGGCCGTTCGCTCGGCGGCGCGCCGCTCCGCGTCCGTGACCCGCCGCAGGGCGTCGGCCACCTCCGTCTCGGCGGTCCGGACGCGGGCCACGGCGGCGGCGCGCACATCCTCGACGCGGTCGGCGTGCGCGGTCAAGGCCTCGCGCAGGGCCGCCAGGTTCTCGCCGAGAGCGGCGGTGGCGGCCAGTACCGGCGCACCGGCCGTGGCATACGCCGACAGCGCCTCCTCGACCCCGGCGCCCGCCTTGGCACGCCGCTCCTCGGCGGCCTTCTGCCGGCAGGTCCTTCCGTCCTCCCACACCCGGTCCGGCGGACCGCAGTACTCGCGAGGCCGGCTCGACCCCGTGCGGGTGACGGTGCGCCCGCAGCGGGAGTAGCCACAGGGCCGAGGTGCCTGCTCGGACGGCTCGGCAGTGTTTGTCTCCGCCACGCCTCCACCGTAGGCACGTCGTTTCGGAAAAACTCAAAACGCCCACGGGTTTTACCCAAACACCGACAACCGTGTGCCCCGGACCGGTCCGGGCCCGCCGGTTCGGTGCCTCCCCGAAACCGGAGCCGCTTCGACCAATTGGCCATCTCCTGACCAATGACTCAACTAGCTGAGATAGCCCCGCCATACACTCCATCTGCTACCGTATGCGACATATTAATTACACTGAGTGACAGTGGGAGTTCGCGTGAAGGTCGCCTGCGTCGGCGGCGGACCCGCCAACCTGTACTTCTCGATCCTGATGAAGCGGGTGGATCCGTCCCATGACATCACCGTCTACGAGCGCAACCCGGCCGGGTCGACATATGGCTGGGGGGTGACCTACTGGGATGAACTGTTCGGCAGTCTCCATGCTGCCGACCCCGAGTCCGCGCGTGTCATCAGCGAGAACTCGGTCCACTGGGACAGCGAGGTCGCGCACATTCGCGACCGCACGACGGTGATGCTGCATCACGGGGAGGAAGGCAGGGGCTTCGGCATCGGCCGGCACCGGTTGCTCGACATCCTCACCGAGCGGGCCCGTTCCCTCGGTGTGCGCATCGAGTTCGAGCGCGAGATCGCCGACGAGGACGAGCTGGCCGACGCCGACCTCGTCGTCGCCGGCGACGGCGTCAACAGCGTGCTGCGCGAGCGCCACGCCGACCACTTCGGCACCGAGTTCGTGACCGGGCGAAACATCTACATCTGGCTTGGCACCACCAAGACCTTCGACTCCTTCACCTTCTCCTTCGTGGAGACCGAGCACGGCTGGATCTGGTGTTACGGCTACGGATTCAGCGAGGAGCACAGCACCTGCGTCATCGAGTGCTCCCCCGAGACCTGGCGGGGACTCGGGTTCCACCAGGCGAACGAGGCCGACAGCCTGGCCCTCCTGGAGAAGCTCTTCACCGTCATGCTGGACGGGCACCCGCTGATCGGCCGGGCGCACACCGACGGCAGCGCCCACTGGCTGCACTTTCGCACCCTGACCAACCGGACGTGGTACCGCGACAACCTCGTCCTCATCGGGGACGCCGCGCACACCACGCACTACTCCATCGGCACGGGCACCGCCCTCGCGCTGGGGGACGCCGCCTTCCTGGCCGACGCGCTGCGCGGGGACGTGCAGCTCCAGCCCGCCCTCGCCCGCTACGAGCGGGAACGCAAGTCCTTGATCCTGTCCTTCCAGCGCTCGGCCCGCAACAGCGCCCGGTGGTACGAGAACCTTCCGCGCTACATCGACCTTCCACCGCGGCAGATGTTCGCGCTGCTCTGCCAGCGGCACTCCTCGCTGCTCCCGCACGTCCCGCCGCGGCTGTACTACCGAACGGCCGATCGGTTCAACGCACTGCGCGAGTTCAAGCAGTGGCTGGGCTCGAAGGCCACGCGGAAGCACGCACACCGGTAGCCCAGGACGGAATGACCGGCTTCGGTCACCGTCCTGGCCGCCTGGCGGAGCTCCGCCGGGGAGCCCGTCCCGCCTGTCTCATGCCGGTGGGCTTCAGGATCGATGGTCGCGGAGGGTCCGGCGAAGATCCCGAACCCAGGCGTCGGGGATCTCCCAGGGGATGAAGTGGCCGCCGCGGTCGTGGGCGGTGAGGTTGACGTGGTTGTACCAGCCGGCCCTGTCGCTGTCGAGGAAGCTCTGTACGCGCCGGTCGGTGCTGACGCCAGGAGGGTTCTCGTAGCCGACGAAGGTGATGCCGGTGGGGGCCTCGATGACGGGCCGGCGATCGTGGGAGGGGGTCCAGGGATAGCGGTTGGCGTTGGCGTAGTAGCGCATCGAGGTGCCGATGGCGTTGTTGACCCAGTAGATCATCGTGTGGGTGATCAGATCGTCCTTGCTGAAGACGGTCTCGACGTCACCGCCGTTGTCGCTCCAGGCGGCCCAGCGCTCCAGCAGCCAGGCCAGCAGGCCGGCCGGTGAGTCGCTCAACGCGTGGGCGAGGGTGGCGGAGTCCAGGACGTGCGCGGCCAGGTGGACCGCGAAGCGCCGGTCCAGGGCGATGATCCGTTCGCGGACGGGAGCGGGCAGGTCGTCGGGAATGGGATTGCCCTGGGCGAGGTCCCAGGCCCGCTCGCCGTTGAAGAGGGTGAGCTTCTGGCCGGAGCCGATGTGGACGGCGTGCAGTTCGCCGGCGTACTTGTGGCCGAGCTGCCCGCAGATCAGGGCGCCGATGTCACATCCGCCCGCGGCGTACCTGGAGTAGCCGAGGGTGTCGGTCATGAGGGTGTGCCACAGGTCGGCGACCTTCCAGAAGTTGATGTCCGGACGGCCGGTGAGCGGTCCGGGGAATCCGAAACCGGGCAGGGAGGGAACGATGACGTCGAAGGCGTCCGCGGGGTCGCCGCCGAAGGCGCCCGGGTCGGCGAGCGGATCGACGACCTTCGACCAGTGCCAGAACGTCCACGGCCAGCCGTGGGTGAGGATCAGCGGGACCGGGCGGGGCCCCACCCCGGCTTTGCGCATGAAGTGCACCGGCGTGCCGTCGACGGTCACCCGGTAGTGCTCGTAGGCGTTGATGGCGGCCTCGGCCTTGCGCCAGTCGTACTCCTGACGCCAGTAGGTGATCAGCTCGTGCACGTAGGCGCGGGGGACGCCGTAGGACCAGTCCTCGTTGGCCTCGTCCAGTGGCGGGCGGGTCAGGCTCAGGCGTGTCCGCAGGTCGTCCAGGACCTGGTCGGGCACGTGGATCGGGGTGGGCTCCAGGGGGAAGGCGTCGGTGGCCATGCCTTGATTCCTTACCGGGGAGGAGAGACTACGAGGGCGGCTCGTCCAGGAACCGGGTGCCGAGGGCGGCCATCTCCGACAGCGCGGGCAGCGCCGCGGCGATGGCCTGCCGCTGAGAGGTGTTCAGGTGCCGGGTCAGCGCGGACAGACGGTCGATGCGGTCCCTGCGACGCCTGTCGACCACCTGGGCGCCCTCGGGAGTGAGGTGCACCAGCACGGCCCGGCCGTCCGTGGGGTCGGGCCGCCGCCGGACCAGGCCGTCGCGTTCGAGGCGGGTGACGAGCTGGGTGATCGCCGGCTGGGTGACCTGTTCGCTCGCCGTCAGCTCCGACAGGCGCAGCGGGCCCCTGCCGGCCAGGGTGTGCAGCACTCCCAGCGTGGTGAAGCCCATCTTCTCCACCGATGCCAGGCGGATGAAGATCCCGGTGAACCTTTCCACGGCGAGGGCGAGGGCTTCCACATCGAGACCGTCAGGCGACTCCTGGGAGGACATGGGCCAAACTGTATCAGCAACTTATTTAAGTTGCTTATGTATTTTGGCGAAACGGCCGCCGTGGAACCACGGCGGCCGGCGCGCCGGGGCGGACTCCGGGAGACCGCGAAGTCCCCGCCGTCCTCAGCCCTTGGCCGGGGCCTGGAGACTCCAGAGGCGCCCGTCGGGGTCGCGGACGGTCATCTCCTTGGCCCCGTAGTGGGTGTCCTCGAACGGCGTGACCACGTCGACGGCGGGATCGGGGTGGAAGGCGTCCGCGTCGGCGACCTTCAGAAGGATCTGCACCCGGGGTTCCCGGCCCTCGGGAATCTCGGAGAGGACGAGGTAGGGGCCGTCGCCGTTGCGGAGCACGCCGGAGCCGTGGTCGGTCGAGAACTCCACTTCGAAGCCCAGTGTCCGAAAGAACCCGGCCGCCCTGCCCCAGTTGTGGGTCTCCAGGTACACACCCTCGATGCCCTCTGTCGTCATGTCAGGTTCCCTTCCCAGACGATCACTGTCGCTGTTCCTGGGCGTCGAGGTAGGCGCGCAACGCGGCGGCGACCAACGCCGACAGAGACATGTCCGACTCGATGGCGTGGTGCTTGACCTGCTTGATCAGCCCTATCGGCAAGTACACGTTGAACTGCTTGACATCCTCGTCACCCATGGCTCGATACTAGCATTCTAGCCCACTAGCGAGAAAACCTGACCGGCGGCTCCTTGGCGTCCACGCCACGCCCGTGCGGCGCGGGTGCTCGGCTGCGGGGGAAGTCGGTTGCACAGTGGGGGTGCGGGGTTGGCCTGAAGCGGTCCGGCGTGGACCGGTCGGTGCGGAGGTGGCGATGAGCCTGTCGGGGAGCCTGTCGAGGCGGCGGATGATCGCCGGTCTGGGCGCGCTGGCGGCGCCCGTCGCCGTACCTCTCGCCGCACCCCTCACCGCGCCTTTCGCCGTGTCCTCCACCGGCCGCCGGAACGGCACCCCGGTCCCGGCGGCCCGGGTGTCACCGGTCGACGAGCCGCCGTCCGGTGAGCCGCCGGTCGCTCCGGCCGGTGTCGCTCCCGGACGGCTCGCCCGGGAGGAGGGTTTCTGGCGGTCGGTGGCGCGGCAGTACCGGGTGAGCGCCGACTTCGTGAATCTGGAGAACGGCTACTACGGGATCATGCCTGAGCCGGTGCGCCGGGCCTACCACCGGGCCACCGATCATCTCAACGAGTACAATTCCCACCTGCTGCGCACGGCCTACAAGAGCGAGGCCGAGCGGGTCAGGCGGCGTGTGGCGGCCGTTGTGGGGGTGGAGGCCGGGGAGATCGCCCTGACCCGGGGCGGCACGGAGGCCCTGCAGTTGCTGATCGCCGGGTATCGGCGGCTGCGGCCGGGGGATGCGGTGATGTACTCCGACCTGGACTACCACAGCGGGCAGTACGCCATGAACTGGCTGCGGCAGCGGCGGGGAGTGCGGGTGGAGCGGCTGACGATACCGGAACCGGCGACCCGCCAGGCGGTGCTGGAGGCCTACGCCACGGCGCTGAAGGAGCATGCGCGGGTCAGGTTGCTGCTGCTCAGTCACATGAACAACCGCACCGGCCTGGTGACGCCGGTCGCGGAAATCGTCGCGATGGCGCGCGAGCGCGGCGTGGACGTGATCGTGGACGCCGCCCACTCCTGGGGGCAGCTGGATTTCACCATGGCCGACCTGGGGGCCGACTTCGGGGTGTTCTCCCTGCACAAGTGGATGGGCGTGCCGCTGGGTGCGGGTTTCCTCTACATCCGCAAGGACCGTCTGGCCGACATCGACCCGGCCTTCTGCGACGAGACCTATCCGGCCGGCGACATCCGTTCCCGGGTGCACTCCGGCACTCAGGACGTCGCCCCTGCCTTGACGGTGGGCGCCGCCCTGGACTTCCATGACCGGCTGGGCGCCGCGGTCAAGCAGGCGCGGTTGCGTTTTCTGCGGGACCGCTGGGTGCACCAGGTGCTGGAGGTGCCCAACGTGGAGGTTCTCACCCCCGAGGAGAGCGGCATGTACGGTGCCATCACCGCCTTCCGGATCACCGGCCGCACCTCCGAGGCGGACAACACGGCGATCACCACCGAGTTGATGGAGCGGTACCGGATCTTCACGGTGCACCGCGGCGGACTGGCCCGGGGCGACTGCGTGCGGGTGACCCCGGCGCTGTTCACCGCATGCGAGGAGGTGGACCTGCTGGCCCGGGCGGTGCGCGACCTGGCGCACCGGATGCGGATCTGAGCGCGTACGGCCCGGCCGGATGCCGGCCGGTTCCGGCCCCTCGGCCGATCCGGAGCCCGGTGTGGGGCGCACGATCGTGGCATGCGCCCCACACCGGTGTTCCTGCCGCTGTTCCTACGGCGCGCCTGCCGGTGCCACCGCGGCCTGGGCGGGATGGGGCAGGCCTGCCGCCCGGTCGAGGGCGGCCACGGCCGCGGCGCAGAGGAGGCCGATCACTGTCAGGGCCAGCCAGGGCAGGGCGGGCAGACCGGTGCGCGCACCGGCGTCCAGGGCCCATCCGGTGAGCAGGTTGCCCGCGGCGATGCCGATGCCGGCCAGGGTGCTGTAGAGGCCGTAGTAGGTGCCCACGGCGTGGTGGCCGCCGAAGGCGGCGATGGTCGTCATCTCGAACGGATAGATGATCATGGTGGCCACACTCAGCAGGGCCGCCGTCGCCAGGGCCGGCGCCAGGGTGAGCACCCACACCGCGGGACCGGGCACCGTGGTCACGCCTTTCAGCCAGGGCGCGCTCAGGGCGACGGGTACGAAGGAGGCGCCCATCAGGGCAAGGCCCAGGGCGATGGCCTGGGACGGCCGCCGGCGTGCCTGTGCCCAGGCGGTCAGGCGGGCCTGCAGGGTGACGGTCAGCACCGCCGAGACCACGAAGACGCCGGTGACGCCGAGTTCGCTCGCGCTCACCCGGCGGATCTCCAGCGGCAGGCCCAGGTAGACCTGAAAACCCAGCACGTAGGAGCCGGTCATGGCCAGGGAGAACAGCAGGAAGGGCCGGTTGGTCAGCGCGGTGCGCCAGCCGTGCAGCACGCCGGGCCGTTGCCGCCGCCGGTCGGGGCAGGACGGCGCCCGCGCGGGCAGGGCCCGCACCTGGGCGACGGTCAGGGCGGCGAACATCGCCGCCGCGGTCAGGCACACCAGGCTGAAGGCCATCGCGTTCAGCAACAGGCCGATCAGCGGTCCGATCAGGATGCCCAGCTGGTAGAAGGCGTTGAAGGCGGCGAAGGCCTCGACCTTGCGGGGACCGGCCTCGGCGGCGAGGTAGGCGCGCACGGCGGGGTTGAACAATGCGCCGGCCAGCCCGGTCAATCCCGAGGCGATCAGCAGCACGGGCAGGGAGTCGGCGACGCCCAGCAGGGCGAAGGCCACGGTGCGAAGAGCGCAGCCGGCGACGATGGGGGGCTTGCAGCCCAGCCGGTCGGCCAGGGTGCCGCCGATGAGGAACATGCCCTGCTGGCTGAGGTTGCGCACGCCCAGGATCAGGCCGACCAGCGCCGCGGGCAGGGCCAGGGTGGTCGACAGGTGGCCTGCCAGATATGGCATCAGCATGTAGAAGCCGGTGTTGATGGTGAGCTGGTTGACCAGCAGAAGCCGCACCGGACGGTCGAAGGAGCGGGCCAGCGCCAAGGTGGTCCTCATCGCCGGGCTCCCTCGGCCGGGCGCGCCGGTCCGGCGAAGGCGCCGACGGAGGCACCGGTCGGGGTGCCGACGGGGGCGCCGGCGGGGTCGAGCACGCTCGTGCACCGGGTCCAGCGCGTCACCTCCCGCTCGGCCGGATGGCCGATCCGGTCGGGGGTGGTCGCGGGTGCGCCGTGCAGGCCGTGGGCGGCGCAGTAGTCGTCGCTGAAGACGGTCTCGGCGTAGCGGTGGGGGCCGTCGGGGAAGACGGCCGCGATCCGGGTGTGGCCGGGCAGGGTGCGCGCCAGCCAGGAGGCCACCAGGGCCACCGCGCCGACGCTCCAGCCACCGGTGGCGTACCGCATCGCGGCCAGGCGCCGGCAGGCCCACACGGCCTCGGCGGGGGCGACCCAGTGGACCTCGCCGAAGGCCGCGTAGTCGACGTTGCGCGGGTGGATGCTGCTGCCCAGGCCGCGCATGAGGCGGCCTCGGGCGGGCTGGCCGAAGATGGTCGAGCCGATGGAGTCGACGCCGACCAGGCGCAGGTCGGGGTAGAAGCGCCGCAGCGCGTGGAAGGTTCCGGCGCTGTGGCCGCCGGTGCCCACCGCGCAGACCAGGACGTCGATGCGGCCCAGTTGCCCGGCCAGCTCGGTGGCCAGTGTGGCGTAGGCGGCGACGTTGTCGGGGTTGGCGTACTGGTCGGGGCAGTAGGCGCCGGGGGATTCGGCCAGCAGTTCCCGGACGCGACTGCGGCGGGCCTGCTGCCAGCCGCCCACCGGATCGGGCTGGGTGACGGTGATCACGCGGGCGCCGTAGGCGGCCAGCAGGTGGCGCATCGGCGCCTCCATGCCCGGGTCGGTGACCAGGGTGACCGGGTGGCCGTGGACGATGCCGGCCAGGGCCAGCCCCAGTCCGAAGGTTCCGCTGGTGGACTCGATGATGGGCCTGCCGGGAGTCAGCTGTGCGCGTTCGCGGGCGCGCTCGACGATGTACAGGGCGGAGCGGTCCTTGATGCCACCGGGGTTGCGGCCTTCCAGCTTGGCCCAGAATCCGCGGTCGGTGTCGGCGGTGATGTCCGGTATCCACAGCGTCGGCGTGTTGCCGACCACGTGCTCGGGGGTGTGGCAGGTACCGCCGGTGATCAACCGGCTGAGGACGGGGGTGATGGTCTGTGGTGCGCTGAGTGTGTCTGTCATGATCCGTTTCCCGTGGTCGTGAGGTGATCGGCTCGTTTTCGGGCACGCCAAAGCCACGGCTCAGGCCGGTCCATGCCGGAGGATGAGTCGTCGGCGGGCGCGCCCGCACGGGGCGGCCTATATGCGGCAGACGGATTTGGAGATCAGCACGGTGGTGCCGGGCAGGGCGCGGGCCGGCTGCACGTGGTGCGTCGTCTGCGCCGATGCGGCCGACGACGACGTCGTGGTGGCCGACAGGCCGGTGAGGGGGCCCGGCGGCGACAGCGGCCGCGCCTCGGTGCCGGGCGGCGCCGTCGCCGCCCCGCACAGGCGATGATCGTGTTCCGGAGGGGTGGGGACGGGACAGCGCTGCGGCACCCGTTCCTGCCGTGGGCCGGCCTGGCGCCCGGCAAGGGGCCCGGCGGCGATGGAGGTGCCCGGCCACAGGCCGACCCCGTGATGATGGTGTGCCGCCTGAGCGTGAGCGGCGGACAGCACCAGGTGGGCGAGCACGGCCAGGCACAGCACGAGGCAGAAGCCCGCGCGCTGTACGGCTCGTCGCATCGGTGCGATCACACCCACAACCGTACATCACCCTGTGTTATTGCCTGATTGCGGGGAGTTGTTTCGGCGGGCGGGGCCGCTGCGGGCGCGCCGGGATGAACGCCCGCGTCTTACGGCGGCGGTTTTTACAGGTTTTCCCACTGTGGGGTGTCGACGGGCAAGATGGTGCATGTGCCGCCTTTGCCGATGACGTTGCGCCTGCTGCGGGCACTGGCGTTCACCACGGTCTGTCTGGTGATCTCGGCCGGCGGGCACGCCTTCAGCGCGGGGGAATCCCTTCCCGCGACGGCCCTGGCGGCCGGCGCGGCAGGCCTTCTGGCCGTGGTGTTTCCGCTCGTCGGCCGTGAACACTCACCGGCGGTGGTGGTCGGCACCACGATCGGCGCCCAGACGCTGCTGCACGAGCTGTTCGCCCGCACCTCCGACGGGTTCGCCGCCCAGGACGGCCACGGACACCGGGCACTGGGCATGGCGCTGATCCATCTCGCGGTGGGGGCGGTGAGCGGCTGGTGGCTGCACCGGGGCGAAAACGCCTTCTGGCTCATGCTGCACCTGCTGCGGCCCTCGCGGCCCCGCCTGCCCTGGCCGCCGACCGCCGCCCCCGACGACCTGCCGACGCCCCGGCCGCCGACCCCGGCACCGCGGCCTTCTTCCTGCCACACCCAGCGGTGGCTCGCTTTCGCGATCCACCGCCGCGGACCTCCCGCAGACGGCGCCGCCCCCACCGGGGAGCGGCACACCGGTGTCGTCGATGCCCGCACGCTCGGGCATCGCCTCTGTCCCGGCCACCGCCGGGCCGTCTTCGGGAGCCCGTATCTTGACATCCCCGACCTCATCGATATCACTGCCGCGAGCCGTCGGTACCGCCCTGGGGGCCGTCGTCGGCTGCCTGCTGGCGCTGATCTGCACCGCCTCGCCCGCACTGGCCCATGACCGCCTCGAGAGCAGTTCACCGGCCGCCGACGCCAAGGTGACCGACCTGCAGGCCATAACCCTGGAATTCACCTCACGCATGCGCTTCGCCAAGGTCGTCCTGACCGGTCCCGGCGACAAGCCGGTCAAGCTCGGGACGCCCAGCGAGGGGCGCACAGTGCGCGCCGAGGTGCCCGCTCCGCTGGCCCCGGGCCGCTACCGGATCGCCTGGCGGGTGCTCTCCTCCGACGGTCATCCCATCACCGGCCAGATCCCCTTCACCGTCACCGCCGCAGACACCGCCGGTCCCGACAGCACCGATCCCAGCCCGGCCCCGGCTTCACCATCGCCTTCGCCGTCGTCCTCGTCCTCGTCCTCGTCCGACGCGCAGCCGGTTCCCACCGAGACGACCTCGAGCGCACCGGCCGTGCCCGCCGCCGCCCCCTCGGCCGCCGCGCCCGCGCAAAGCGGCACCTCCGGCCTGCCCGGGTGGCTGTGGCTGCTCGGCGCGGCCGCCGTGCTCGCCGGTGCGGCCACCTGGCTGGCCACGCGCCGTAAAGGAACTTCCGGCGAGCGCGGATAGGACCGCCGTGTCCTTACCGCGCTCGTGAAGGCCTCGCCGCCCGGTACGGACCATCACACCGGCGGGCCACCCCGCCGCTGACGACGCGCCGGGAAGCCGGGAAACCCGCCGGCCGGTACGGCGGGGCCGGAGAACGCGGGGCCGGTTGACACCTCGACACCATCACCCACTAACCTGCTCATATGAATACTTATTCAGATAATCATGTGTTGGTAGACGGTTGTGCCGTCAGAGAGGTCGACCCCGGCCGGGTCGCCGCCGTACGCGAGCGCATGCCCGCACCCGGTGACCTCTCCGGCGCCGCCGACGTCTTCGGCCTGCTGTCGGACACCAACCGGCTGGGGCTGCTGGCCGCCCTGCTGGAAGGTGAGATGTGCGTGTGCGATCCGGCCGCGGTGACCGGGCAGAGCGAGTCGGCCGCCTCACACGCGCTACGGCTGCTGCGCGCCCACCGCGTCGTGACCACCCGGCGCGCAGGCCGGATGGTCCACTACCGGCCGGCCGACCCGCACGTGCGGATGCTGCTCGACGTGGCGCCGACGCACATCGGGCACCCCCGGGTCCCGCACCCCGCCGAGCACGGTGGAGTCTGGTGATGGGCACCGGACACGGGCACGGTCACGGACAGGCACAGGGGCACGCGGGCGGCCGTCACCGCTGGCGGCTGGCCGTCTCCTTCGTCCTGATCGGCTCCTTCTTCGTCGTCGAGCTCGGCTACGGGCTGATCTCCGGATCGCTGGCGCTGATGTCGGACGCCGGGCACATGGCCGCCGACGTGGTCACCCTGGGAGCGGCGCTGGTGGCCACGAAAATCGCCGCCCGCCCCGACACCACCGGCCGGCGCAGCTACGGCTCCTACCGGGCCGAGGTGTTCGCCTCCCTGCTGGCCGTGCTGCTGATGCTGGGGGTGGCGGTGTACGTGGTGGCCGAGGCGATCGGCCGCATCGGCGAGACCGCCGAGGTCTCCTCCGGGCCGATGCTCGTCGTCGGCGCCCTCGGCCTGCTCGTCAACCTGGCCGCGCTGCTGCTGTTGCGCTCGGGCGCCGGTGAGAGCCTCAACGTCAAGGGCGCCTACCTGGAGGTCGTGGCCGACACCGCCGGATCGGTCGGCGTCATCGTCGCCGGCTGGCTGGTGGCGGCCACCGGCCAGGCGCTGTGGGACACGGTCGTCGCGCTGGCCATCGGCGCCTTCGTCGCGGTGCGCGCCCTGGGGCTGGGCCGTCAGGTCTTCGCCGTACTGGGCCAGCACGTGCCCGAGGGCATGGACGCCGCCGCGGTGGCGGCCGACCTGGCCGCCATCGACGGCGTGCGCGGTGTGCACGACCTGCACCTGTGGACGCTGACCTCCGGCATGAACGTGGCCACCGCCCATCTGGTGGCCACCGACCTCGCAGACAACCACGCCGTACTGGATCGCGCCCGTCATCTGCTGAGCACCCGCTACGGCGTCGCCCACGCCACCTTGCAGGTTGAACCGGCCGACCACCAGGGCTGTGACGAGCTCGGCTGGTAGTGGCTCCCGTCTCCCGCCCCCTCACTCGTGCCGACCGGAGTTCGTGACGCCCTCTTCCGCCTCCGTTCGTCCAGCCCGCCTGCCGGAGGTCCCCGACGCGCACACCGCCCGGCCGTTCCCGCCGCCGTTCGGTGTGTACGTGCTGCACACCCCGGAGGAACTGCCCGGCTTCGCCGCAGGACCATCGGCACACGCCGCAGGACCAATGGCCCTCTTCCGGCCGGGGCCGACGGGGAGAGGCTGAAGTGACCTCTCAGGGAAGGGGGCCAGATGATGATGTGGGGCTACGGGATCGGCTCCTGGCTGGTCATGGGCATAACGACGATCCTGCTGTGGGGGCTGATCATCGCTGGGATCGTCGCTCTGCTCCGCTACATCGGCGGCGGGCGGCAGCCAGGCTGGTTCACGGCGGGCGGCCGGACGCGGCCGGACGAGATACTGGCCGAACGGCTGGCCCGCGGTGAGATCGACTCGGAGGAGTACAAGCAGCGTCTTGAACTGCTGCGGGCCCGGCGGTGAACACGCTCCGGCAACGCATGTGGCTCGCGGCCGTGGGGGGGGGGGGGGGCCTGCATGCGGCCCGACCCCGCCACGCCCCCCCTCACCGACGCTGAGTGCGCCGGGGCAGGGTC
>NZ_JBFBCF010000013.1:0-45874 GCF_040683035.1 Streptosporangium sp. NPDC051022 | reverse complement strand
GCTGTTAACCACGACCCCCAACCTATTGGGCGCCGGGCGGGGCGGGGCCCCCGAACCGCCCCCGCCCCCCCCACGACGGCCCTCCTGACAGCGGCTGCCGGCGGGGGCCGGGTCCGGCACCCCGCGGCGGCACTCCGGCGCCCGGCGGGCATCGCCTCCGGTGCGACCGGCTGGGCCACTCCGCCCCCGGCCGGTGAACGGCGCCGGGAGCGGAGAGCCGTGGGAGGTTATCGGTGCGGCCCGGTGACCTTGTGGAGGTAGTGGGCCGAGACCCAGCCGTGCCTGCCGTTGGCAGACTTGATCTTGATCCACCCCCCGGCCGGAGCACACGCGCCGGCACGCCGGCCGTTGCCCGCCCGCAGCGAGCCGACCCGGTGGAACCGCAGCCCGGGACCGGAGCGGACGCTGAGGAAGCTGGAGCGCCGCACGTGGGCGACCCGGTAGACGCAGGCCGGCCTCGACCGGCCGGTGGCGCTGGAGGGAGTGGCGACCCTGCGCAGGTCTTTGGCCGGCACCCAGCCGGTCGCACCGGCGGCGGAGGTGACCCGGACCCAGCCGTTGACGCTCGTGCACGCACCGGTGAGTCGGCCGTCGGCCGTCGGCAGCGTGCCGACCGTGCGGAACGTCTCCCCTGCTCCGGAGCGCAGAGGAAGCGTCGTACCGGAGCGCACGCCGGTGATCCGGTAGGTGCAGACGGGGGCGGAGGCGCCGGTGAGGGCACCGACGGGGGCGGCTCCGGCGGGAAGGGCCGCCGGGATCAGGCCGCCCACGGCGAGGAACACGGCTGCGGCGGCGGTTCGTTTCGCGGTCATCGTGGTGTGACTCCCTTCGATGGGCACCTGCTCTGGCACGGGACGGCCAGCGGGCCGGGCGGGGATGCCCGACCAGCGGTGCTCACAATGAGTATTTGCCTGACTACTGAACATGTAAACACCTGAACAGATGAACAACTATTTTTTATGGGCACCTCGACTGTCGGGACGGACAACGCCGACGAGGCAGGCCGGCACCGCAGCGCCGGCCGCGCACCGGAAGGTCCGGACGTACCGGGACGACCGGATGATCGATTCCAAGGGGCGGCGGCGGGAAGACGTGTGATCAGAGCCCTGCGGGCCCGGCCCGCAAGAACGAATCCCCGCCGGCCGCACCGCGCACGGTGAGGCGACGATCATGAACGTCGTCGCCCACGGCGGGCTGCCCCGCAGGTCCCGGCCCGGTCACGGGTGCAGCACGAGCCGGCCGTCGACGCGGCCCTCCTCCACCCTGCGGTGCGCCTGGACGGCATGCGACAGCGGGAGGCGGTCGGCGACGCGGGGGCGCCACCGGGTGGTGCGCAGCAGGTGGGCGACACCGTCGGCCGCGGCGGCGAGGTCGGCGGTGGAGGCGTTGCTGATCGCGAACCCGACGATGGCGGCGTCGCGGGTGTAGAGCCGGCCGAGCGGCAGCACCGGCGTGGCGTGCAGGCCGGCCATCGCCACCAGACGCCCGCCGTGGGCGAGGAGGTCGACTCCGGTGGCCAGGTCGCCGTGCCCGGAGGTGTCCACATGGACGTGGTAGCCGCCGGGCGCGGCCGCGCGCAGGCCGTCGGCGAGATCCGGGTCGTTGTAGTCGAGTACCTCCGCGGCGCCCAGCGCACGGACGGCGGCGAAGTCGTCGGGGCGCGCGGTGGCGACCACCCGTGCCCCGGCCGCCGCGGCCAGGGCCACGGCGGCGGAGCCGACGTTGCCGGCCCCGCCGCCGACGTACACGCTCTCCCCGGCCCGCAGCCGCCCGTGCCGGAACAGGGCGAGCCAGGCGGTGGCGGCCGGGTGGGCGGCCGCCACCATGTCAACCGGGTCGGCCTCCGGCGGGATCGGATACAGCCGGTCCGCGGCGACCGCGGCGTACTCGGCGAAGGAGCCCTGCCGGCCCGCGTGCCCGAGGCTGTTGCACCACACCTGCTGCCCCGGTGTGAACCCGACCGCGCCGGGGCCCGCGGCGGCGACCTCACCGGCCAGGTCCCGGCCGATCACGAACGGCGACGGCATGGGCGTGGGGTAGGCGCCCGACCGCACGAAGACGTCCACGGGATCGACGGCCACCGCCAGCACCCGCACCAGGACGTCGGTGGGACCGATGACCGGCACCGGTATCCGTCCGTACCGGATGGCCTCCGCCGGGCCGGGCCCCGTGACGTAGGCGGCATGCATGTGTGCGGGCAGGGACATCGGGTGCGCTCCCTCGTGTTCGCGGTCCTCGGGTGTTCACCTACGCTCCCCGAGCGGTGCGGTGGAGTGGAAGAACCGGCACGCTCATCCGGTGCCGGATTCCGGGGAACAACGGTATCGAGCGGTGTGGTTCCGCAGCTCTGGCACCGCCCATGCGATCGCCGCCACGGTCACTGTGGTGAGCGCCCCGCCGGCGCAGATCACCGTTCGGGGATCGAAGATCGCCGTGGCGGTCCCGTGCACCAGGTTCGCGATGTGCGGGCCTCCGAAGAGTACGACGGTGAGCGATCCCTGGACCCGGCCGCGCATGACGTCGTGGGTGTGCGCCTGTGTGATGGCGTTGCGGAAGGTGCTCAGCACGAAGTTCACCGATCGCGGGACGGCGCCCGCGGTACCGCGCAGCCGGATGAGCAGGCGGCAGCGGCGGCAGCCCGGCGACGGCCCACACGACGACCGGCAGTGCGACGGCGTCGAACAGGTACAGCGTGCCGAGCCCGACAGCGGGTATCAGGGCACCGGCCAGTACCGGTCCGAGGATCGATCCGGCGTAGCGGGTCAGAGAGCTGAGGCCGTTCGCCGCCGGTAGGAGCTCGGCCGGGACGAGACGGGGCACCGCGGCCGGCCGCAGCAACCCGAGTTCGTCGCCGCCGACGGACGGTCCCCGGCCTCTCGTTCCGGCCACTCCCTAAACCCCTTTGTTCAGGGAATCGCCTGTTGCGTAATCCCGCATGGAAGAGTAACCATTCCTGTCAGATCACAGGACGAAAGCGGATAACGCTTCATATGACACGAGGGATGATTGATGCTTGAAAAAGTGTTCCACAGCGAAGATCTGCCACCGGCCGACCGTTTTGCCTCCTGGTATGAAATGACCACGAAGTCCTATCACCCCACTCTCCTGGACACCCGCCACCGATCCGACTTCAGGGGGAAACGCAGATGGTGAATCTCCGATCCGCACAGATCCTCACATCCGTTCACTCCCCACTCGTCAGCCACCGCACCGCCAGGCTGATCAGGAAGTCCGATCCGGAAATGTACGTGCTAGGGCTCGTGCGAAGAGGAAACATCATGTTCTCCCAAGAGGGTCGCGACATCGTTCTGGGCGCACACGATTTCCTGCTGTACGACACCTCCAGGCCTTTTCTGGCCGAGGCCGACGCCGAGAACGGAGCGTGCGCGCAGATCACGGCGCATTTCCCCAAGGCGTCGTTTCCACTGCCCCCTCGCATGATGGACGACCTGATCTCCAGATGTCTGCCGAGCGGGGAAGGCGTGCGCAGCCTGCTCAGGGTGACCCTGGAGCACCTGGTCTCCGACCGCTGCCGATTACGGCCCGCGGACGCCTCGCGGGTGGAGGGCGTTCTCCTGGAACTCATCACCTCGGCCGTGGCCGACGAACTCGGCGCGGGCTCCCTTGTGCCGCCCGAAGCGCACACCACGGCCCTGAGCATGCGGATCCGTTCCTTCATCGAACAGCACCTCGGTGACCCACGACTCTCCCCTTCCCTGATCGCCGAGGCGCACCACATCTCCCTGCGGTCTCTGCAACGGATCTTTCAACGGGACGACCAGACCGTGGCCGACTGGATCCGTCACCGGCGTCTGGAACGATGCCGCCGCGACCTCGCCGCTCCCCTGCTCAGTGCCCGGCCCGTCCACGCCATCGCCGCCATGTGGGGATTTCCGTGCCCACAGCACTTCAGCCGGGCATTTCGGGCAGCCTATGGCATGTCACCCCAGGAGTACCGCCGAGTGGCCTGCTACGGGGAGGCATGAGCGGCACGGCCATGCCCGTGCGTGGCCGTACGCGTCACGATGCGGAGACTCCTCCCGGCACTGTCGCGCGCGTACATCAACGACGCGGGCAGCTCAGGCCCGCCGATCCCGTTGCAGGACCTCGTGGAACCTCCGTTGCTCAGGTAGCCCTGGGGAAGCCACCCCTGTCTGCTGCTCCCGGCGACCCGCGCGTACGTCCAGCGGTGGCCGTAGCCGTTGACGGCGTAGCACCAGTAGTAGAGATAGGTGCCCACCTGCGCGTAGGTGGCGTTGTCGCACTCGGCGTAGGGACCGACCTTCATGTTCCCGGCCCTGACCACCTCGCCCGTCCTGTCGTCGTAGTTGCTGTGAATCCAGCCGCCGCAGGTCGGCCGCGCCGCCTGGTCCGCCCCGCCGTCCGGGTCCGGGTCTAGGTCCGCCTGCGCCGGGAACGTCGCTCCCACGGCCACGAGCAAGGCCGCCGCGACCAGTGCGCCGGATCGCACGATGGATTTTGTGACCACCATTTCATTTCCCCTCGTAGGTTTCGCGAACCGTCCGGTAGAGCCGGAACGGACTGTCGCCGATCGATCGTCTCCACGCTGCGAGCCGGTTGAGACTCACGATCGGATATCTCGACTCTGGTGGGCGGGCGAGGGGAATTCACTCCCATGGCGCGCCCAGTGCTTAACCACAGGCGACATTCGGTGGTGAGCGGAGCTCGCGCGACCCGCGCCGATTGTTGTTGCGAGACGTGATCGCGCCCGCGTAGTCTTCCGGCAACACGTTGACGGAGACGAGTAGTCACCGGTCCAGGACAGGTGGGAGAGAGCCGCCGGAAGCTGCGAAGGCGGACCTGTCCCCGGTGGCGAAGACCCTCCCGAGTGCGGGGAGGAACGGCGTCCGCGCCCAATGCCCCGCCGGCCGGCCCCCGTTACCGGGCCGTCGAGGCCGCCGTCGTCACGGCGGTGAAAGTGCGGTGGCACCGCGAGTTCCCTTCTCGCCCGCACTCCCAAGGGATCACCACTCACTGACCAGAGGTTTGTGATGATCTCCGCAACGACAACCGTCCCGTCCGTCCACCGGACCCTGGCCGCGGAACTTCCGCGCCACATCGGCCGGCAGGTGACCGTCCAGGGCTGGCTCCACCGCAGGCGGACCCTGAAATCCGTGACCTTCCTCATCCTGCGGGACCGCTCCGGCCTGGCCCAGGCCGTGGTCACCGAACCCGAGGCCATGACCTCGGCCGGCGACCACCCCGAAGAGACCGTCCTGCAGGTCACCGGAACCGTGGTCGCCAACCCCCAGGCCCCCGGCGGAGCCGAGGTGACCTCCCCGGAGGTGACCGTTCTGTCGGGACCGGCCGCGGCTCCGCCGTTCGACCTCTACCGCCCCGCGGTACCGGCCACGCTGCCGACCATCCTCGACCACGCCCCGGTCACCCTGCGGCACCCGCTGCTGCGCGCCCCCCACGCCGTCTCCGCGGCCTCGGTCGCGGGTTTCCGGGCGGCGCTGGACGCGCTCGGCTTCACCGAGATCCACACGCCCAAGGTGGTGGCCTCCGCGACCGAGTCCGGCGCCAACGTCTTCGCGATCGACTGGTTCGGCACCCGCGCCTACCTGGCCCAGTCTCCGCAGTTCTTCAAGCAGACCATGGTCGGCGTCTTCGAGCGCGTCTACGAGACCGGCCCTGTCTTCCGGGCCGAACCCCACGACACCGTACGGCACCTGGCCCAGTACACCTCGCTGGACGCCGAACTCGGCTTCGTCACCGACCACCGGGAGGTGATGGCGGTGCTGCGCGAGGTTCTCGCCGGCATGACGAGCGCCGTCGAACAGCACGCCGGCGAGGCGTGCGCGCTGTTGAACGTCGAACTGCCCGACGTCCCGGAGCGGATCCCGGAGATCCACTTCGCCCAGGCCCAGGAACTCCTGGCCGCCCACACCGGCGAAGACCCCCGGGGCGAACCGGACCTCGCCCCGGCCCACGAACGCTGGCTGTCACAGTGGGCGCTGCGCGAGCACGGCAGCGAGTTCCTGTTCGTCACCGGCTACCCGATGGTCAAACGCCCCTTCTACACCCACCCCGACCCCGGCAGGCCGCAGTACTCCAACAGCTTCGACCTGCTCTTCCGCGGCCTGGAGCTCGTCACCGGCGGTCAGCGCCTGCACCGTTACGAGGACTATCTCACCGCCCTGGCCGCTCGCGGGGAATCGCCCGAGCCGTACACCGGCTACCTGTCCGCCTTCCGGCACGGCATGCCCCCGCACGGCGGTTTCGCCCTCGGCCTGGAACGGTGGACCACCCGGCTGACCGGGGCCGACAACATCCGCCGCGCCACCCTGTTCCCACGCGACCTCCACCGCCTGACCCCGTAGCACCCCCCGGCGGTGCCCCTCACCCGGGCACCGCCGGCCCGTTTCCCGGATTCCGGCCTCTCATCGGGACGGCGCGCGGGACCGCTCGGCCGGGCGGCCCCGCGCGCCGTCCGCCACCGTCAGAACCTCCGCACCGCTCCCCCGTGCCGGACGCCGTCAACGACCTCTGCTGATGGCCGCGGGCGCCTCCGGGACGGGCTGGGCGAGAACGGCCTCCGCCTCCTCGGCGGTGAGGTCGCCGCACTCGCAGAGGATGTCCAGGGCGGCGCGCCACCGGGCACGCGCGAAGTCGGATTCACCGAGGTCGTGCAGCGCCTGCGCCAGTCCCCACAGCTGCTCGGCCTCACCGGAACGGTTGCCGGTCTCGCGGATGACCTGCAGGCTGTCCAGGTAACGGTCGAGGGACTCGCGGATCCGGCCGGCCAGCCGTACGGCCCGGGCCAGGTCTCCCAGAACGAGGCCGAGACGGTACCGGTCGCCCAGGGCCCGGAATATCTCGGCGGCCTCCTCGTGCGCCACGATCGCCTGGTCGTGGTCACCGATGCGCTGATGGACGAGGCCCAGGTTGGACAGGGCCCGGGCCTGCCCGCTGGAGTCCCCGGCCTCCCCGAACAGCAGGATGCTGCGTTCGTGGCAGCGCGCCGCCTCGGGCAGGTCTCCGCGCAGGCGCGCGACGAGGCCCAGGTTGTTCAGGGCCCGGGCCATCTGGTGCCGGTTGTCGAGTTCCTCCCACAGCCGGAGCGCGTGGCCGAACTCGGCGACGCTCTCGTCCAACCGGCCGGTGTTGCCGTAGGCCATGCCCAGCAGGTTGTGGGCCCGCGCCTCCAGAACCCGGCTACTGCCGCGGGCGGTCCGGACCGCGATGGAACTCAGCCGGATCAGCTCCGTCCAGCGATCGCGGACCATCAGCGCCGGATACGCCTGCAGGGCGCACAGGGCGATGTCGGCGGCGAGTTCGCCGGAATCGGCCAGTTCGGCCATGACCGCCGGCAGATGAGGGGCCACGAAGTCGACCCAGGCACTCGCCTCCGGGCGGTCGCCGAACGCGAAACCCGCGGGGTGGATCGGCGGCGGCCCCACCGTGAGCGCGGACGCCTCCTCCGGGTCCAGCAGGAGGCTGGCCTGGTGGGCAAGGGCCAGGTAGTGGTCCAGCACCCGGCGCCGGGCGGCGCTCCACTCGGCGGCGCCGGCCCGCAGGCGGGCCTGCTCACGGGCGTAGAGCCGGACCACGTCGTGCATCCGGTAGCGGCCGGGAACGGGCGAGTCGACGAGGCGGGCGTCGACGAGCTGTTCCAGGATGGTTTCGGCGGCCGTCCAGGGCAGGCCGGCGAGCGAGGCCGCCAGCGGCGGGTCGAGCTCCGCCACACCGACCATCGCGAGAGACGCGAAGACCCGTGCGCCCTCCTCGCTCGCCTCCCTCAGGCTCACCGCGAGGCTCGCCCGTACGCTCAGTTCACCGGCCTGTAGTTCGTTCAGGCGCCGGTGCTCCTCGGCCAGCCGGTCGGCGATCGCCCGGATCGGCCAGCCCGGGCGGGCCGCCAGCCTGGCGGCCACGATGCGCAGCAGCAGCGGAAGGCGCTCGCAGAGTCCGACGACGTCGCCGGCGGCCACCGGATCGGCGGCCACCCGCCCCTCGCCCGTCAACCGCCCCAGCAGCGTCACCGCCTCCCCCTCGGCCAGCGGTTCCAGATGCACGAACTCCGCTCCGTCCAGTGTGGCCAGCACGCTCCTGCTGGTCACCAGCGTCACGCATCCGCGCTCCGCGGGCAGCAGCGGACGGACCTGCTCGGCGGAGAAGGCGTCGTCGAGCACCAGCAGCAGACGCCGCCCCGCCAGCACCGAGCGCCACAGCGCGCTCGCCGCCCCTGTTTCGCCGGGCACATCCGTGCCCGGCACACCGAGCTGGGGCAGCCACTGGACGAGGACGTCGTACGGCGTCAGCGGCGCCCCTCCGTCCGCCGCGCCCTGCAGGTTGACGTAGAGCTGCCCGTCGGGGAACCCCTGCGCCATCCGATGGCTCACGTGGAGCGCCAGCGCGGACTTCCCGACCCCGGCGACTCCGTCCACGGCCACCACGTGGGCGTACCGCGACTCGCCCGGATCCAGCATCTCGCGGAGGACCCTCACCTCCGTGTCCCGGCCGGTGAACATCGGCGGCGGTGCCGGGAGTTACCGCAGCGCCAGAGCCGGATCGATACCGAGATCCTCCGCCAGGCGCCGCCGGAGGTCCCGGTAGTGGTTCAGGGCGTCGGCGGAACGGCCGCAGCGATACAGGGCCAGCATGAGCTGGCCGACCAGGCGCTCGTCCATCAGCCGGCTGTCGGCCCGCGCCTCGACGCCACCGAACAAGCCGAACTCCACTGCCATCCCGTTCACCCTTCCAGCTGGAATTCCGGTCCGAGACAGCTGGTCCGATCAGCTGGTTCAAGGTTGGCCCAAGGTTCGTTCACAGGCAACGGCGCACAGTGAGTCCCGTTCCACCGGAAAGCGGAAGGGCGGACGCCGGAAACACGGCGATCACCAGAAGCGGGTGGTTCACCGGAAAGCCGAAAAGACCAGAACACCTCAATTCCATCCGGCCGTGGAGACGCGTTCTCCCAGAGCGCCCTCGCGGCGACCCACCGACCGGGCCGACGAAACGATCGCAGGCCGGCGGGCCGTTTCGCCGGCGGAGATCCCGCCGCCGGGACGGAACAGAATCACGTCCGCCCCAAGGAGATCACCCGGAATGTCCATCAACCGCCTGTTCCTGATCGCAGCGATCGCGGTGGTCGGCACGGCCGGAACCTTCGTTCCCGTCTCGGCCGCGCCGGACGGCCCCGCGGGTGAGCGGCCCGCGGTGGCCGTCGGCGCGGGGGAGGTCCCGCAAAAGGTCGTCGACATCGTCAACCGCATCAACCGGAACAGCTTCGCGCATGCCGGGAAGCGGCTTTCGGACGAGGACCGCGCCACTCTCGTCAACAAGTATCCCCAGTGGGCCGACCGGATCGTGGACCCGGACCAGCAGACTCCTCTCAGGCACGAAAGCCTCGAGCCCGCCCGCGGCAACGCGGCCCGGAGCACCTATTGCAAGACCCACGACCGCTACATCGACTACTACAGCGTGACCGGTTCGAAAATCGTCGAATGGCACCACAGGCTCTACTACTGCGTCAGCGACGAGAAGGTCGGCGGCGTGGAGCGGAACACCTACATCAAGAACCAATCCGGCGGCTGGGAAAAGGGCGGATTCACCATCAACTCCGGAGTCGGCAACAAGACCACCTGGTACGGCTCGGCGTTCGAGGAGAGGATCCGGCAGTGCATGATCGTCATCCCCTGCGTTTCCTGGGCCTACCCGTACAGCGAATTCGTGGTGAACGGCAGGACGAAGCACGTGGACCACTACTGGCGTAGGGGCTGACGGCCTCGGAGACGAACTCCGGGAAACGGTTCCCGGAGCCCGCCACGGCCCTCCTGCGGATCCGCGCCCCACGTCCGGCCCGCCCTCACGATCCGCCCATCACCCCATCACCCCATCGCCCCGGCGCCCCGGCGCCCCGGCGACCACCGGACACGCGGATCAGACCCGATGACGCGAGGGCGGGCTCACCGGCAACAGGGGCGCCGGTGAGCCCGCCCGGGAGGAGGGGGCCGGAAACAGCCGACGAGCTACGCCTGCGGGACGGGTTCTCCCGCCTCGTGGGGGCGCTCGGACGCCGTGGCGCGGCATGCGCCCGGGGTGTGCCGACGACCCTTTCGAGGAAGTACGGCGGTGAGTCAGTGGCGCTGCCAGTCGAAGGCGGGGTCGCCGTCGATGTACTGGCCGGGGCAGAGGATCGAGAACCGGGATATCCACAGTTCGCCGCCGCCGTACGGAATGGCGGCGGCCGTCCAGTCCGCCCGCCACTTCCCGAGGTGCAGGCCACCGTTGTGGTAGGCGCGGGCGGCGTACAGCGGGGTGCCGTCGGCTTCGCGGCCGCAGACGATCGCGTCGCCCGGAGAGCCGCCGGGGACGTTCCACACGCCGCCGGAGTCGTCGCTCAGCCGGTGTGTCCAGACTTCGGCCCCGTCGACCCACACCTCCTGACCGCCGTAGACGATGGCGGCCTTGTGCCAGTCGGCCCGGATCTTCCCGAGGTGCAGGCCGCCCGCGTACGCGGCCCGTGCGACGTAGAGGATCTGATGGTCCTGTTCGAAGCCCGCCTGTCGTGTCTCCGGCGGTAGCCCGTTCCAGTGAGTAAAGCGTGCTGCAACCATGTGATTACTTTCCGTCACGATGTCGCGTACCGCAATACTTCGGCGGCCGTCCGGGCCGGTGATCTCGCGGTCCGTCCCGGCGACCCGCCGGTACGGGTGACGGTGTGGCGCCGCACTCGTCCGGGCTGCCCCCGGGGCGGGCTCGCCCGCCCGGCGGCGTGGCCGTTCAGCGCTCGTCGACGACCCGGCCGTTCAGGGCGGCGCCGTCCCCGGTGAGGGCCATGGTCAGCGGCGCCTCCGGGAAGGTGGGCAGGGCGGCGAGCGCGGCGCCCAACTGCCCGGCGGTCTCCCAGTGCCAGGTGTCGGTGTAGGTGCCGTCCTCGAGCCGGATCAGCACGGCGCGGACGAGCCCGGGGTGCCCCTCCCTGACGGTCGCGATCAGCGAGCTCCGGCGGGCCAGGAACTCCTCCAGGTCGGCATCGGCGACGGAGTAGCGGTGCGAGCGGACGACGGACATGTCTCTGTCTCCTGTGTGGGGGGCGGGGGCTTACCAGCTGCCGGCGATCTGCCGGATCGGGGCGTTCAGGCGGTTGAAGAGGTTGGTGATGGCGATCATCAGCAGGATCGAGGCCAGCTGCTGCTCGTCGAAGTGGTCGGCGGCGTTGTCCCAGACCTCGTCGGAGACGGCGTCGGCGCGGTCGGCCAGCCGGGTCGAGGCCTCCGCCAGCTCCAGCGCCGCCCGCTCGGCGTCGGTGTAGTACGGAGCCTCGCGCCAGGCGGCGACCAGGCCGATGCGCTCGTCGCTCTCGCCGAGCTTGCGCAGGTTCCTCAGGCCGGCGTCGACGCAGAAGCTGCAGCCGTTGACCTGGCTGACCCGCAGGTGGACCATCTCCATGAGCTCCTGGGGGAGCCCCTGCGAGTGAGCGGCCTTCATCAGCTCCTGGATCGGCTTCATCACGGCGGGGATGATCGTGGCGGGGTTCTTCATCCGGGCTTCCATCGTGTTTCCTCCGTATCGGTTCGTGTGAGATCTACAGTGGCCGCCCGGATTGATACATTCGCTATGCGCCCACGATGCGACGGTGACGGGGAGGAACGGTGCTGCGCTTCACCCTTCTCGGCCCCGTCCAGATGATCGTCGACGGCGCGCCCCTGACGAGCGTCGCCCCACGTCACCGGGCCGTACTGGCCTACCTCCTGCTCAACGCCGGCCGGGTGATCAGCATCGAGCGGCTGATCGACGCGATGTGGGGCCACGACCGGCCCGACACCGCCCGATCGCAGATCCACGCCTCGATCACCGCGATCCGCAAGGCGCTGCGGGGTGCGGGAGCCGTGGAGCTCCTCGAGACGCGGGCCGGCGGCTACGTCGCGCAGCCCGGGCCCGGGCAGGTCGACGCGCAGGAGTTCACCGAGCTGGTGGCCGCCGGCGAGCTGCGCGAAGCCCTGGGTCTGTGGAGCGGCGAGGCGCTGGAGGACGTGCACGCGCACTACGTCACCGGCGTCCGGGAGCTCTGGAACGACCGCCGGCTGTCGGCGTACGAGCGTCTGGTGGAGGGTGAGCTCGCCGCCGGACGGCACGGCGACCTGCTCGACGAGCTCGCGGCCCAGGTGACCGCCACCCCGCTCCGCGAGAAGCTCAACGGCCACCTCGTCCTGGCCCTGCACCGGGCGGGACGGCAGGCCGACGCCTTGGCCGCGGCGCGTTCCTACCGTACGGCTCTCGCGGACGAGCAGGGCCTTGACCCCGGGCACGCCTTCACCGAGCTGGAGCGGGCGGTCCTGGCGGATGATCCGGCCTTGCGCCTGGCCGACGCGGCACCGGTCGTTTCCGGCCCGCCGCGCCGCTCCACCTTCCTGCCCTACGACATTCCCGATTTCTCCGGACGGACCGCCGAGCTGGAGCGGCTCGTGGGTGAGCACCGCGGGACGACGGTCGTCACGATCGACGGCATGGCCGGGGTCGGCAAGACCACGCTCGCCGTCCACGTGGCCCACCGGCTGGCCGCCCGCTATCCGGACGGCGGGGTCTTCATCGACCTGCAGGCCCACACCGCGGGCCGGGAGCCGATCGACGCCTCCGCCGCGCTGGAGGCCCTTCTCCGCCAGCTCGGGGTGCCCGCCGACCGCATCCCGGTCACACCGGCCGAGCGAAGCGCCCTCTGGCGCGCCGAGCTGGCCGATCGCCGCGTGCTCGCCGTACTGGACAACGCCCTCGACGCCGAGCACGTGCGCCCCCTGCTGCCGGGGCGCTCCGACACCCTCGTCCTGATCACCGGCAGGCGCCGGCTCGTCGACCTGGACGGCGCCCACGCGCTGTCGGTCGAGGTGCTGGGCGAGGAGGACGCCGCCGAGCTGTTCCGCCGGATCGTGGGCGAACGCGCCCACCACGAGCCGGACGCCGTGCGCGAGGTGCTGCGGCTGTGCGGGCATCTCCCGCTCGCCATCCGGATCTCGGCCGCCCGCCTCCAGCACCGCCCGCGCTGGACCGTGTCCTACCTGGCGAGCCGGCTGCGGGATCATCGCCGCCTCCTGGACGGGGTGTCGGCGGCCTTCGCCCTCTCCTACGGGCAACTCCACGAGGCCGAGCAGCGCATGTTCCGCCTGCTCGGGCTGGTGCCCGGCCGCGACATCGACCCGTACGGCGCGGCCGCGCTGGCGGGAATCCCTGAGGAGGAGGCCGAGGATCTCCTCGAAGGCCTCCTCGACGCCCACATGCTCCTGCAGCTCGAACCGGGCCGGTACACCTTCCACGACCTGCTCCGTGAGCACGCCCGCTCGATCGCCGAGGACGACGGCGCCGTCATGCGGCTGCTCGCCTACTACCTGCACCGCTCCCGCGCGGCGATGGACCGGCTCTTCCCGCACAGCGTCAGCCGGCGGGAGGGTATCCCCCGGCCGACCACCCCGATCGCGCCCATCCGCGACGCCGCGGAGGCGATCTCCTGGCTCGACGCCGAACGCTCCAACATCATCGCGACCGCCGTCCACGGACCCGAGATCTGCCTCGGCTTCCTGGCTCTGGCGATGCGCCCCTACCTCGACCGGCAGGCGCACCACGACGACGCGCTCACACTCCACACCCTGACGCTCCAGCGCAGCCTCAAGCTCGGCGACCGCGTGGTCCAGGCGCGAGCGCTCACCGACCTGGCGTGGACCCACTGGCGACTCGGCGAGTACGAACGAGCGGAGGAGCACGCTCACCAGGCCCTCGAGGCGTGCGAGGAGGCATACGAGCGAGCCCGGGCACTGCTCACCCTGGGGAACGTGGCCCTGCGCCGGCGGCAGGACACGCAGGCGGAACGGTACCTCAAGCAGGCACTCGACCTCACCCGGATCGGCGCCGACACCTGGGGCGAGGCCCACGTGCTCGGCATCCTCGCCCTCCTCCTCGACCGGGCCGGTCGTCCGGAGGAGGCCCGGCGCCATCTCGACCTGGCACTGGCGCTCCACCGCAAGGTCGGAAACCCGGCCGGAGAGGCGGTGACCCTCAACCACCTCGGCGTCGTCCTCCGGCACCAGGGCGAACTCGCCCAGGCACGCACCCGCCACGAGCTGGCCGCGGCCCTCTACCGCACGCTCGGCAACACCGCCGACGAGGCTGCCGCGCTCAACGGGCTGGCCGAGGCGGCGGGCGACCCTGTCCGGGCGGTCGAGGAACACACGGCCGCCCTCGCGCTCGCCGACCTGACGCGCAACCGGCCGGAGCGGGCACGCGCCCACGACGGGCTGGCGCGCGCCCACCTCGCACTCGGGCACCCGGAGCGGGCCTGTGAGCACGGGCGGCTGGCTCTCGCCCTTTACGGGGAGCTCGGTGTCCCGGAGGCCGAGGAGGTCCGCGTCCTCCTGGAACACGCCGGACGTACCGCCGGCGTCTGAAGCCCGGCGGGCGACCGGACGTCTCCGGCCTCGCCCCGGACACCGGCCGGGCCTCGAATCCCCTCCGGACCCATGATCGAGTGGCCTCGACCGGCGCGCAGCCGGGCCGGGAGGACGCGCTTCACCCCGTGGACCGGCTCATCGATGCGACAGACGCGTTCGCGCGAGACGTACCGCGGGGGTGACGGCGCCCACCATGAGCAGCGCGAAAAGCGGCGCGAGCACCAGCCCGAGCAGGTAGCCCGCCGCCACGTCGTGGGGGTAGTGCACGCCCACGAACACCCGCGAGAACGCCATGACCGCCGCCAGCGGCAGTACCACCCAGGCCAGGGCGCGCCAGGCCAGAACGAGCGTGGCCGCCGCGCCCGCCGCGATCACCGAGTGGTTGCTGGGGAAGGACCAGTCTCCGGACGGCGGGCAGGCGGCGATCGTCGTCACCCCGCCGCGGCACGGCCGGTCCTCCCGGACGACGAGCTTCACGGCCTCGCTGACGACATATGCGAACACCACTCCGGCCGGACCCGCGATCACAAGGGCGAGGTCACGGGCCGGGCCCCGCCAGGCCCGCCACGCCGCGAACCCGTACAGCGCCACGAACAGGAACAATCCGGCGTCGGTGCCGACTTCGGCGAGCGTGTGGAGCCAGGCGGGGGTGGTGAGGGCGAAGCCGACGATGTCGTGGTACACATGTGTCCTATCGTGAACGAACGATGAACACGACCTTACGGCCTCACTGACGGGACACGGCGCCATGGCACGGCCGGCGGTCGCCCGCACCGCCTTCCCCAACGGCGTACGCGGCGCTCGGCGCGGCACCGCGCACGGCTCCTGCCTGGGAGATCACCGCCGGGTCGCCGAGCGGACCGTGATCCACCCGGCCGCGCCGGAGCCGGTGACGCCCGTCACCGATCCGGTCTTCAGCCGGGTCTTCCTGCTTGTCGCCGCCCCCGGGCCGCATCTGGTCCCCGTTCCCGGTCACGTAGCCCACGCCGGGGTGGGGCAGTCGTCGTGGTGGCCTGCCGCCGCTGTCCGGGCGGTACTCGAAGTGCCACCACTCGTTGTCGTAAATGCGGTAGAGGTCGTAGCGGGCACCGTGTTCCTCGAGCCAGCGCGCGCCTTCGCGGGGGCGCACGTCCAGCGCGACGCCCTTGACATGCGTCGCACCGGCCATGAAGACCACCCTCTACCTGGTGAAGAACGGCCGGCTCAGCGCGGTGACGCGGCCCGGTCGTGGGCTGTCCCAGGCGGACGTGCTCGCGCTGCTGGCAGCCGGACCCACCGCGACGGAACAGGCGCACGGACTCACCACCGGCGTCCCGCCCGATGCCGGCCCGTTCTCGGTGACCGCCAAGCCGGCAGGCCACCTGGTGGTGACCCTGTCCACTCCGGCCGGCGAACTGTCCACACTGGCCGTCGAGCAGATCGTGTGCACGGTCGCCGCCACGGCACCGGGAAGCCCCGCCCGGATCACCGTCGTCGGTGCCGGGCGGAGCATCGGCCCCCGCGACTGCCCGGCGTAACGGTGGCGACCTGTCCACTGCTCAGGACAGATCGCCGTGGTCCTGGCCGGATTGAGTGGAGCGTGCGACCGGCGGTGTTGGAGAGGACGAGGTCGATCGAGACGCACTCACCCCTGTTGCCACCGGTCGAGCGGGTGCTGGGACCGGAGCGTCCGAACACGCCGGCTACCCGGCAGGACCTTGCCCGGTGGACGCGGAAGGCGCGGGGCGGTTCCCGACTTCGCCCGGCCGTCCCCGTTCATGGGTGCGGAAGGCGGTCCGGCACACCAGTAACGCCGCCGTGAACACCGGCAGCCAGGCCAGCCGGGCGAGCACCCAGCCGGGGTTTTCCGGGACGGTGTGCAGGCCGGGCAGGAGTTCACCGGTGAGCAGGCCGGTCGCGGTGACGGCGATCATCGCGGTCTGGTGCCACAGGAAGATCGTCATCGCCGAGAGGTTGACCGACGCCACGACGGCCCAGGCCGCGGGGCGGCGCAGCACCCGGCGCAGCGGGTCGAGCAGCAGCAGGGCCGCTCCGCTCTGGGCCAGACCGAAGCAGACGGCGGCGAGGGTGGGCGGAGCCTGGTTGGAGACGCGGGCCCCGGGCACTCCGACCATGGAGGCGGGGTAGCCGGCCCACAGCACGAGCGCGGCGGTGGCGGCGGCCCCGCCGAGCAGCAGCGCCCATCCGGTCGCGCGGCCGGACAGGGCGCCGCGGCTCCAGGCCGCGCCCAGGCAGTACGGCACCAGCCACCCGGCCGCCACGTTGATCCAGCCCGGCCAGGAGGGCCCGCTTAGCCCGAAGCGGAGCAGATCCGTCAGCGCCACCACGGCCAGCGGCCACAGCGGGTGCAGCCGCACCACCAGCGGGGTCAGCGCCGTCAGTCCCGCGAAGACCAGCAGGAACCACAGCGGGGACAGCACCAGCCTGACCAGGATGATCACGGTGTCCGGGGAGACCCCGGAGGCGAGCATCACGACCGCCGCCGCGCCCCACACCGCCACCAGCGCGGCGACCGGCCGGAACAGCCGGGCCATCCGGACGCCGAGCCACCGCCGGTAGCCCATGCCCCGGGCGCGGGCGCGGGCGAGACCTCCGGCCGCCATCCACCCGCCCACCAGGAAGAAGACCGCCATGGTCTGCAGCACCCAGGACAGGGGTGCCAGAGCGGGCATCTGCCTGAGCGGGCTGGTGACGCGCAGCGTGCCGCTGTCGGCGACCAGCGCGGTCACCAGCCAGTGGCCGATCACCACGCCCAGGATGGCGAATCCGCGCAGCGCGTCAGCGGCGCGGTCGCGGCCGGGCGGAGTCGCCGCGTCGATGCGGCGGACGAGCTCACGCACCGCGGACCTCCCCGGCGGGAAGCCGCCCGGAGACGATCCGGGCGATGTTCCGCAGCGACGGGAAACCGAGTCTCAGGTAGTCGCTGTGACCGCCGTCGCCGGCCGCGAACACCCGGGCGCCGAACTCCGGCGAGACCGGATCGGCGCCGAACCCGATGACGGCGAAGGGAAGGCGGATCCGCGTGTGCGGCACGCCGGCGATCCAGTCGCCGGCGCCCCGGCCCGCCCATACGGCGGCCCGGGTGCGCAGCCCGGCGGCGTTGTCGGCGGTGGTTCCGGCGCTGCCGTACAGGACGATGTTCGCGACGTCCAGTCCGGCCGAGGCCCGGCCGCAGACCACCGAGCCGTAGGAGTGGCACAGCAGGGAGACCCGGGCGGCGGGCCTGGCCGTCCGCAGCGCCCGCACGAAGACGCGCAGGCCGGGGGCCGCCTCGTCCGCCCGGGCGGGTGTCAGGGCCTGCGGGCTCACGGTGCTCGGCGTCCGGTAGCCGAGCCAGGCGACGACGGCCGCCCGGGTGCCGAGTTCCCGCTGCAGCCTCATCGAACCGCCTCGCAGGAGCCCGTACCTGTCGAGGTCGGTGTCGGCGCCGGGAACCAGCACGGCGATCCACTCGGCCCGGGACAGGTCTCCGAAGACCTCGACGGCGCGGCCGCCCTCACGGCCGTCGAAGGACAGGAAGCGGCGTTCGGGGGCCGCCATGACGCGCAGCGCCGCAGCCCGCAGCCGGTCGCCGTGCCCGGCGGCCGTCCGCTCGGCCGCCCGGATGGCGGCGCGGCTGACGGTGTACCGCTCGTCCAGGGCCGCCGGGGTCACGGCCGGCAGCGGGGGCAGGACGGCCGGGACGGGCGCCGGGACGGCCGCGGGGCGGGCCGTACCCGTCACCGGCACGGCCACCGAGACGGTGACGAACGCGGCGAGCAGGGTGCGGCGCAGGCGGCTCCCGTGCCGGTGGCGCGCCGCCGGTTCACTGGTTTCGGTCACCTCACGAAGGTGTCCCAGGCCGTGCCCGCGCCGCATCGGACCGCCGGTCGCATTCGCCGGCGCACCGGTAGACCGTGGATGTACGCCTCCGGTCCAATGCCCCGGCGTGGAACGCCCCGCTACGATCGGCGCATGGACGTCACGCCCCCGCTGCCCCCGCTGAGGCGTGTACCGCCCGGCGTCTGGACGGTCGTGACCTGGGGCGCGAGCATGGCGTTCACGTTCCTCATGCGTGTCAGGCTGCCCGGCGAGTCGGCGCCCTCCGTGGTTTCCGGAGTCCTGCTCTACCGGTGGGACGGGCTGACGTTCCTGCTGGCGGCCACCGTCCTCGCGCTGGCCGGAGGCGCTCTGCTGAGCCGCCGGCCGCTGCCCGCGCTGACCCTGCTGCTCGCCGCCTCCGTCGTCGCGTCGTTCCCCCTCGGCGTGGGCGAGATCCCCCTGGCCCAGTTCCTGGCGGCCGACGTCGCGCTGTACTTCGTCGCGGCCACCCGGCCGCGCCGGACCGGGGTCGCCGCCGTCGCCATGGCGCTCACCGTGCTCGCCGGTTACCTGGCCGCGCGGCTGCTGTCCGGCTGGAGCATCGGGACCTCGGCGGAGCTGGCCGTGGCCCTGACGGCCGTCATCGCCTGGCTGGGCGGCGACTCGGCCCACCGGGCCCGCGAGTACGCCGAGAGGCTGACCGCCCAGGCCACGGCCCAGGCGGTCACCGACGAGCGGCTCCGGATCGCGCGTGAGCTGCACGACATGGTCGCGCACAGCATCGGCGTCATCGCCCTCCAGGCCGGTGCGGCCCGGCGGGTCATCGACACGCAGCCGGTGCGGGCGCGCGAGGCGCTGGGTGAGATCGAGACGGTCGGCCGGGAGACCCTGTCCGGGCTGCGCCGTACGCTCGGTGTGCTGCGCCGGGCCGAACCGGGACGGCAGGGGCGGGGCGGGGTGCTCGATCCGGGGCTCGGCCTGGCGGACGTCGACCGGCTCGCCGCGACGACGACGGAGGCCGGTCTCCGCGTCGACGTGCGGTGGCTGGGCGAGCCGCGTGCGCTGCCCGCGGAAATCGACACGTCCGCCTACCGCATCGTCCAGGAGGCGCTCACCAACGTGATGCGCCACGCGGGCTCCCCCTCCTGCCGGGTGTCCATCGGCTACCGTCGGGAGGAGCTCTCCATCGAGGTCGTCGACGGCGGCGACGGCCGTACCGGCGCCGCGGGGAGCGGGTACGGCCTGGCCGGGATGCGCGAGCGGGTCGGCCTGCTGGGCGGGGAGTTCTCCGCCGCGCCGCGCCCCGAGGGCGGCTTCCGGGTGGCGGTCCGCCTGCCCGTGCCTGCGGGGGTCCGATGACCGTCCGCGTCGTGCTCGTCGACGATCAGCCCCTGGTCCGTACCGCGCTGCGGACGGTCATCGCCGACGTCCCCGACCTCGAGGTCGCCGGGGAGGCCGGTACCGGGGAGGAGGCGGTCCGGCTGGCCGAGAGCCTCCGCCCCGATGTCGTGGTGATGGACATCCGCATGCCCGGCATGGACGGTGTCGAGGCCACCCGGCTGATCACCGCGGGCCCCGGCACGGCGCGCGTCGTCGTCCTGACCACCTTCGACGAGGACGACCACGTCTACGGCGCGCTGCGCGCCGGCGCGTCCGGCTTCCTCGTCAAGGACATGGCGCTGGACGACATCCTCACGGCGATCCGTGTCGTCGCCGCCGGCGACGCCCTGATCGCGCCGGGCGTCACCCGCAGGCTGATCGAGGAGTTCGCGGCCCGTCCCGCGCCCGCCCCGCGGCGACGCCCGCTCGAAGGCGTCACCGGGCGGGAACGCGAGGTGCTGACCCTCGTCGGGTGCGGCCTGTCCAACGCCGAGATCGCCGCCGAGTTGTTCATCAGCGTCGCCACCGTCAAGGCGCATGTGACACGGCTGCTCGCCAAGCTCGGTGCCCGCGACCGTGCGCAGCTCGTCATCGCCGCCTACGAGACGGGCCTGGTGTCACCGTCCGGCTGACCGGGGCGAGGTCGGCCCGGGGCGGCCCCTCCGGAAGCGCGGGCGGCCACCGTACTCCCGCGGGCGGCCACCGTACTCCCGCGGGCGGGTGCCTGCGGGAGCACGGTGGCCGCCCTTCGCGGTCAAGAACCCGCGGCCGGGCGGAAGGCGCGATCAGGAGGCGCGGCGTTCCTCCGGGCCGAGCACGCTGGACAGGAACGCCCTGGTCCGTTCGTGGCCCGGGGCGGCCAGGAGCTCGCGGGGCCTGCCCCGCTCGACGACCACGCCGTCGGCGAAGAAGGTCAGCCAGTCGCCGACCTCCCTGGCGAAGGCGATCTCGTGGGTCACCACGACCATCGTCATCCCCTCGGCGGCCAGGCCCTTCATGACCTCCAGGACCTCGTCGACCAGCTCCGGGTCCAGGGCGGAGGTCGGTTCGTCGAACAGCATCAGCGCCGGGTTCATCGCCAGCGCCCTGGCGATGGCCACCCGCTGCTGCTGGCCTCCGGAGAGCTGGTGAGGCCGCTTGTGCGCGTGATCTGCCAGGCCCACCCGGTCCAGGTGCTCCATGGCCAGCGCCCGTGCCCGCTCCGCCGGGGTGCCCAGGACGTGGACGGGACCGCAGGCGACGTTCTCCAGCGCGCTGTGGTGGGCGAACAGGTTGAAGCGCTGGAACACCATGCCGATGTTCCTGCGGAAGGCGGCGAACTCCTTGGGAGTCCAGGGGTGGTACCTGCCGTCGCGCAGGGTGTGGCCGACCTCCTCACCGAGCACCCGCAGGCTGCCGCCGAGCACCGGCTCCAGGCCGTTGAGGCAGCGCAGGAACGTGGACTTGCCCGAGCCGGAGGGGCCGATGATGCAGCTCACCTCACCGGAGGCGACGGTGAGGTCCACGCCGTTGAGCACCTGCACGTCGCCGTAGCCCATCCGCACGCCCGAGGCCTGTACGACCTGCCCGTCGGGCGCGTTCACGCGGCCGCCTTCGGCAGAATCCTGGAGGCCAGGCCGCCGCCGCGCACCAGCCGTACGGCCTCGGAGCCGAAGCGGCGTTCCAGCCTGCCCTGCAGGAAGGTCGCCACGGCGGTCATGAGCATGTACCACAGGCTCGCCACGATCAGCAGCTCCATGATCAGGTTGTTCGTCTTGTAGATCTGGCTGGCGTTGGTCATCAGGTCGTGCCCGGCGACCACGTAGACCAGCGAGGTGGTCTTCAGCATGGAGATGAACTCGTTGCCGGTGGGCGGGATGATGATGCGCAGCGCCTGCGGCAGCACGATGACCCGCATCCGTTTGGCCGGGGTCATGCCCAGCGCGTAGGCCGCCTCGGTCTGGCCGTGGTCGACGGCCTGGATCCCGGCGCGCACGGTCTCGGCGAAGTAGGCCGACAGGTTCAGCCCCAGTCCCAGCATGGCCGAGGTGAAGCCGGTCATCACCAGGTTGGTGTCCCACTTGAGGCCGATCGCGGTGAACGGGATCTTGAGCACCAGCGCGGGGAACAGGAAGGCCAGGTTGTACCAGAAGATGAGCTGCACCAGCACCGGCGTGCCGCGGAAGAACCAGATGTAGAGCGTGGCCAGCCCGCTCAGCACCGGGTTGGGCGACAGCCGCATGATCGCGATCACCACGCCCAGCACCAGCCCGAGGACCGTCGCCAGCACCGAGATTTCGACGGTGACCCAGACCCCCTCCAGGATCCGGTCGTTGAGCATGTACTCGGCGACCTTGCCCCAGTCCAGTCGCGGGTTGACCACGACCAGGTAGACCAGCCAGCCGACGGCGCCCAGCGCGGCGGCCGCGGCCAGCCAGCGGCCCCAGTGCCGGGTCCGCGCGACGGGGATCGGGGTGCCCGACGCGTCGGTGATCGGTTCGGTCCGCACGGTCACTTACCGCCGTTGATCACAGCGGACTGCACGGCCAGTTTCTCCAGGTTCCAGGCCTTGAGCAGCTTGCCGTACTCGCCGCTCTGGATGAGGGAGTCCAGCGCGCCCTTGACGGACTCGATGAGCTCCTTGTTGTCGGGCTTCATCCCGATTCCCCAGGGGCTCTCGGTGCCTTCGAGCGCGACGGCCTCGACTTCGAGCTTGGGGTCGGCGGCCTTGCTGGCGGCCACCACGTAGTCGGTGATGGTGGCCTGCGCGCGCCCGCCGCTGACCTGGAGCAGGGCCTCCTGGTCGCCGGGGAACTTCAGGATGTCCAGCGCGGCCTTGCCGTCCTTCTTGCAGTCGGCGTCGTACCGCTCGGCCAGCTCCATCGAGGAGCCGTTGTCGACGACGGAGACCGTCTTGCCGCAAAGGTCCTTGGGCCCGGCGATGCCGGCCGGGTTGCCCTTCTTGATCAGCAGTCCCGCGCCCGCCCGCACGTAGTCGACGAAGGTGACCTGGCCCTGCCGCTCGGGGTTGTCGGTCATCGAGGAGATGACGAAGTCGTAGCGGCCGGTGAGGACGCCGGGGATCTGCGAGTTGAACTCCTCGTCGGTGATGGTCACGTTGACGCCGAGTTTCCTGGCGATGGCCCTGGTCAGGGCGGGGTCGAAACCGATCGCCGTCTTGCCGTCACCGGCGAAGATCTCCATCGGCGGGTAGCCCATGGAGGAGACGACCTTCAGGCCCGCGGACCTCACGTTCGCCGGCGCCTTGGCGGCGAGGTCCTTGTCGGGGGTGATGGCGTTGATGACGTCGGCCGCCTTCTCCTCGGCGGGGGCCGGGTCCAGGACGACGGCCGGCACTGTGGCCGGTGTTGTGGCAGACGCTGCGCCCTGTGCCGGGGCCGCCGTGCCGGGCGTGCCGCCCTCGTCCAGGGACTGGGCACCGCAGGCCGCGGTCGCGGCCAGCAGCGCGCCGGCGGCGAGCGTGGTGAGGATCCGGGTGTTCACGGGGGGTGCTCCTTCAAAGAGGTGGTTCAGGAGTGCTGCCAGCGGACTTCGCCGCCGACGACGGTCGTCAGGACCTTGGTGCGCAGCACCGCGTCCGGTGACTCCGCGAAGGGATCGGTGTCCACCGCGACGAAGTCGGCGAGTTTGCCGGGCGCCAGGACGCCCTTGTCGTCCTCCTCGCCCGCGGCGTAGGCCGCGCCGAGGGTGTGGGCGGTGAGGGCCTCGCCCATGCTCAGCCGTTGCTCGGGCTGCCAGCCGCCGGCGGGGGTGCCGTCGACGCGGGCACGGGTCACCGCGGCGTACAGCGCCGCGAAGGGGTCGGGGTGCTCGACCGGGGCGTCGGAGCCGAAGGCCAGCGCGACGCCGACGTTCAGCATCCCGCGCCAGGCGTAGGAGGCCAGTTCGTGCCCGGCCAGCAGGGAGTCGACCAGGTCGATGTCGCTGGTGCAGTGCACGGGCTGCATCGAGGCGACGATGCCCAGCCGGGCCATCCTGGCCAGGTCGCCGGGCCGCAGGTGCTGGGCGTGCTCGATGCGGTGGCGCAGCCCCGCCGTACGGCCGACGGCCTCGTAGGCGTCGATGACCAGGTGGTTGGCCTGGTCGCCGATGGCGTGCGTGGCCACCGCGATCCCGGCCCCGGCGGCCCTGCCGAACAGCCTGACCAGGTCCTCGTACGGCGTGACCGCGATGCCCGTGTTGTCCTGCTCGCTGGCGAAGGACTCGCTCATGTGGCAGGTGTGCGAGCCCAGCGCCCCGTCGCTGAAGATCTTCACGGGGCCGGTGCGGAACCAGTCGTCGCCCTGCCCGGTGCGGCGGCCCTCGGCGATGGCCGTCTCCAGGTGGATCATCGGGATCGCCTTGTGCACGCGCAGTTTCAGCTCACCGGCCTCGCGCAGCTGCAGGTAGGCGGCCCGGCAGTCCTCACCGTCGATGTCGTGCACGCTGGTCAGGCCGAGGGCGAGCAGTTCCTCCTGCGCGGCGCGCAGCAGGTCGCGCAGGTCGGCGGAGACCATGAGGTTGCGCAGCGGGTAGGAGGCCGACTCGCGCAGGATGCCGGTGGGCTCCCCGTCCGCGTCGCGGACGATCTCGCCGCCCACCGGGTCGGGGGTGGTGGCGTCGATGCCGGCCAGCCGCAGGGCCGCGGAGTTGGCCCATACCGTGTGGCCGTCCACGCTGGGCAGCGCGACCGGCAGCTCGGGGCAGACCGAGTCCAGCGCGTACCGGTCCGGTTGCGCCGGCGGATCCCAGGTGTTGCTGTTCCACCGGCCGCCGAACAGCCAGGCGCCCGGTCTCAGCCGGGCCGCGTGCGCGGCCACCCTGGCCAGCGCGTCGTCCAGGGAGCGCACGTCGCGCAGGTCCACCGCGCCCAGGCTCTGGGCGTACTGGGCGGTGTGGATGTGGGCGTCGTAGAGACCGGGGAGCACCGCGGCGCCCTCCAGGTCGATCAGCTCCGCTCCCGGGCCCGCGGCCTCGCGCACCTGCGCCTGCGTGCCGACGGCCAGCAGCCGCTCGCCGTCCACTGCCATGGCCTGGGCCAACGGGTTGCCGCTGTCTCCGGTGTGGATGGCGGCGTTGCGATATACGCGGATGCTCAATGTGACTCTCAGGGATTCGAGGTGACGGTGGCCATCACTGTAGGAGTGGCAAAAAGAAGACGGAAGCGCTATAAACACGACATTTAGCAGCGCTGAGAGCAAGGAACTCTAATGCTGAAGCCCGAGCACCTGCGCACCCTCTGTGAGGTCGTCCAGCTGGGGTCCTTCGCCGCGGCCGCCAACCGGCTCGGCTACACCTCCTCGGCCGTCTCCCAGCAGATGGCCGCGCTGGAGCGGCAAACGGGCGTCAAGCTGTTCGAACGCTCCGCCCACAGCGTGCTGCCCACCAGCGCCGCCGAGGTGCTGGCCCGGCACGCCGAGATCGTGCTCCTGGACCTCGAGCGCATGGTCACCGCCGTCCAGGCCGTGCACAGGAACAGCGAGCGGCAGATCCACTTGGGCATCTTCCCCAGCTTCGCCGACGTGCTGACCGGCGTCCTGCGGGAGATGGAACCCGCCGAACGCGCCGGCGTCAGGGTCTCCGTCGCCGAGTGCTCCCAGCTCATCCCGCGCCTGGGCGCCGGCGGCGAGATGGACGCGGCGATCGTCTACCAGGTGGGCAACGCCGGCCTGTCGTGGCCGTCGGCGCTGGGCCGGCGCTGGATCGCCGAGGACCGCTACAAGGTCGTCCTGCCGCGCAGCTGGCCCGACCTGGCGCCCTACCGGGTCGAGCAGCTCGTCGACCTGCCGTGGATCATGCACCATCCGGCCAGCAGCGACGCCTCCTTCTTCGACGCCGTGTTCGCCCGCTGGAGCCTGCATCCCCGGGTGGTCTGCCACTCCGACGACTTCAAGATCACAATGGACATGATCGGGGCGGGGATGGGGGCGGCGCTCGTCCCCGACCTCGCGCTGCGCGGGCACGGCCCGGACGTCGTGGTCGCCGACGTGCCGTGGCTGAACACCAGCCGCAGCATCTTCACCCTCGTCCACCCCGACCGCGAGACCGCCCGCCTGCGGTCCCTGCTGGACGCGCTGGCGGTCTGACCGGTACGGTCCTGCGCACCGCGGCGCGGCTCCCGCACGCCCCGGCGCCCCGGCGTCGCGCCCGGCCGAAACCAGCAGCTCCGCCGACCTTCGCCGGATCACGGGCGCGGCCCGGGCGGGCGTCAGGAGGTCCTTCACCGTGGAACACGAGGCGGCGGCCGCCGCGGCGATCGCCGGATCCGCCGAGGCCATCCGCCGGTACAGCGGGCACAACATCCTCATCGAGTCCGGTCCCGAACCGGTTCTCGCCCGGCTCGCGCGCCGAGACCGGCCGGCGCCCGCCACGGCGCCCGAGCTGCCGGCCTGGACGTTCGTGGTCAAGGACATGATCGACGTCGCCGGGCTCCGCACGACCCGCGGGTCCGTCCTGTACGGAAGCCAGGAGGCGCTGACCACCGCGCCGTGCGTCGAGTCGCTGGAGCGCGCCGGGGCGCTCCTGGTCGGCAAGGCGAACCTGCACGAGTTCGCCTGGGGCGTCACGAGCGAGAACCCGCACTGGGGCGACGTGCGCAACCCGCGCCACGCGCACCTGGCCCCCGGCGGGTCGAGCGGCGGTACGGCCGCCGCGCTCGCCGCCGGGATCGCCCGGTTCGGCCTCGGCACGGACACCGGCGGCTCGGTACGGATCCCGGCGGCCTGCTGCGGGGTGGTCGGCCTGCGCCCGAGGGCCGGCCGCCTGCCCGCCGAGGGGGTCGCCCCCCTGGCCCCGATGTTCGACGTGGCCGGGCCGATGACCACGTCGGTCGCCGACTGCGCGCGCGTGTGGCGGGTGCTCTCCGGGGAGGCGGCCGAGGCGCCGAGCTCGCTGTCGGGAATGGTCGTCGGCGTGGCCGAGGGCTGCGCGCAGGCCGGGGAGTTCGCCGACCTGGGGGCTCGGGTGCGCGAGATCGACCTGCCGTACGGGATCCTCTCCCCGTACTGGACGATCGTGGGCGCGCAGGCCCGGCGCACCCACGAGGCCACCTACCCGGCGAGCGCCGCGAGCTACAGCGCGGGCGTGCGGCGCAAGCTGGACGACGCCGCCGGGATCGACCACCGGGAGTACCGCCGGGCCGTGCGGGAGCTTTCGGCCTTCCGCGCCGCCTTCGCCGAACGGATGTCCGGCGTCGACGTCCTGATCACACCGACGCTCGGCGGCCCCGCGCCGCGGGCCGGGTGTGACGAGGCGGCCGTCCGCGGCGAGGTCGGCCGGATCACCGCCGTCGTCTCCGCGCTCGGCCTGCCCGCGCTGGCCGTCGGGGACCTGCAGGTGGTGGGGCGCGGCGAGGCCGACGTGCTGCGGGCCGGCCTGTGCCGGGAGGCCCGTGGCGGCGCGATCCCCGAGCCGCGCTGAGCCTCACCCGCGCGGCGCCAGCCTCCAGGGGTCGACCGGGACGACGTCCGTGCAGCGGCCGGAGGAGTCCAGGAGGCGCCCGTAGAGCTTCGACTGCCTCAGCACGATCTGCCGGTCGGCGATGGTCACGTGCGGGAACCGCTCCTCCAGGCGCACCACCAGCGGGTGCAGGTCGGAGACGGTGTGCAGGCCGACGGTCAGGAGCATGTTGCGGGCTCCCGCCAGCGCCGCGCACGTGCGCGTCTCCGGCCAGCCGAGCAGCGCCCGGCCCGTCTCCTCCAGCAGCCCGTCCGGCATCCGCAGCCACAGCACCGCCGAGGAGTGCCAGCCGGCGTACGAGCGCGCCAGGTCGCAGCGGAAGTCGATGTCGCCGGTCGCGACCAGGCGCGAGAGCCTGCGCTGCACCGTGCGCTCGGACACGCCGACGGCGCCGGCGAGCTCGGTGTAACCGGCGCGGCCGTCCGGGAGCAGGGCCTTGAACAGCAGCCGGTCGACCTCGTCCATCTGCCTGGTGGGCTGCGCCGGTCCGGGCCGCCTGGCCAGCGCGCCGGCGGCCCGGGGCGGCAGCACGCGCAGCCGCCAGCGGCACGAGGCCTCGAAGACGCGCGTGGCGACGTGGGTGCGCACCTTCGCCACCCCGGGCACCCGCGGCAGATCCGTCAGCAGGTAGTCCGCCAGCGCCGGCATCGAGGCGGCGGCGGCGATGACGAACAGGTCGTGACCGGCGGCCAGGTGCTGCACGGTGATGAGATGCCCGGCCCGCGCCAGCCTGTCGGCGACCTCGACCGCCGCGCCCGCCGCGCAGTCGATCTCCAGGAACGCCATGCTCATCGCGTGCATCTGGCGCCGACCCAGGGCGACGGTGGTCCACGCCTCCCCCGCGTCGTTCAGCCGCTGCCAGCGGCGCGCCGCCGTCACCGGATCCGCGCCGATCGCCGCCCCGACGTCCGCCCAGCTCGCCCGCGGGTTGATCTGGAGGGCGTCGATGAGTTCCAGGTCCGTCTCCGACAGCAACCGCCGAGGCTCGATGCCGGAATCCTGCACATTCACTCCTTTGGTGGCAGATTGCTGCGTCTGAGCACCGGGATCACCTTATACCTCGATCCTTGTGCGGGCGGCCGACCCCGGCCCCTGACTCATCCCCTGACTCATCCCCGCCTCCGTCACGAGGGAGAGGACCCCTTTTCGATGACTCGGCTCCGCGACCGCGGCCCGGCGCCGGCCGCCGCCTCCCCCGGCGGTACCCGGTGAGCGGGACCCGGCTGGTCGGCGTCCTGGGCGGCATGGGCCCGGCGGCCACCGTCGACTTCTACGGCAAGCTCGTGGAGGAGACGGCGGCCACCTGCGACCAGGGGCACGTGCCCGTCGTCATCTGGGGCGACCCCCGCGTCCCCGACCGTTCCCTGAGCCTGCTCGGCGGCGGCGAGGACCCGACCCCGTACCTGCGGCGCGGCATCGAGGCCCTGAAGCGGGCGGGATGCGAGGTGCTCGCCGTCCCCTGCAACACCGCCCACGCCTTCGTGCCGCACCTGGCCGACGAGGCCGGGCTGGAACTGGTGAGCATCATCGAGGTCACGGCCGACGCCCTGGCCGCCGACGGCGTCCGCGCGGCCGGTGTGCTGGCCACCTCGGGCACCCTGCGCGCGGGTCTGTACACCGAGGCCCTGCGGCGGTACGGCGTGGCGGCGATCGAACCGGACGAACCCGGCCAGCGGCAGGTCATGGCCGCCATCGGCGCCGTCAAGGGCGGCGGCGCCCGGCCGGCCCACCGGCGGGCGCTGGCCGAGGTCTGCCGTTCGCTGGCCGACCGCGGCGCCGAGCGGATCGTCACCGCGTGCACCGAACTCGTCCTGGCCCTGGACGGCTCCCGCCTCCCCATGCCGGTTCTCGACCCCGCCCGCCTGCTGGCCCGCCGGGTCGCCGCCCTGGCACTCGGCTGACACGGACGCACCGCACCCTCCGCCTCGCCCCGGCCCGGCCCGGTCGGGCCCGGTCGAGCGGCCGTGAGCCGGGCGAGGACCGCTTCACGGCCGCGCCGGTCTGCGCCGGTCGCCGCGTCCGGGGCCGGTCAGCGGCGTCCGGTGACGGCGGGCAGGCGCGTCGCGGCGGCGAGGCCGATCAGGGCGAGGACGGCGAGCGCGGTCATCGCCAGGACGTAGGACCGGTTTCCCGTGGCCAGCCCCGAGACCAGAATCGTGCCGGCGATCGCCGTGCCGAACGACGAGCCGAGATTGGACACACTGCGCGACAGCCCGGATATCTCGCCCTGAAGTCTCTCGGGGAAGCTGGACTGCACGATGTTGACCGAGGGGGTCAGCATCACTCCCAGCCCCAGGCCGATCAGCAGGAGCCCGGGCGCGAAGGCGACGGCACCCGGCGAGACCTTGACCAGGGCGAGCAGGAGCACGATCCCGGCCAGGGTCATGATGAAGCCCGTCAGGATCAGGGCTTTCTGCGAGTGCCTCCTGGCGAGCCGCTCGGCGGCCAGGGACGAGAACAGGACGCCCAGGGTCGCCGCGGTGAAGATGACGCCCGTCTCGATCGCGTTGTATCCACGTACGGTCTGGAGGAAGACGGCCACGACGAACGACGTCCCCATGAGAAGCAGCCACTGGATGTTCTGCGTGACGAGGCCGAGATTGGACGTGCGGTTCCTGAACAGCCCGGTCGACAGCAGCGGCTCCTTCCCCGCGCGTTCCCGGGAGCGGATGTGGAGGAGGAACCAGACCAGGAAGGCGGCTCCGATCGCGACGAGCACCGCCGTGAGCACCAGGTCGTTACTGGCCTGCAGGATCCCGAACACCACGAAGAACATGCCGACCGCCGACAGGACCGCCCCCGCCGTGTCGAAGGGGCGCGTCGGGTCCGGCGCCACGGGGTCGACGATCCGGCGGCTGAGAAAGATGATCGTCACGACGACCATGGTCTGGAAGACGAACGCGGCCCGCCAGCTGATCGCCGTCGTGATGAGGCCTCCGATCAGCGGTCCCGCCGCGGCGCCGATGCCTCCCAGCCCGCTGATCACGCCGAAGGCCCGGGCACGCGACGGAAGATCGCTGAACGCCAGCGTCGCGAGGATGTAGACGGGCGGGATCAGCAGCGCCGTGCCCACGCCCTCGAGTACCGAGTTGCCGAGGATCAGCACTCCGAGGCCGGGTGAGAACGTGCTGAGCAGGGCGCCGGCCCCGTACAGGATGAGGCCCGCGAGAAAACATCGTTTGCGGCCCCAGCGGTCGGTCAGCTTGCTGCCGGGGATCATGAGGATCGCCATGATGAGCAGGAACAGCGTGATCGTGGTCTGCACGCCCTTCACGGTCGTGTTCAGGTCCTCGCTGATGTCGTTGATCATCACGTTCATGTTCGAGCCCGCGAAGCTGCAGATGAACTGGGCGAGGGCGAGCGGTACCAGGGTTCTCCGCGAGGCGGCGGCCGAGCCCGGGAAGGCGGGAGTCCCGGTCACTTTCTGCTCCGCTCACCGGCCGCAGCGGCGGCGGAGCGGGCGGCGGCGATCACTTTTCGGCCTGGTCGAGCTGTTCGTCGAGCGCCATGGCGGCGGCGACGAGCGCGAGGTGGGTGAAGGCCTGCGGGAAGTTGCCGAGTTGCTCGCCCGACGGGCCGATCTCCTCGGCGAACAGGCCGACGTGGTTGGCGTAGGTGAGCATCTTGTCGAAGGCGTACCGTGCCTGGCGCAGCCGTCCGGCGCGGGCGAGGGCCTCGACGTAGAGGAAGGTGCACAGGTTGAAGGTGCCCTCGGAGCCGCGGAGCCCGTCCGGGGAGGCGTCGGGGTCGTAACGGTAGACGAGACTGTCGCTGACCAGTTCCCGGCCCATGGCGTCCAGGGTGGTCAGCCAGGCCGGGTCGCGGGGGGAGACGAACCCGACGCGGGGCATGAGCAGGAGCGAGGCGTCCAGGACATCGGTGGCGTAGTGCTGGACGAACGCCTCCCGCTTGGAGTGCCAGCCGCGTTCGACGATCTGGTTGAAGACGGTGTCGCGGACGGCCGCCCAGCGGGTCAGGTCGGCGGGGCGGGAGTAGGCGGTGGCCATGCGGATGCCGCGGTCGAAGGCGACCCAGGTCATCAGGCGGCTGTAGGTGAACTCCTGGCGTCCGCCGCGGGTTTCCCATATGCCCTCGTCGGGGCGGTCCCAGGTGTCGGCCAGCCAGTCGAGGAGACCGGCGAAGACCTGCCAGCCGTGGAAGCCCCCGATGTCCTGGGCCTGGGCCAGGGCGTCGGAGGCCTCGCCGTAGATGTCGAGCTGGATCTGGTCGGCGGCGGCGTTGCCGGCCCGGACCGGCGCGGACTTCTGGTATCCCTCCAGGTGGCCGAGGACCTCCTCGGTCAGGTTGGGGTCTCCGTCGATCCGGTACATGATCTGCAGCGGCTCCCCCGAGGCGGTTCCGCCGGCGTCGAGGCGGTCTCGCAGCCAGTGGCGGAAGGCCTGGGCCTCCTCGACGAAGCCGAGGTCGATCAGGGCTCTGACGGACAGGGAGGCGTCGCGGATCCAGGTGTATCGGTAGTCCCAGTTGCGCTCGCCGCCGATCTGCTCCGGCAGGCCCATGGTGGCGGCGGCGATCGGCGCGCCGGTGGGCGCGTAGGTGAGCAGTTTGAGGGTGATCGCGGCACGGCAGACCATCTCCTGCCAGCGGCCCCGGTAGCGCGATCCTCGCAGCCAGCCGAGCCAGAAGTCCTCGCAGGCGTGGACGCTGTCGCGCACGTCGCCGCCGGTCAGGGGGGTGACGGCGAGCCGGCCTCCGCTGTCGGCGGTCAGGGTGACGGCGACCGCCTCGTCGGCGTGGAGGGTGAAGCGGGCGGTGACGTCGCTGCCGTCCGGATACAGCGTGATGGGGGTGCTGGTCTGCAGGTGCAGGTCCAGCCCGGGGCCGCGGAAGAGGGCCGAGCCGTCGTCGAGGACGGTGAGGGTGTGCGGTGCCCGCCCGTAGTCGAACCGGGGCTGGCAGGTGAGGGTGAAGGGCAGGCTGCCGCGGACCACGCGGGCGACCCGTACCAGGCGGTGCCGGTCGGAGGGGACGGCGGAGGGGTTCGGCTCCATGAAGTCGGCGACCTCGCCGACACCGCCGGGGGCCATGAAACGGGTGACCAGGACCGCGGTGTCCGGCAGGTAGAGCTGCCGGACGGCGGCTCCGGCGGTGCCGTCCACGTCGGCGGAGAGCCGGCAGTGTCCGCCGCGCTCGCTGTCGAGGATGGAGGCGAAGACGCTCGGAGAGTCGAAGCGGGGCGTGCACCACCAGTCGATGGTGCCCGTGCTGGAGACGAGAGCGGCGGTCTGCAGGTCCCCGATCAGCCCGTGGTCCGCGATCTGTGGATAGTCGTTCATGGGTTCCTCCGTCATGTCGGGCGCACCGAGCGACTGGCGCCGGGGGACGGAGCGTCAATACAAAGCTAACTCCGCACGCGTCGCCGCATCACCCCTCCCGGCCGTTCCGGGGAGGAAGGGGGGCGTGACGGTCACCGGCCCGTGCGTCCCGGCGTCGGCCGTCCCGCGGCCGGGCGGTTCGGACGCCGCCACGCGTCCCGGGCGGTGCGGCCGCGGACGACGCGCCTCGGTGGCGCCCGCCGCGTCGTCAGCCGTTGAGATCACCGAGCCAGCCCATGGCGCTCAGCGAGGGCATGAAGCAGTACTCGCCGCCGCGGGTGACGACGAAGCGCGGCAGTCCTCGCAGGCGCCGCCGGAGCGGCCTGCGGGGGATGGTGAAGTCACCGTGGCCGTCGCCGGAGCCGACGACGGGGTCGCGGGCGTCGCCCGCGCCGAAGAAGACGCCGTCGTTCATCCACTCGGACTGGACGAACTCGAACTGCCGCCCCAGGTGCGCTCCGACGAAGGTGAACATCAGCCCGCGGTCGGCCCCGTCGTCCTCCAGGACCCCCTCGGGCAGCGGCGGACCGTAGGCGGTACCGCGCCTGATCATCCGGTGCAGCCTCGGCACACCCGCCACCGCCGCGTCGCGCGGGTTGCCCCGGCGGATGTGGCAGCCGCCGGGCGTGACGAATCCCGCCGGATCGTCACGCCCGTACAGGAAGGCGTTGTTGCGGCCGGGGTCGGCGCCCAGGCCGGGGTCGTCGCGGTCCGGGCTGAGCGCCAGCGGCGCGCCGCTGCGCCAGCGGCCCATGATCTTGGCGGCCAGCAGTTCCTCGTCCTCGGGGCCGGTGGAGTTGTCCCTCAGGTAGCGGCGGAAGGCGGCGACGCGCTGGTGAAGCTTACGGAAGGCCACGTAGGTGCCGTTGCGCCCCAGCACTTCGGGCTGCGGGGCCTGGACGCCGCCGAGTTCGTCGGGGTAGCCGAGCACGAACTCCCCGGCCCTGAGCGGTGCCTCCATCGGGTTGGATCCGGCGATGCCGCTGCCCTCGACGGCCGGATGGCTGATGCCGTCGCGGTAGCCGAACGGTTCGGTCTCGGTGGGCAGCGCGTGACAGTCCTGCCGCCAGATCGCGGTCACGCCGGGCAGGGCGTGGTAGGCCGGGCGGGCGCGGTCGACGGCCGCCTCCAGCCGGGCGCCGTCGGGGGCGAGGGCCACCAGGACCACGTGGACGTCGGGCGTGCCCAGCGGTGCCTCCCAGTTCTCCGGGGCGCTGTCGCCGACGTCGCCCAGTACCGGGGCCCGGGCGGCCATGCCCTGCCGGAACTCCCAGGAGAACGTCTCCAGCGACTCTTCCGGCACCCCCAGAGCCCTGAGACCGTGGTAGGTGAGCGCGACGCTCACCCAGGTCTCGCCCAGCGGGCTCGCCGTGTCGGCGGCCGAGGTCACCACCGCGCGCACCCGCCGCATCAGCTCCCGTCCGTGTGCGCGGTCGTCGATGCGGAACAGGATGTAGGCCGCCGCGTACGGGCTCGGCCGGGGGCTGAGGACCCCGCGCTGGATGTCGCCGAGTTCGAGCTCGGCGTGCGCCGGTGCGGTCACGGGCACCCCCTTTCCCCTGGCGCTACTTCGTCGGCGCGATGTTGCGCCAGAAGGCACGCAGGCTCTCGCCGCCGAACAGCGAGCTGAAGATCGTGGAGTCGGCCAGGAGCACGTCACCGGCCCGTTCCGCGGTGGGGGGGCATCCACAGGAACATGTTGAACTCGGTGTTGCCTGCCTCGGTGAAGGGGTGCGGCGGCCTGGACAGGTCGATCGGTGTCCGACCTGGCCGGTCTCCTTGGGGATGACCATCGCCTGCGGCGTGATGTCCATGCTGGTTCCTCCCTCGTCCGGTCAGAGGGGGAACGTGCCGGAAGGCGGCTGACAGGGGAGATTATCCCACACGGCGACGTCGGAGACCCGGACGGCGCGCCCCCTGCCGGCCTCGTCCCTGCCCCGCCCCACCACCCGGCCGAGGAGAGTCATCTGCCGCCGCGGGCGACGAGACAGGTGGAGTCCCTGTCCGGCAGGACACCGTCGACCAGGTACCGGTTGACGACGTCGTCGACGCACGCGTTCGGCGGAGCGAACAGCCCCGCGTACACCGTGTGCCGGAAGGCTCCGCGCAAGGTGACGAGGCGAGAACCGCGCAGAGCCCGGTGGGTGACCTGCTGGCCGGAGTAGACCGCCCCCGGGTCACCGTCGGCCCCCACCATCAGGAGCGGCACGTCGTTACGGACCCGGGTGGGAGGTTCGGCGGGGGCGGCCGGCCAGAACGAGCAGGGGGTGAGGTTGCGGATCAGCGGGCCGAACAGCGGCTCGTCGGCACGATGTGCCTGGATGTCGCGGTAGTAGGTCTCGGGATCGCGCGAGGCCGCCCGGTCCGCGCAGAAGATCGCTGTCTGGGCGCTGGCGGATCCGTCCGCGTCCGGAGAGGACAGACCGGTCAGAACCTGATCCAGAACCTCGGTGGGTGTGACCTCGGCCCCTCGGGCGGCGTCCCGCAGGACCCGGATGTCGGCGGCGAAACCGGCATAGACCTCCTCGCTGTCACCGGAGGTGACGGTGAACAGGACCATGGGCAGCACACGGGCGTCGACCCGGTGACCGCCGACGCGCAGCGGGCCGCGGTTGACGGCCTGGTTGATCCGGCTCACCGTGGCCAGCACCTCGGCCGTGGTCGCCCCCAGACGGTAACGGCCGTTGTGACGGGCCGCCCACGCCGCCCAGTTCTCCAGCGCCGCCGCCAGAGCCGGGCCCTGCGTGCTCGTCAGGTCGGGGCCGAACAACTCGGTGTTCACGGCGCTGTCCAGCACGACCCGATCGGCGCGGCGGGGGAACAGCTGAAGATAGACCGCGCCCAGATAGGTGCCGTACGACGAGCCGAGGTAGGACAGCTTCGCCTCGCCGAGAACCGCCCGCACCACGTCCATGTCCCGGGCCGTGTTACGGGTGGAGATGTGGGGCAGCACATCCCTGTGGACGGCGCAGCGGGCCGCCAGGTCCCTGGCCGTCGCCACGCCCTGGTCGAAAGTACGCCGATCCGGCCCGGCCGAACCGACGATGCCACTCGGCCACCCGCAGTTCAGGGGGCCGCTCCGCCCGACGAAGCGGGGGTCCATCCCCACCAGGTCGTAACGGGCCGCCACCGCGGGCTCGGCCTGCCTGACCTTCAACGCCAGATACATCGCGGGAACGCCGGGACCGCCCGGGTTGTACAGCAGCACCCCTCGCCGGCGCCGGGAGTCGGTGGCCTTCAGCCGGGACACCGCGATCTTGATGGTCCGCCCGTCCGGGCGGCTGTAGTCCAGCGGCACGGTGATCTCCGCGCACCGGGCCCCGGCCTCGTCCAGTTCCTTACCGCTCGCGTCGTCCGGGCCGGCCTGGCAGCCGCGCCAGACGACCTCCTGCCGCTGGAAGCGGGCCATCCCCTCTCCCGGGGCACGGCCGCCCTCCGCCCACGCCGTACCGGCCCCCGCCCGCGCACCCGCCACCGCGCCGCCCGCCAGGACCGCCATCACGGCCCCGGCCGCGACCGTCCTTCGCCCACGCATCACGTTGTCCTCCCGTACTGTGCCGAACACGACCGGCCCCGCGCGGACAACGTCCTGATGATCTCCGCGCCCCGGTTCGACGACAGACCCTAGGCCGCGTGAGCGGACCGGCGCGTCAGCCTCCGGTCTGGTTTCCCCCGCTCGCGCGCCGCGCGCGTCCCGCCTCGGGCGCCTGCCCGGCTCACCGGCCCTGACCTGCTGTTTTCCCCGGAACCGGCCCTGCCGGACACCTCGCCCGGACCGCCCCGCGTACGTCCACGGGCTGATCCGGTACGCCCCCGCCGTCTCTCTCCCACCGGATGGGACCTCCCTTCCGGCCCGTCCGGGAGTGCCGGGACCGTGCGGCCGGGAGGGGACGAGCGGCCCCGGCCGGCGTCAGGTGAAGCGTCCGGAGGGGCAGGAGCCGCCGGGGTCGATGGCGTTGCTGATCCGGTCGCCGATCTGGGCGAGCTGCCGGATCTGCGCCTTGGTGAGCGGGTCGATCACGTAGGTGCGGACCGCGTCGACATGGCCGGGGGCGGTGGCGACGACCTTGTCCCAGCCGCCGTCGGTGAGGATCGCGAGGGTGTAGCGGCCATCGGCGGGGTCGGGGGTGCGGCGCACCCAGCCGCGTTTCTCCAGCCGGGTGACGGTGTGCGACAGGCGCGACAGCGATCCGTCGGCGATCTCGGCCAGGTCGCTCATCCGCATGGTGCGCCCGGGACTCATCGACAGGCCCGCGAGCACCTGGTACTCGAAGTGGCTGATCCCGGCGTCGCGCTGCAGTTGCCGGTCGAGGGCGGCGGGCAGGCGGATCAGCATGCTGGCCAGCCCCAGCCAGGCCTGCATCTCCTCCTCCCCCAGCCAGCGCGACTCCTCGATCCGCTCTCCGGCCGGCTGCTCAGCCGGGTCCCGCGTTGCTTCCATGACCACCACCATAACTTGATTCGTCAACTCAACGGATCTCCGAATCACTTGACGAATCAACTAATTCAGGGGCAGAGTTCATTTGACGCGTCAAGTGAACGCGCCTGGCTCCAACGTGAACTCTCACGTCGAAATCCGAGGATCGAGACCCCGATGAACGTCGCACTGTGGATCGTCGCCGGCCTGCTGGCCGCCGCGTTCGCCCTGGCCGGGCTGATGAAGCTGGCCCAGCCGAAGGAGAGGCTCGCCGCGTCCGGCATGGCCTGGACCGAGGACTTCTCCGCCGTCGCGATCAAGGCGATCGGCGGCCTGGAGGTGCTGGGCGCGATCGGCCTGATCCTGCCCGCGGCGCTCGGCATCGCCCCGGTCCTCACCCCGCTGGCGGCGACCGGCCTGGCGATCACCATGGTCGGCGCGGCCGTCGTCCATGTCCGCCGCAAGGAGAACCAGGCGATCGGCGCCAACGTCGTCCTGCTGGTCCTCGCCGTGGTCGTCGCCTGGGGCCGCTTCGGCCCCTACTCCTTCTGACCTCCTTCCCCGGTGGTCTGGCCCCGCCCCCGGGGCCGGACCACCGGGGCGGCGAGACCCGCGCGCGCGACGAGCCCCCCTCCGGGCCTCAGGAGGCGCGGAGCACCTCGGTCAGCCGCCCGGCGAACTCCTCCGGCGCGTCGGTGAAGCTGTGCGCACCGGGGAACTCGACCAGCTCGACGCCGAGGCGCTCGGCCAGGACGGCGGCGGGCCGGTAGGGCAGATGCCCCCTGCTCTCCCGTCCCGCGGCGAGCACCAGCCGGTCTCCGGCGGCGCCGAGGGCGGTCATGTCGGGCAGGTAGGAGGTGAACTGCCGCAGTTCGTGCTCCATCATGATCGGCGCGTTGGCCATGAGCCGGGTCATCATCTCGGCGGCTCGCGGCGGCAACGAGCCGGGGTCCGGCAGGCCCTTCAGGGTGCCGCCGATGCCTTCCAGGAACCGTGCGGAGGCGGCGGCGAGCCCCCGCGTGCGGAAGAGGTGGTGGACCTCCTCGACGAAGGCCCGCTGCTCGGCCGCGTCAGGCAGTACGGCGAAGCAGGGCGGTTCGTGGGCGACGAGCCGCCGCACCCGGGAGGGGTGCCGGGCGAGAAGGTCGAGGCCGACGATGGCCCCGCTGCTGCCGCCGAAGACATAGGCGGGCCGGTCGGGGCTCACGACCTCCAGCAGCCGGAAGGCGTCGTCGCTTTGCACCTCGACCCGCTGGTCCACGGGGGCCGGATCGTCCAGGCGGCTGTGCGAGTAGCCGCGCGGATCCACCGTGACGAGCGTGAAGTGCTCGGTGAGCGGGCCGGCCATCACGTCGAAGACGGCCGCGTCACCGCCACCGCCCGGCAGCATGAGGAGCACGGGGCCGCCGCCGCCGACCTCGTAGTAGAGGCACGCGCCCGGTACCCGCAATGTGGCCATGTCATCTCTTTCCAGTCTTCGAGTGTGAGGCGCAACACGTCGGGCGCGCGCCTCTAGGAGGCGTCGGCGCCGGGGATGGCCGAAGCCGCCGGGGCCCGGGGGATCCGGCCGGCGGCCAGAACCCTTCACGGCGCCATATCTAGGAATACTAGACCTATCCTAGGAGCATTAGGCAAGTTCTAGGTCTCCTAACCGACCGGAACGCCTCGACGAGGGCGCCCAGCCGTACGGCCGACGCCCCCGGGGGCGATGGCGGTGAACGCCCGTCACACCATCGTACCGACACGGTAAGTAGCCGAGTCGGCACGGAGAGTTCACAATCGAGGTGTCCTGTTCCGCCCCCGAGGAGACCCCGCGCTCCCCATCGTGGGCCTTCGGCGTACCGCGGCGGGCCGGAGCGTCGTCGTGCGCGGCGGTGATCGGGGAGGGTGTGACAGCCATGAGGCCAGGCCGGCGGTCCGGCATCAAGATCTGCCCTGACGACCCTCGCTACGAGCCGCTCTGCCGTGGCTTCAATCCCAGATGGCGCGCGGAGCCCGACTACATCCGGCTGCCCAGGACGGGCGAGGAGGTCGGGAACGCCCTGCAGGAGGCCCTCGACGAGCCGTCGACGCCGGAGAAGTCGCGCATCACGGTGCGATCCGGCGGCCACTGCTACGAGGATTTCGTGTGCTCCCCGGACGTACGGGTCATCATCGACCTGTCACTCATGGACGGCGTCCAGGTCGACGAGGCCACCGACACCGTCTGCGTCGAGGCGGGCGTCACCAACGGGCACCTGTACAAGAAGCTGTACCTGCCGACCGGCAGAGCACTGCCCGGCGGCTCGTGCCCCTCCGTCGGGATCGGCGGCCACGTGGTGGCCGGAGGGTTCGGGCTGCTGTCGCGTCAGCACGGGCTCACCGTCGACTACCTGCACGCCGTCGAGGTCGCCGTCGTGGCGGAGAACGGCGAGGTCGAGCTGGTCACCGCCACCGCCGACGACACCGACCAGGCCCTGTCGGACCTGTGGTGGGCGCACACCGGGGGCGGTGGGGGCAACTTCGGCGTCATCACCCGCCTCTGGTTTCGTCACCTCCCCCGGGCCCCCAGGAGCGTCTTCCTCGCCACCGGCGGCTGGAAGTGGGAGCACGTCGGCGAGGCCCGCTTCCGGAGGATCGTGGAGAACTTCGGCGCCTTCTTCGAGCGGCACCAGGGCGGCCCGGACGACGAGTACGCCGACCTGTTCGGGATCCTGCTGCTGAGCCACGCCGGCCGCGGCGAGATCGGCCTGATCGCCCAGATCGACTCCGGGGTCCCCGATGCCCGCAGGCTGATAACCGGCTTCCAGCACGAGATCAACTCAGGCGTGGGGCGGGACCTGGATCCACTCACCGAGGCCCACGGGGAGTTCTCCTCCCTGGCCGCGCTGGGCGACCTCTTCACCGGCTCACACCAGCCCGCAGCCGTGCCCTGGACGGTGGTCGAGAAGGTCACGGGCGCGCCGCACAACGACCGGTGCGGCAAGCACAAGTCGGCCTACATGCGCACCCGCCTGCCCGAGGACCAGGTGAGCGCGCTGTGGCGGGGGCTGACCGGGGACAGGGAGGTCTCCCGCGACGCGGTGGTGCAGATCGACTCCTACGGCTCCGCGATCAACCGGCGACGGCCCGGTGACACCGCGACGGTGCAGCGCGACTCCGTCCTGAAGCTCCAGCACCAGGCCTACTGGCCGGAGGGACAGGACGGCGACGACCAGTTGCGGTGGATCCGCACGCTGTACCGGGACATGTATCCGCACGGCGTGCCCTCGCCCGGCCGGCACACGGACGGCTGTTACATCGGCTACCCGGACGTCGACCTCGGCGATCCGGAGTGGAACACCTCCGGCGTCCCCTGGCCGGCCCTGTACTACGGCACCAACTACCCCCGGCTGCAGCGAGCCAAGAGACGCTGGGATCCGAACAACGTCTTCCGGCACGCGCAGTCCATCGAACCACCGGACGGCGCCGTCCCGCTCTGACCGCTGCCCCCTCGACGACGAAGAACGGCCCGGACGAGCGGTCGCGCCGATGCGGGGCCACGAGAACAGACACGTGTTTTCCCCTCGACGAGCTAACTATCTAGCATGCTAGCATCCTGGTCATGGGGGGCGGAGGCCGAGCAGTTCGACGTGTCCCCGCAGGCAGGGCCGATCGGGCAGGTCAAGCATCACGCGATCGAGACGGGCGTGTCTGCGCCGGTCGCCGACGCGTCGCGCGCCCATCTCGACAAGGTCCACGGGCAACACCCCGGCGGGGCGCCGTCCGGCCGGGCGAAGCTCCCCGGGGAAGCGGATAGCCGATGAAAGGCGATGAAAGGAATGGGAATGAGCAGATGGCGTGGCGATCCCTGGGCGGTACTGCTGACGCTCAGCCTGGGATTCTTCATGACGCTGCTGGACCTGACGGCCGTCAACGTCGCCCTCCCCAGCATGATCGACGACCTGCGCGCGTCGCTGGACGAGGTGCTGTGGGTGATCAACGTCTACATCCTCGTCCTCGCCGCACTGCTGATCACCTTCGGCCGGCTGGGCGACGCGCGCGGCCCGCGCACCATGTTCGTCGGGGGCGTCGCGCTGTTCACGGTGGCGTCGGTGCTGTGCGGCCTGTCGCAGGATCCGGCCCAGCTCATCGCCGCCCGGGCCGCGCAAGGCCTGGGCGCGGCGGCGCTGATGCCGCAGACGATGACGATCATCGTCGGCACGTTCCCGGCCGAACGCCGGGGCACGGCGCTCGGCGTCTGGGGCGCGGTCGCCGGCGTGGCCACGATCGCCGGGCCCACGCTCGGCGGGCTCCTGGTCAGCACGGCCGACTGGCGCTGGATCTTCTTCGTGAACGTCCCGATCGGCGCGATCGTACTCACGATGGCCGCCACGCTCATACCGGACGTCCGACACGGCAACCGCCACAGGCTGGACGTCCCGGGCGTCATACTCGCCACGGCGACACTGGTGTGCCTGACCTTCGGGCTCACCGAGGGCCAGCGGTACGGCTGGAACGCCGGGATCTGGGCGCTGCTGGGCGGGGCCGCGCTGCTGCTGGTGGTGTTCCTGGCCCACCAGGGCACACGGCAGCACCGCGAACCGCTGCTGCCCTTCGTGCTCTTCCGCGACCGTGACTACGCGGTCATGAGCTTCGTGTCCGCGACCGTCCAGGTCGGGATGATCGGCCTGTTCCTGCCGGTGATGATCTATCTGCAGTCGGTGCTGAACTTCAGCGCGTTCGAAGCCGGACTCGTGATGGCGCCGGCGATGGTGGTGTCGGCGGTCCTGTCACCGATCGCCGGCCGGACGGCGGACCGGATCGGCGGCAAGTACGTCCTGATGACAGGCCTGGTCCTGTTCGCGGCCGGCATGGCCTGGCTCACCCTGGTCACCGATGTCGGCCGCGCCTGGTGGGAGTTCCAACCGGCTCTGATCGTGGCCGGGGCGGGCATCGGCTGCGTGTTCGGCCCGATGGTCACGGTCGCGATGCACAACGTCGAGCCGAGGATGGCCGGGGCCGCCTCCGGCGTGCTGAACACGATCCGGCAGATCGGCACGGTCATCGGCAGCGCCGCGGTCGGCGCCCTGCTGCAGAACCGCCTGGCCGCCTCGCTGCGAGACGAAGCGGCCAGGCGGGCCGCCGCCCTTCCGGCGGGTGTCCGCGACCGGTTCGTGGCCGGCTTCGACAACGCCGCCGCGAACGGCCTGGAGATCGGCGCCGGACGGACCGGGACGGCGTTCCAACCGCCGCCGGGAACACCGGCGAGTCTCGCCCACCACATCCAGCAGGCGGCGGCCTCCACCTTCGAGCACGGAGTCGTCCAGGCGATGCGGCCCACCCTGGCGCTTCCCATCGCCGTGATCGCGATCGGCGCCGTCGCCTGCCTGTCGGTACGGCGCCGGCAGGCCGGCAGCCCGCGCAACGCTCCGCAGGCAGCCGGCCTCGGCACCTCGGCCTGACACTCCGGTGCTGACCGCTAGCCGTCGTCCTCCACACGGATGGCGGCCGCGGGACAGACAGCGGCGGCCTCACGGACGGCGGCATGCCGATCCGCGGCCGGCTCAGGCTCCAGCAGGACAACGATGCCGTCCTCGTCACGCTGGTCGAACACCTCGGGCGCGATCAGCACGCACTGACCGGCACCGCAGCACCTGCCCTCATCGACGATGACCTTCACAGGGAACTCCTCTCCATTGACCCGGGGTCACCAGCGGACCGGGACCGTACGCAGACCGCCGACGGCCAGCCCCTCCACACGCTCCAGCTCCGCCACCGGCACGGCCAGCTCCAAAGTGGGCAGCCTGCGCAGCAACACCTCCAGGACCACCTGCAGCTCGGTACGGGCCAGCGCCTGGCCGAGACAGGAATGGGCTCCGGAACCGAAGGCCAGATGCGGGTTCGGCGTGCGGGTCAGGTCCATCCGACCGGCGGCCTCGAAAACACTCTCGTCCCGATTGGCCGCGCCCATGCTGCAGACCACGGTCGTACCGCGAGGCAGTACCGCACCGCCGACCTCGGCCTCCTCGCACAGGTAACGAGGCAGACCGAAACCGGGGTTGGCATCAAGACGCAACGCCTCCTCCACCGCCGTGCGAACCAGCGACGGATCGGCCAGCAGCCGCTCCCACCGGGTACGGTCGGCCAGCAACATGGCCACCATCTTGCCGATCATGTTGGCGGTGGTCTCGTGCCCGGCGACCAGCAACGCCATACCGGTGACCAGGATCTGAACGTCGGACAGCCCCCCGTCCTCAGGACCACCGGCCGCGATCAGCTCACTCAGCAGGTCCTCACCCGGCTCGGCGCGCTTGGCGGCGACGTGCTCGGACATGTACCGGACGAACTCCCCCTGGGCCGCTTCGGTCTCGGCCTTGCTGTAGCGGGTGAGGTTGAGCAGCGTGTCGGACCAGTACGAGAACCGGTCCCGATCGGCGGCGGGCACACCGAGCATGTCGCAGATCACGTAGACCGGCAGCGGGAACCCCAGACCGGCCTTGAGATCACCGGGCGCGCCACGCTCGACCATGTCGTCGATGAGCCGCTCGGCGATCCGGACCATGGCGGGCCGCAGCGCGGTCATGCGCCTGGCGGTGAACCACCTGCCGACCAGGCGCCGCCAGTGCCGATGCTCCTCACCCCCGTCGGGAATGATCCCCGCCAGCTGACCGCTGAACACGCCGTCGCCCTCGGCCGACAGCCGGGCCGCGTCGGGCGCGGTGAGCCGGCGGGTGAAGCGCGGATCGGCCAGCACCCGCTTGACGTCCTCGTAGCGGGTCAGCAGCGACGCCCGATCGCCACTGGGCAGCTCGACATGGGCCACCGGGCACCGCTCACGCAGTTCGGCCCAGTCAGCGGGCGGCTCCAGCGCCGCGTCGCTCGGAATCGGGTAGTTCAGAACCCTCTCGTTCACACTCATCGGCATCTCCTTGAAAGAGGTGGCCGGCCGCGTCAGACAGCGGCCGCGCCAACGATCGAAGTCCGCGCGGCACCGGCCGCGAACGGCACTGGCGCGAGCGGCCGCCGCGTCTCGAGACCAAGCAGGTCACGGGCCACGGCCACCCCCTGCTCGGCGGCATTGGTGCGATGCTCGACCGCATCGCGACGCCGACACCGGCCCCTCCCTGCCCCGAGCACGTCCGAGAACCCGCGGGTCATCGCGCGGCACCGGCGGCAGAACCACCGAGCCGCCCGCGTGACACCCACAACAGATAGTCAACTATCACATGACTCATGTCAGGATACTACCTCAAATGAGAGTCAGCTATTGGTTGCTATCCTGGAGCCGTGGCCACCGACATCCCCAAACCACTGCGCGCCGACGCGGCACGCAACTTCGAAAAGATCACACGAACCGCACGCCAGGTCTACGCCGAACGCGGCCCTGAGACCCAACTCGACGAGATCGCCCGCCGCGCCGACGTGGGCATCGCCACGCTCTATCGCCACTTTCCCGACAAAACAGCCCTACTTCGGGCAGCCCTCGACCAGGCCTTCGACGAACAGATCACCCCCGCCATCGAACAGGCCATGCACGACGACCAGCCACGACGCGGCCTGGCCACCGTCCTGGAAGCCGCGCTCTCCCTGGCCATCAACGAACGCAACATCCTGGCCACCGCCACCAACCTCGGCGCCGTCACCGCCGAAGCCGCCACCCGGTTCTTCGACCCGCTCACCCTGCTCGCCCGCCGCGGACAACAAGCAGGCGTCATCCGCGCCGACCTCGTCCCCGAGGACATCTTCAGAGCCATGGCCATGCTCATCAGCGTGCTGCCGACAATGGATCCCCACAGCGGCGGCTGGCGACGCTATCTGACCCTCATCCTCGACGCCCTCTCCCCCGAAGCCGCCACCCCCCTGCCACCGGCGGTCCCGCTACTGCCGCCGCGGCCATCGAACCTCCTGCGTTCCTGACACACCAGCAGACGGCCGCTGTCACCGCCTCCGTGGATCGTCAGGAAGTGATCCGTCCAGGTGGCGACGGCATGTACCGGAGTGTTGATCTTCACGCTCGGCCTCGGTGAAGACGGAGGTCCACCGTCTTGCGCATGCTCCGCGATCCTGACACCAGGACCGCCACCGGCACGGCAGGCGTCGCGGCGGGGTGACCTCACCGGTCCGCGCCCGCCTCTTCTCCGCGGAAGCAGAACCCGGTCAGGAGCACCAGGAGCAGCCCGCCGATGAGGCCCGGCACTCGGGTCGCCGTCACCAGGGGCAAAGTAGCTCTGCGTAATCGTGGTTCGAGTGACTCGCGGGGGTGGAAGCCAGCTTGAGACGGGAGTAATGTAACTGAGCGTTACGTCTCAGGTCCGCCACGTCGCGATCACAGCTCGGACATACCGGTTGGTAGTCGAGTGGTTACAAATCATGTTTCTCCTGCCCCTCCGTTAGAGGTCGGGAGAAAGGGTGCGGACATGCGACGTGGCTGGGAGTTAGAGGACCTGATCGAGTGCTGGACGCTGGATGAGGAGGAGTTCGCGCTACTGGCGAACAAGTCCGGGGCGACGCGGCTCGGCTTCGGGCTGATGCTGAAGTTCTTCGAGCTGGAAGCGAGGTTCCCTCGCCGGGAGGACGTGCCGCGCCCGGCGGTGGAGTTCATGGCGGGGCAGGTGAAGGTCGACGCGCAGCTGTTCGCCGCCTACGACTGGTCCGGCCGGACTATCAAGAACCACCGAGCGCAAATCCGGGAGTTCTACGGCTTCCGTGAGCCGACGGTAGGCGATGAGGACAAGCTCGCCGACTGGCTGGCCACCAAAATCTGCCCGGTGGAGATGTCGCGGGATCGACTGCGCGGCGCGTTGCTGGCGCGCTGCCGCGAAGACAGGATCGAACCGCCGAAGACTACCCGGATCGAACGCGTGCTGGGCGCGGCCGAGGCGATGTTCGAGCGGAACTTCACCGCCACGACCATGGAGCGTTTGTCGTTTGAGTCGGTCGGCAAGCTGGAAGAGTTGATCGTCGCCGAAGCTCCCTCGGCCGGCGTCCCGGCCGCCGGAGAGGAGGCCCCGGGAGACGGGCAGGCTCAGATCACCAATGGCGCTAGTGCTGCGTTCCTCATAGCCGGTAGACGAACGTGCGGCGCAGGACCCGAGGTTGAGGTGGTGGTCGCCCCCAGATCCAGGGCTGGGCGCGGG
>NZ_JBFBCF010000012.1:159430-255670 GCF_040683035.1 Streptosporangium sp. NPDC051022 | reverse complement strand
ACCGTCTCCAGATCGAGGTCGCTGCCCACCGACACGACCGCGTCCAGCAGGGCGTGCACCCGGTCCCGGGTGGCCAGCACGGCCTCAAGACGTACATGCAGCTCCGACAGGAGCTCATCCAGCCGCATGTGCGGCAGCAACCCGCCGGGCTCGATCATCCCCATACAGAAAGTCTGACACTCGGGGCTTCGACGGGTTCGACGGCCACTTCTCCGCTGCCCGAACGCGCGCCCCCAGCCTGGGCGTCGTCCTGCCGCCAGGGCCGATACGGAAGATCGATCGGAGAGTTTCCAATGGACGTCCGGTAAAGCGGCCTTTCAGCCGAAACCTCGTCAGAAAGAGATCGACGGGCTTCTCAGCAGGTCGTCGCGGTCGTAGGCGATGTCGGCCTCCACCTCTGCGACTCCTTCCACCCGCCGTCCGGCCTCGACGAGCGCGGCGATCTGGGAGCGCCTGGCCAGCCGTCCCCCGACCCGGACCACGCAGTCGTCCACGGTGATCGTCAGCTTCTCAGGGTTCAGGCCCAGGCCGGCGACGGCCTCCGTCATGTCCGCCAGGATGTCGGCGGCGGGCCTGCCGAAGACCTTCAACAGGTCGGCCTGGTGCACGGTTCCAGCGATCTTGCCGCTGGCGGCGTCGATCACCGGCAGTTGCTTGATCCGACGGGTGTGCATCAGGCGGGCCGCCTCCCGCAGCGGGGTGTCGCGGGTGACGGTCAGCGCGGGTCTGTTCATGAGCTGCCCGGCCGTCGTCCCGATGGCTCTGTCGTGCTCCTGACGCCGCCTGTGGCTTTCGAAGAGCCCGCCCCCGGCCGGGGCGTCGATCTCCTTCAGCAGCAGGTCGTCTTCCGACACCACGCCGATCGGACGGTTCTCGGCGTCGATCACCGCGACGGCGCCCACGTTGAAGCGGTGCATGGTCGCCACCAGCTCGGCGAACGTCGTCTCCGGGTGGACCGCGATGGCCACCAGTCCCATGACGTCCTTCACCTGCATTGTCATGACCTGACCTCCTCTTCGCCCGAACCTGGCACACGGTCGCCGGAGGCAGCCGGGAACGTGGATTCGGCCCGCGACGTGTCACGCAGGGTGGGTACGACCGCGACAGGGCCCGCGGCGTGCTGCAGGATCGTCCTGGTGACCGAACCGACCTTGCCGTCCCCGCGTGCGCCGCCGACCACCGTCAGGCTCGCCCGCCGGGACAGCTCCACCAGTGCCTCCTTCGCCGGGGCGGTGACGAACCGGGCCCGCACCGTCATGGCCGGGTTCCTGTCGCGCCATGGCTTCAGCCGCTGGAGCAGGTCCTCCTCGGCCACTTGCGCGGTGACCTCCGTATCGGGCACCAGCGGCATCGCCGTCCCCCACGCCGCCGCCCGGACGTGTCCGGCGTGCACCACCACCAGTTCCAGCCCCCGCAGAGCGGCCTCGCCGAAGGCGAAGGCGATCGCCCCGTCGGGCGTGTCGTCGGTGATCCCCAGCACCACGGCCCCGCGGTGCCGCGGCACCGGGATCGGTCCCGGTCCGCGCACCACGACCACCGGGCACCGGGCGTGGGCCGCCGCGTAACCGGCCACCGATCCCACCACGGTCCTGGCCAGCGCGCCCATGCCGCGTGACCCCACCACGATCAGCTCCGCCCGCCCCGACAGCTCCACCAGCCGCTCGGCGGCGGCGCCCTCGTACAGGTCGGTGGTGACCTCGGTGATCGTGCTGCAGGAGCGGGCGCAGTCGGCGCCGTGGTACAGCACGTGCTCGGCCGCCTTGCGCAGGTGCAGCTTGGCCTCCTCGTCGGCCTCGCCGTACGGCCATCGCCAGGCGTGTGCCACCGACAGCGGCAGTTTTCTGAGCTCGGCCTCGTCCATCGCCCACTCCAGGGCCTGCATGGAGAAGTCCGAACCGTCGTAGCCCACCACGACGTCACGGGGCTCACCCATCGCACTCACCTCCACCCTCATCGTCCGCGGTGTTCCCGGGGAGGCGGCAGGGCGGAAAGTCCCACCGCGGAAGGACCTTCCGCCCCCTTTTCATCCCCGTGGCCGTCGAGCACCCGCCGGTCGCCGAGGGTGTGGACGAGGTCGTGGGCGAGCAGAGCGGGCTGAGGCATGGGGGCCTCCAACGTGATCGGCGCTCGGCCCGCGGGGCGGCGTGCCTCGGACGCGGGCCAGGTCGACACGCCGGCGGCTCACACCTCAGGGGCTCCCGTCTCCTTCAGCTCGCCGTCGGCCAGCCGCAGCCACCGGTTCACCCCGATCTCGCGCAGGAACCGCTCGTCGTGGCTGACCACCACGAACGCTCCCTGGTAGGAGTTCAGGGCGCTCTCCAACTGGCCCACACTGACCAGGTCGAGGTTGTTCGTCGGCTCGTCCAGGAGCAGCAGGTGCGGAGCCGGCTCCGCGCACAGCACACAGGCCAGGGTGGCGCGCAGCCGCTCGCCTCCGGAGAGCACCCCGGCGGGCAGGTGGGCGCGAGTCCCTCGGAAGAGGAAGCGGGCGAGCAGGTTCATCCGCTCGGCCTCCGGCCGCTCCGGGGCGTGGCCGGCGAAGTTCTCGGCGACCGTACGGTCCAGGTCCAGCAGGTCGAGGCGCTGCGAGAGGTAGGCGACGCGGCCGTCGGCCCGCTTGATCTCGCCGCTCCGCGGTGTCAGGTCGCCGTTGAGCAGACGCAGCAGCGTGCTCTTGCCCGCACCGTTGGGACCGGTCAGCGCGATGCGCTCCGGACCCCGGATGGTCAGGTCGACGCCCTGGCCGGCGAACACGTCCTTGTCGCCGAGGTGGACGCGGAGTCGTTCACCGAGGAACAGGTTGCGTCCGGCCGGCACGTTGGTGTCCGGCAGGTCCAGCGTGATGCGCTGCTCCTCGCGCAGCGCGCGCCCGGCCTCGTCCAGCCGGGTCTTCGCCTCGCTGACCCGGCCTGCGTGCATCTGGCCCGCCCGGCCCGCGGACTCCTGCGCGCCCCGCTTCATGTTGCCGGCGAAGATGCGGGGCAGACCGGCGTTCTTCAGGTTGCGGGCGGCGTTGCTCTGCCGGCGTTCGGCGCGCTCGCGGGCCTGCTGCATCTCCCGCTTCTCCCGCTTCAGCTCCTGCTCGGCGTTGCGGACGTTCTTCTCGGCGACCTCCTGCTCGGCCCGCACGGCCTCCTCGTACTCGGTGAAGTCGCCGCCGTAGAAGCGCAGTTCGCCGCGGTCGAGTTCGGCGATGCGTTCCATACGGTCGAGCAGGGCGCGGTCGTGGCTGACCAGGAGCAGGCAGCCGTTGAAGTCCTCCAGCACGTCGTAGAGCTTGCGCCGGGCCTCGAGGTCGAGGTTGTTGGTGGGCTCGTCGAGCAGCAGCACGTCGGGCCGCTTCAGCAACTGGGCGGCGAGACCGAGGGAGATGACCTGGCCGCCGCTGAGGGTGCTCAGGCTGCGATCCAGGGTGAGGCCGGCCAGGCCGAGGCGGTCGAGCTGGGCGCGGGTGCGTTCCTCGATGTCCCAGTCGTCGCCGATGGTGGTGAAGTGCTTCTCGTCGACGTCCCCGGACTCCACGGCGTCGATGGCCTGGATGATCGCGGCGACGCCCAGCACCTCGGCGACCGTGAGGTCGCCGGTCAGGGGGAGGCTCTGCGGGAGGTAACCGAGGGTGCCGGCCACGGAGACCGACCCGGTGCCGGGCCGCAGTTCACCGGCGATGAGCTTGAGCAGCGTGCTCTTGCCGGTGCCGTTGGGCGCGACGAGACCGGTACGGCCGGAGCCGACGGTGAAGGACAGGTCCTGGAAGACGGGAGTGTCGTCGGGCCAGGCGAAGGACAGGTTCGAGCAGACGACGGAGACGTCGGACATGGAGGTGACCTCGTGGGGAGGGGACAGGAAAGACACTTCTGCCCCGGTGGCAGACAGGGGAAAGGAGACGACGGCGAGGCCACGTCGGCGGCGCTTCCACGCACCGGCCGGTGGCCTGTCGGGTCCGGGTATCACCCGGAGATGTCGTCGTCCACCACCATGTCTGGGCTCCTCAACAAACGATCAACGTTCCTATCAGTCTAACTGTATGGGACGTCAGGCCGGAGACACGACGAATCACCCGGCCGGCCACGCGGATGTGCGGCGGACGGTGAAGCGAGCCTCGCGGGCCTCGATCGACCCGGCCGACAGATCTCGGCGCGGGTCACCGCCGAAACCGGCCCCATCCCCGCCTCCACTCCCGTCACCGCGGGCGGACAGGCCGCGCCGGCGTCAACCGGGGGCAGGGCCGGCTCCGCCGGCTTCACGGCCTGTTGCTCAGCCCACCGCCGTGTCAGCAGGGGTCGCGCGGGGGTCGCCGCTGCGGGCTTCGGCGGCGGTCTTCAGGTCACGCAGCCACGCTTCGAGGCCCGCGCCGAGGATTTCGGTGGCCCTGGGAACGTCCGCTTCGACCTGGGGGCCGGTCCAGGTTTCCTCGGTGTGCACGTGGACGCCTCCCTTGACCTTGGTGAAGGTCCACAGGTGGACGCCTTCGTCGATGCGCACGCCCTCGCCGATCGCGGGCCCGCTCCACAGGACGCAGGTGTCGCGCTGGAGCTGCCGGACGGTTGAGGTGATGCGCAGGGTGGTGGCGGGGGTCGTGGGGGTGGGGGGTGCCGGGGTGGTCCACCGGAACCGCGAGCCCTTACGGAGGGGGCCGGGGTCGAGGCGTTTCGCGGTGAGGACGGGGGGCTGCCAGGCCGGCCAGCGTTCCACGTCGGCCTGCAGTTTGAAAACGGTGCTCAGCGGCGCCTTGATCACGATGTCGGTCTGATAGCGGACGAGGGCGGCGCCGTCGACGCCTTCCCCTCGGCACCGGGACCCGGCGCCGTGATGGGCGCCGTCGTGATGGGCGCCGTCGTGGTGGGTGGCCCGGGACCGCGCGGGGGCGGCCTGGGCGGCCGGGACGTTGCTCGCGAGCACACCGGCGACGGCGAGCGAGATCACGAGCGTGGTGGCGCGTATGCGGACCCGGGGGCGGACGGTTCGCGCGTGCGGGAGGCGGGGCCGGAACGGCTGAGCGGGGGAGTTTGACGGGCCGTTGCTGAACATGGTGTTCCTCTCGTTCCAGGGGTCGGCGTCGAATGCCCGGGAGCCGGGATGGGGCGCCGGCGCGGATGGCGCACGGCAGCGCGCTCCTTTGTGAACCCGCGCCGCACACCCACGGCCAGCTAGAAGCTCACGCTTCTGTTAGAAGTTGTAACGCCAAGAAGAGGATGGTGTCAACAAGATTCGTGATAGCCTCTAACTATCTTTTGAAGATGTAGCTTCACGGGTGGGGAAGGCGGCAGGCCGTGGCGGAGACGGACACGAAGAGCCCGCGCGAGCGCTACCGCACTCAGGTACGGACGGAGATCAAGGAACGCGCGTGGGAGCAGATCGCCACGGCGGGGGCGTCCGCGCTCTCCCTCAACGCGATCGCCAAGCAGATGGGCATGAGCGGCCCAGCGCTCTACCGTTACTACGCCGGCCGCGACGAATTGATCACCGAGCTCATCAGGGACGCGTACCGAAGCCTCGCCGACACCCTCCGCTCAGCCTCCGCCGCGGGTGCCGACCTGGCCGCGCTGGCGCACACCATTCGCCGATGGGCCCTGGAGGACCCGCAGCGATACCTCCTCATCTACGGCACCCCCGTCCCCGGCTACCACGCGCCCGACGACATCACGCTCATCTCATCCGAGACCATGGCGATCCTGCTCGACGCCTGCGCAGCGCCGTTCGCGGACGCCCCCGCGACGCCGTTCGACGCGCACCTGGCGGAGCACCGTGAATGGGCGGGCGGCCACCCCGCCTCGCCCGCGGCCCTGCGCCACGCCCTGATCTTCTGGACCCGGCTCCACGGCGTCCTGTCCCTGGAGCTCGCCGGCCACTTCACCGGAATGGGATTCGACCCCGCCCTGCTCTTCTCGGCCGAGCTGGACCACCTGTCGGCACACCGGTCTCCGGAACCTGACAGCACCTGATCCGCATGACGGCGCGGCGGCCGGGCGGCGAGGGAGGCCCCCGGCCCGGACGCCCGGGCCCGCGGCGCCGCCGGGCACCGCCGGGCACCGCTGGGCACCGTGAAGAACACGACCTAGCCCGCGACGTCGGCGGCCCCCGCGGTCTGGGCGGCGACCAGGGTGGCGTAGCGGCCGCCCCGGGCGAGCAGGCCCTCGTGGGTGCCCCGTTCCACGATCTTCCCCTCGTCGACCACCAGGATCAGGTCGGCGTCCTTCACGGTGCTCAGCCGGTGGGCGATCACGATGCGCGTCTGGGTGAGCCAGCCGAGGTTGGCCTCGATGCGCGCCTCCGTGGTGCTGTCGAGGTGGCTGGTGGCCTCGTCGAGCAGCAGGATCTTCGGCTTGGACAGCAGCGCCCTGGCGAGCGCGAGCCGCTGTTTCTGTCCGCCGGACAGGCCGCCCCCCTCCATGAGGAGGGTCTCGTATCCCATGGGCATCATGCAGATCTCGTCGTGCAGGCAGGCCAGCTCGGCGGCCTGGATGATCCGCTCCATCGACGCGTCGGGGACATTGAGCGCGATGTTCTCCCTGATCGAGCCGGTGAACAGCGACGGCTCCTGGGTGACCACGCCGAACTGGCGCCGCAGCGAGCGGAGGTTGAGCTCCGACAGCGGCACGCCGTCGTAGCTGAGCTGCCCCTCGGAGGGGATGTGCAGCGCCAGCAGCAGCCTGGCCAGGGTGCTCTTGCCCGCGCCCGACGGGCCGACCAGGGCGATCTTCTGCCCCGAGCTGATCGACACCGAGATGCCGCGCAGCGTCCACGGTCCCCGGGGGTCGTGCCGGAAGCCGACGCCGTGCAGCTCGACCGATCCGCGCAGCCTGAGCACCTCGATGCCCGCGGTCGGCTCGGGCTCGGAGGCGAGGATGTCCGACAGCCGGTCGAAGTGCGCCCCCGCCTGCTGTAGCCCCTGCAGGCTGGCCATCAGCGAGCCGATGGGCGTCAGCGCGGCCACCGCGAGGGCGTTGAGCGCGAGCAGCGCGCCCAGGCTCAGCTCCCCGTCGAGCACCCGCCACGCGCCGACCCAGAGCAGCCCGAGCGGGGCCAGCAGGCGCAGGGTCCCGAGTGCGGCCTCCAGCATCCCCTGGGTCAGGCCGCCCCGCATGTCGGCGTTCAGCTGGGTGGTGAAGTGCTTCGACCACTGCTCGACCGCGCGGTGCTCCGCCCCCGACGCCTTGAGCGTCTCGATGCCGCCGATGGCCTGCACCAGCTGGCTCTGGGTGGCGGAGAAGGCGCTGAGCTCCTCCTGGGTCAGCAGGCTGACCCTGCGCGCCGTGGCCACCAGCAGCAGCACCTGGGTGGCCGCGAAGGCGAGCAGGCACGCTCCGAAGAGGGCGTCCCAGCTGAAGACGAGGATCAGGTAGCCGACGGCGAGCGGACCGTCGAGGAGCGCGGACAGCACCTGACCGGTGAGCATGTCCCGCAGTATCGCCACGCTTCCCGCGCGCGTCATCAGGTCGCCCTTGCCGCGCAGCGCGAAATAGCGGTACGGCAGGGCGACCAGGTGGGAGACCACCCCGCCGGTCAGCTCGGCGTCGGCGCTCGCGCGCAGGGCGACCAGCAGGACCGAGCGTAGATAGCCGACCACGAACTGCGTCGCGGCGGCGAGCACCAGCCCCGCGCCGATCATGGTCAGCAGGCCCCCGGCGCCGGTGGGCAGGACCCGGTCGACCAGCGCCTCGGAGAAGAACGGCAACGCCAGGCCGAGCAACTGCAGCAGCAGCGAGGTCAGCACCACCTGCGCGAGCAGGCCCTTTCTGCGCATCAGCAGGGCGCGGACGAACCGGCGGCGCCAGGCGGCGCCCGCGGTCGAGCGCCCGCGGCGGAAGCCGGGCCCCGGCTCGAAGGCGAGCAGCACGCCGGTGAAGCCCTCGTCGAACTCCTCGGCGGTGAGCCTGCGGCGGCCGCGGCCGGGGTCGACGATGTCGACCCGGTCCTCCGCCCAGCGCTCGACGACCACGAAGTGCTTGAACTCCCAGTGCACGATCGCGGGCATCGGCACGCGGGCCAGGTCGGCCGGGGCCAGGGAGAAGGCCCGCGACTTCATCCCGCACTCGATGGCCCCCTCGCGCAGCGCCTGGGCGCTGAGGCCGTCCCGGCCGATCTGGAGCCGGTCGCTGATCTCCTGCAGCGAGACGCGCCGCCCGTGGTAGGACAGGACCATCGCCAGGCAGGCGGCCCCGCACTCCGTCGCGGTATTCTGCAGCACGACGGGCACCCGTCTCATGCCCCGCCTCCCATCTGTCCCCGCAGCAGCAGGGCGAACGCGATCCCCGCCGCCAGCAGCAGCACGACGACCGCCCACAGCGCGACCAGTGTGCGCGTGCGGATCACCATCTGGATGTCCTCACGCCTGGAGGGGTCCCGGTAGCGCCGCAGGGACTCCTCCCGGTAGATGCCGCCGCTCAAGACCAGTGCCATTCGATCGAGGCCTGGGCGCGGCGCCCGGCCAGCCATTCGGAGAACGCCATCCGCCCGGCGGCGGCCAGCGTCCGCTCGTCCCGCCGCGCGGCCGTACGGGACAGGACCACTCCGGTGAGGAAGGTCCCGCCGTGGGGCACCGGGCCGACGACCGTCCCCGGCGGGGCGTCGCGGAGCGGTTCGGGCAGCTCGAAGGCCAGGCGCTCGGCGATCGTGGTCTCGCCCTCGTCCTCGCCGTCCGCCGCCGGCGCCATCAGGCCGCCGTCGTGGATCCGGGCGAGGTCCCCGGTACGGCCCGCGAGCGCGCTCTCCGGGCCGGTGACCCAGATCGCGCGCACCCGGTCGAACGTCCGGGGATCGGCCTCCAGCCGGGCCGCTCCGAGTTCGGCCTCCTTGCGGCGGCGGAAGCCCCGGCGCCGGGCGATGCCGCCGATGTAGGTCTCGAACTGGGGCAGGGTCATGCCCATCTCGGCCAGCCAGGCCAGGGTCGCGGCGCGGTCGTGCAGGCCCCGGCCGCGCCGGAACTCGTCGGCGGCGGCCTGCAGGTCCTCGTCGTCGACCGGCTCGGTGTCGTGCTGGATCTCGTTGAGGATCAGGCACTGGTCGACGATCTCGTCGTGCGGCGTCATGTCGCGCCGTGACAGCGACCGGATCATGGTCAGCGCCTGGGCCACCGACAGGTGCACCTCGTCCACGCTGACCAGCTGGCCCGCCGCCCAGTGCGTCGAGTGGTCGATCAGCCAGGGCACGCCGTCCTCGGCCTGCGCGGTGAGTGCGACCGTCCCGCCCTCGGGGTCCTCGACCAGGAGGTCGAAGTCGACCACCTGGGTGCCGGGGCGCTCGTCGACGACCAGCTGGGCCCGCAGGCCGGGACGCTCCTCGGCCCATGCCGCGGCGGCCCGCCTGGCCTCCTCCACGTGGGCGCGGCGGCGGGGCAGGCCGCGCAGCAGCCGTACGCCGGACTCCAGCGCGGCTCCGAAGTCACTCATGATCCATCCTTGCTCTCCGCCTCCGCGAGCCAGTCGGCGATCGCGTCACTGACGGGCAGCCCCGTGCGGTGCTCGACGAACCCCCAGGCTCCGTTGGGGTTGATCTCCAGGAACACGTACTCCCCGTCCGGGGTGAGAATGAGATCGATCGCGCCGTAGGTCAGGCCGAGCGCGGCGACCAGGTCGGCGCACCTGCGCTCCAGGTCGCCGGGGAGCCGGTGCGCGGCGTGGCGCACCCGGTCGTCGTCGTAGTGCCGCCAGTCGTCCCTGGCCGTGCGCGACGCCTGCGAGTCGATCTCCGCGGCGAAGACCCGCTCACCGACCACGATCACGCGCAGCTCGACGGCCTTGGGAACGTAGGGCTGGAGGATGACCGGCTCGTGCCCGAGGCGGTGGCGCGAGGTGAGGTGCCGCCGGGTGAGGACGGTGGTGTAGGTGCGGTGGTCGGCGCCGTCGAGGGTGAACTCGCCGGACTCGATCTGCTTGGCGATGAGCGCGCCCCCCGCCCGCTCGTAGGCGGGCACCAGCTCGAACGGATCGTTGGTGTAGACGGTCTCCGGCACGGAGAATCCGAGGGCCGCCGCCCGCGCCATGTGAATGATCTTGTTGTGCGCCCGGCGCTCGACGTCCCTGCGCGAGGGCAGCCATCGGGCGGGCGTGAGCTCCCAGGCCCCGTCGAGCAGGAACTCCGCCTGCCAGACCGCGTGACGGCGGTGGGAGGGCTCGGCGACGTTCGCCGCGGGTGCGGGCGGGTTCGGGCGCCGCCGCCACACGGCGCGCACCTCCGCCAGGTCCAGCGGCCCGGATCCGTCCCCGGTGTCGAGCACGGCCCGGTGGCCGTCACCGGTGAAGGTCGCGGTGAGCCTGCCCCCGGCGGGGAAGTCGCCCGGGTCCCACCACGTCACCGGCAGGCCGCGCCGCAGCAGTTTCGGCAGCACCATCTCGACCGCGTCGTCCTGCCGGTCGCTCAGTATCAGGATCACGTCACCCTTGTCCTTCCGGTGCCGGTCTCCTCGCCACCGCGTCTGCGGCGCCGGTTCTCCGGCCACCGCGCCGAACCGCCGGCCGGACGGTCGTCCGGCCGGCGGATGGGTCATCGGGAGAAGGGCGGGGCGGGCAGGTCCGCCCCGCCGCCCGTCAGACCTCCCACTCGGCGGGGCGGCCCTTGCTGTACCAGGTCACGTGCCAGCGGCCACCGGAGACCTCGCCCAGCTCGGCCTCGGACAGCTCCGCCCCCTCGAACGGCAGGTCCTCAAGGCTGATCTTGCTCTGCATGATCGTCCCCCCCTTTTCCCACGGCCGGTCGCGGCGACCTCTGATGATCGCGGCGTCCCGGCGGTCGTTCTTGACGGGAAGAACGCTACGGACCGTCTCTTGCGATCATCTGGAGGATGACTTGTGAACCACTGGGGGCGCCCGTGAAGAGGGAGAGAGCCCAGGCGGGGAAGGGTGCGGCGGGCGCGGGGGGAACCGCGGAGCGGACCGCGGGAGGGATCGCCGCGGGCGCAGAGGGAAACGGAGGGAAACAGAGGGAAACAGAGGGAAACGGAGGGGTTTCGGCGGTGCGGGCCGGAGGGGAGGCATCAGAGGTGACTCACGCCCACATCGGCGTCTCGGTGGACGCGGCGGCCGGCCCCGAGCGGGTGTTCGCCGTGCTGACCGACTGGCCGCGCCACGACGAGTGGATGGTCATGACCCGCGCCCGCGTCACCGCCGGGGACGGCCACAGCGTCGGCAGCCGTCTGGAGGCCTTCAGCGGGGCCGGCCCCGTCGGGTTCCTGGACACCATGGAGATCACCCGATGGGAGCCGCCCACGACCGTGGCGGTCCGGCACACCGGCGGCCTGGTGCGCGGGACCGGTGTCTTCCGAGTGCTGCCCCGTGAGGGCGGCGGCAGCACGATCGTCTGGGAGGAGGAGCTGGAGCCGCCGTTCGGCCCCGTGGGGCGGCTCGGCTGGCCGCTGGCCAGGCCACTCGGCGAGGCGCTGTTACGGCTCTCGCTGCGCCGCCTGGCCGACCTCAGTGCCCGGTGAGATCGCGGCTGGAGTCACGGGTGCCGGGCCGCTCCGGCTCGTCCCGGATGACTTCGCCGTGGATGACGGAACCCGGGCCGCGGCCCTGGCCGCGCATCGCCTCGAAGGGGTCGAAGGGGGAGCCTGGAGCGCCGGGGGCGCCGAACGGCGAGCCGAGGCCGGGCCCGGCGGTCCTTTCGGCCAGCGTGCGGATCCTGCGGGCGAACAGCCACGTCCCCGCCCTGCGGACCAGCGGCCGGGTGAAGGGCAGCAGGCACAGGAGGGCGAGGACGTCGGTGACGAAGCCGGGGACGAGCAGCAGCGTGCCGCCCGCGAGGATCATGGCGCCGTCGGCCAGCTCGCGGTCGGGCATCCTGCCGCTGTCCAGGGCCGTCTGCAGGCTCCGCCAGATCCTGCGGCCCTCCCTGCGGACGATCCAGGCACCCACCAGGGCACCGGCCAGCAGGAGGAGGACCGTCGGCCAGCCGCCGATGACCTGACCGACCTGGAACAGCACCCAGATCTCCAGGACCGGGACCGCCAGGAAGATCAGGAACAGCAGAGAGCGCATCTTTTCCTCGACTCACGCGACAGCCGTACGACAGTGACAACGTCCGGGAACGGCCGCGCGTTCCGCACCGGGCCGTCGCCGGCCCGGTGTTCGCTCAGCGTGGACGGCGCAGGCGCCGGGGAAGCCCCGTCACACCCCACACGGCGACCCGCCACAGCGCCTCCAGGATGATGGCGCGGCTCATCTTGCTGGCCCCGACGGTGCGCTCGACGAAGGTGATGGGCACCTCCGCGACGCGCAGTCCGTGGTGGACGGTGCGCAGGGTCAGGTCGATCTGGAAGCAGTAGCCCTGTGACTCCACGTCGTCCAGCCCGATCTTCTCCAGCGTCGAGGCGCGGTAGGCGCGGAACCCCGCGGTGGCGTCGCGGATCGGGACGCCGAGCATGATGCGGCTGTAGAGGCTGGCGCCGCGCGAGAGCAGCTCTCTCGACAGGGGCCAGTTGACCACCTTGCCGCCGGGCACCCACCGGGAGCCGACGACCAGGTCGGCCTCGCCCTCCGGCCGCTCCAGGCGCTCCAGCAGCCTGGGCAGTTCCTCCGGCTGGTGGGAGCCGTCGGCGTCTATCTCGACGAGGACGTCGTAGCCCTCCTTCATCCCCCAGTGGAAGCCCTCGATGTAGGCGGCGCCCAGCCCCTGCTTGCCCGGGCGGTGCAGCACGTGGACGTGGTCGTCCGCGGCCGCGAGATCGTCGGCGACCTGTCCGGTGCCGTCGGGGCTGTTGTCGTCGGCGACCAGCAGGTGCGCGTCGGGCACCGCGGCGCGCAGCCGCCCGACGATCATCGGCAGGTTCTCCCGCTCGTTGTAGGTCGGGACGATGACGAGCACCCGGCCAAGCATCCGCTCCATCACAGGTCTCCTGCCTGCTGCTCATCGTCCTGGCCCGGGACGGGAACCAGGGTGCGCGCCCGGCGCCGCCACGCGGCTGCCAGCGCGCCCATACCCACAAGTATCAAGACCCACTCTGGCAGGGCGCCCACACGAGTGGCGAGGGTTTCTGCGGTTCTGACCGGTACGGTGAGCACGTTCATCGCGGGAACGAGCTCGCCGGTGCGCCAGGCGATTCTTCCGTCGGGGGTCACGTAGGCGGATATACCCGTAATCGCGGAAGTGATCACCGCTCGATTGTGCTCGACCGCGCGCAGCTGGGACATGGCGAGCTGCTGGGACGGCAGGTTCGTCAGCGCGTAGGTCGCGTTGTTGGTCTGCACGACCAGCGGGCTGGCACCCGTCCTGGCGGTGTCGCCGACGACGCCGTCGAAGGCGACCTCGTAGCAGTTGATCGCGCCGACGGTCACCGGCCCCAGCCTCAGGTCGCCGTCGCGGGTGCCGGGCACCGACTGCTTGCCGACCAGGGAGGCCCGCTCGAAGAGGGCCAGCACGAGGTCCTTGAGCGGGGTGTACTCGCCGAACGGGACGAGCTTCTGCTTGTCGTAGTAGGCGCCGGGACCGGTGACCGGATCCCACACCAGGCTGCGGGTCGCGCGGCTGGTCTCGCCGATCCCGACCACGGCCCCGACCAGGACGGGCACCCCGATGTCCTTGACCGCCGCGTCGATCTCCCCGCGGGCGAAGTCGCTGCGGTAGGGGTCGATGTCGGTGGAGTTCTCCGGCAGCACGACGAGGTCGGGCCTGGGGGTCGTGCCCTGCCGTACGGCCCGCGCCATCTCGTGGAGCATGCGCGTGTGGTTGCCCAGGACCACGGCGGGCTCGTCTCCCAGGGGGTTCATGCCCCTTCCCGGGACGTTGCCCTGGATGACCCCGATCTTCACGGTCGGGCCCTCGTCGCCGGGCCGGGGAACGGCGAGCGCGGCGGCCGGGACGGCCAGCGCCCCGGCCAGCGGCACGACGATCGGCAGGACCGCCGGCAGGGCGAGCCGCGGGCCCGCGGCCGGGGACCGGCGAGGCCCGGAGCGCGACGCCGCGAGCCTGAGCGCCGCCACGGCGGCCAGGCCGCCGCACAGGGCGACCGCGAAGCTCACCAGCGGCGCCCCGCCGAGGGCCGCGTACGGGGTGAAGGGCGACTGCCCCTGGCTGAAGGCCACCCGCGCCCACGGGAACCCGCCGAACGGGACCGCTCCCCTGGCCCACTCCATCGCCACCCACAGCGCGGCGCTCCACAACGGCCACAGGGGCAGCCGGGAGGTCCACGCGGCACCCACGGCCCAGGCCGCGTAGAACAGGCTCTGCAGCGCCACCAGGCCCGCCCAGGCGTCCATTCCGATCGGGCTCACCCAGTGCAGCGCGGGCAGCAGGAAGGCGAGCCCCCCGAGGAAGCCCAGCCACAGGGCGCGGCGGGCGCGCACGCCGCGCACCGCCAGGACGAGGAACGCCACGCCGAACGGCGCGAGGAACCACAGCCCGAGCGGCGGGAAGGCGAGGAACAGCAGCACGCCTCCGGCGACGACGCCCGCGGCCCGCACGGGCAGGAGCCCGCGCGGAGGACCACCGGGAACGCCCGGTGGAATGCCCGCCAGGGCGTCCCCGACGGCCGTCCCGAGGCCGGACGACTCCGTCTTCTCCTGCACCACGGGCGGGGCTCCTTGTGATGTCGCGGAACGGGTTGACTCCCGCTCCTGACCCGTTTTCTAGCCCGAACGGTACCGCTCCACCCCCTCACTCCCAAAGTGAGAGATCAAGGGACGAAAAACGGCAACGGGGTGATCCTCGTCACCTGAGGATCACCCCGACGCTTGCGGCGCTCGCACGGGAGCGGGAAGAGGGCCCGGACAACCCTTCGGACCGGTTCCGTCCCGTCGGCGGCGAGCGCGGATTGCCGTTGTCTACTGGGTGTCCAGGCCCCTCCTGGGTCCAACCCCCCGCCCGGATGGGGTGCCCCGCCTCGACGAAACGCCGGCCCTGCGCCTGGCTGTACGGACGGGGTGACCCCCGTCACGGGCGCAGGAACCGGCGGTGCCGAAAGACGGCCAACCGGCCAGTCCCGTGCTGGACTGGGCAGCAAACTACCGAGCCCAGCGCAGATGTCAACCGTGTCACCAACAGCGGAAACACCAAGTTTTCGCAGCTGGGGCATGATCGACGAGAGCCGTCAATGCTCTCATGTGATCCGATGTCGCTCAAGTCGAGCCAGCGCCGCGGGCAGCGGGCCCGAGTGCACGACACCGAGTCGCTGGGTCGCCCGGGTCATCGCGACGTACAGGTCACTCGCCCCGCGGGGCGACTCACGGAGGATCAGCTCGGGTTCGACCACGATGACCGAGTCGAACTCCAGCCCCTTGGCCTCGGCGACGGTCAGCACCGCGACCGGGGCGTCCAGGGCGGCGGTCCCGTGCCCGGCGACCGCCCCGGAGACGGTCCGGGTCACGAGCTCGCCGATCTCCGCGGCCGCGGACCTGGGGACGATCACGACCAGGCGGCCGCCCTCGACCGTTTCGGACTTGACCAGGCCGGTAAGAGACTCGACCGGAGAGGCCACCCACGGGGACGTGCCCGTCTCCCTGACCGAGTCGGGCGCGACGAGGCCGGGGCCGACCAGGCTCAGCACGTCGGCGGCCACCGCCATCAGCTCGGTGGGGGTGCGGTAGTTGACACTGAGCCCCTCCTCGCGCCAGCGCCCGGCCACGTAGGGGTCGAGCATCCGGCCCCAGGAGCGCACTCCCGCCGAGGAGCCCGTCTGCGCGAGGTCGCCGACGATCGTCATCGACCGGCTCGGGCAGCGCCGCATCACCATCCGCCAGTCCATCGGCGACAGCTCCTGCGCCTCGTCCACGATGACGTGGCCGAAGGCCCAGGTGCGGTCGCCCGCGGCACGCTCGGCGGTGGTGAGATAGATCTCGTCGGACAGGTGCCTGGCGGCGAACTTCTCCGCGTCCATGATCTCGGACAGGCCCGTCAGCTCCAGCACCTCCTTGGCGTACCTCAGCTGGTGCTGCTGCTCCTCGGCGGCGGCGGCGCGCATGGCGGCCTGCTCCTCCTCGGCCATCCACGCCCCGGCCCGCAGCACCGCGGGGTCGATGTCGCCGAGCAGCTCGGCCGCCTCGTCCAGCAGCGGCACGTCGGACTCGGCCCACCAGTTCTCCCCCTTGCGGGGCGGCTCGCGCAGCAGCAGCCCGCGCTCGGCCTCGGTGAGGTCGGCCGCGGCGTAGTCGAGCCGCTCGCGGGAGGTGAACAGCCCGATGAGGAGCTGCTGCGGCGTGGTGTAGGGCCACAGCCTGTTCAGCGCGGCCTTGACGGGCTGCTCGGTGCGCAGCTCCTCGCGGAGGTCGGCCAGCTCGTCGTCGTCGATCGCCCCCTTGCCGATCTTGGCGGCGGCCTGCCTGGCGAGCGCGTTGAGCAGGTGGCGGACGAAGACCCCGCGGGCCTCGTTGTGCGGCCTTCGCGACCGGCTGGCCCGGTTGCGCGCGGCGTCCAGGATCCGGCCGTCGAGTTTGAGGGTGTAGCGGTCGAGGCGGATCTCCACCGGCTTGCGCGGCACCCGCTGCCGTTCGCGCACGGCCCGCGCCACCACCTGAGCCATCCGCGCGTCGCCCTTGATCGCGGCGACCTCGGGTCGCTCCTCCACCGTGGCGGTGATCCCGGGATACAACTCGGCGACGGTGGACAGCAGCACGTCGGTCTCGCCCAGCGAGGGCAGCACCTGCTCGATGTAGCGCAGGAAGGTCAGGTTGGGCCCGAGGATGAGCACGCCCTTGCGGGCCAGCCTCTCCCGGTGGGTGTAGAGCAGGTAGGCCGCCCGGTGCAGGGCGACCACGGTCTTGCCGGTGCCCGGCCCGCCCTGCACGACCAGGACGCCGTTGAGGTCGGAGCGGATGATGCGGTCCTGCTCGGACTGGATCGTGGCCACGATGTCGCGCATCCGCCCGGTCCGCTTGGCGGCGATGGAGGCCAGCAGCGCGGCCTCGCCGTTGAGGGTGCTCACGTCGGCCTCGGCGAGGTTGTCGAGGTCGAGCAGGTCGTCGTCGATCCCGACGACCTTGCGCCCCTTGGTCTGCAGGTGGCGGCGGCGGGTGACGCCCATCGACGCGGCGGGGGTCGCGCCGTAGAACGGCTGCGCCACCGGCGCCCGCCAGTCGATCAGCAGCCGCCGCTGCTCGTCGTCGGCCAGCCCGATGCGGCCGATGTAGAGAGAGGTCTGGTCGGCGTTGTCGAGCCGCCCGAAGCACAGGCCGTTCTCGACCGCCCACAGGCGGCCCAGGCGCTCGGCGTACATCCCGGCGAAGGTGTCCCGCTCGGAGCGGTTCTGGTGCGTACCGCCGCCTCCACCCTGCGCCAGCACCTCGTCCAGCCGGCGCTGGGTGCGCTCGCGCAGCAGATCGAGCCGCGCGTAGAGGCCGGAGACGTACTCCTGTTCCTTGGCGAGCTCGATTTGACGGGTTGCCGTCGCTCCATTATGGTTGATACTAATGGGATACTCCGGACCATTGGGCTAGTTGTTGTGACAAACCATCACCCTAGCAGGTCTGTTGAGATGTTCGCCCACCCCGCGGCCATCACAGGTTGATTGCGGCACCTCCCTCATGCTTGACGCGGCTGACCTGCGTTCCTTAGATTCTCTCCAAGTTAGGAAACTTTCCTAACTTCCCTTTACGGGCGACCGTATATGAACACGCGCGGACGCGGAGGACCTGTGACCCAGCCCACCCCGGGCACTCCCAGCCTGCTGCGGGCGATCAACGATCGGGCCGCCCTGCAGGCGCTCCTGGAGCGCGGACCGCTGACCCGCCCCGAGATCGGAGCCATCACCGGCCTGTCCAAACCCACAGCATCCCAGTTGCTGGCCCGGTTGCAAGAGGCGGGGCTGGTCGTGCTGAACGGCATCCGTGAGGGACTGCCCGGCCGGACGGCCGAGGTCTACCGGCTCAACCCCGCCGCCGCGCACGTCGCCGCGCTGGACGTCACCCCCTCGCACATCGACGCCCGGGTCGCCGACATCACCGGAACCGTGATCGGCGAGTACCGGCTGCCCACCCCCGGACGTCCCGCGGGCAACGTGGTCGAACGGGTCCGCGCCGCGCTCGACGGCGCGAACGCCCCCGCCGACCTGCGGCACGCGGTCATCGGCGTGCAGGGGGCGATCGACCCCGGCACCGGCAAACTCGGCTACGCCACCAGCAAGGACATGCCCGGCTGGCACATCCCCGACCTGGTCGCCACCCTCAGCGAGGGACTCGGCGTCCGGGTCGCCGTCGAGAACAACGTCAACCTCGTCGCCCAGGCCGAGCAGGCCCACGGCGCCGCCCAGGGCCGCCAGGACTTCGTGCTGCTGTGGGCCGACGAGGGTCTCGGCTCCGCGCTGGTGCTCGGCGGCAGGCTGCACCGGGGCGCCACCGGGGGCGCGGGCGAGGTCGGCTACATGCCCGCCCCCGGCGCGCCGACCGCCCGCGAGGCGGGACGCTACGCCAACCACGGCTACCAGGCCCTCACCGGAGGGCCCGTGGTGCTCAAGATCCTCAGATCGTACGGCGTGCGCGGCACCACCTTCACGCAGGCCGTACAGAACGCCGTGCAGACCTCGGAGGGCACCGGCAAGCGCGCGGACAACGCCCGCGCCGGGCTGCGCGACGTCGCCGCCCGCCTCGCGCTCGGCCTGGCCTCGATCACCTCCGTCGTCGACCCCGAACTCATCGTGCTGACCGGCGGGACCCTCATGGCCGGCGGCGAGACCCTGCGTGAGCTCGTCGAACACGAGCTCCACGCGCTGACCATCCCCCGCCCTCCGCTGCTGCTGTCGGCCGTCGAGGGCAACCCCGTCCTCGCGGGCGCGCTCGACCTCGCCCTCGCCACCACCCGTGACGAGGTCTTCAGCTCCACCCTTCCCGTCTGAGACCCCGTCCCCTCCCCCGTTTCCCGGCCCTCCCCGGTTCCCCGACCGAGACCACGTTCCGGCCCGCACCTCGCCCCCGTCTCACGACCCTCTCGTGATCCCCCCACACAAGGAGGCAACCCGTCGTGCACCGCCGCTCTCTCACCCTCGCCACGGCCGCCGTCGCGGCCATGGCCCTGACCGCCTGTACCGCCGGCAAGGAGAACGCCCCCGCGCTCGGGGCCGACCCGAAACCCGCGGGCTCGGCCACCGGCTCCCTGCTCGCCGCCTCCATCGAACTGTGGCACGGCTTCAACACCCCCAGCGAGGTGAAGGCGTTCGAGGAGGCCGTCGCCGGGTTCCGCGAGAAGTATCCGCAGATCACCGTGAAGCTGGTCAAGGGAGTGCAGGACGACCAGATCACCCAGGCCGTGCGCGGCGGGAAGGCGCCGGACGTCGCCTCCTCCTTCAGCACGGACAACGTGGCGCAGTGGTGCAAGAGCGGAACGTTTCAGGACCTCACGCCGGTGATCGCCCGGGACGGCATCGACCTGTCGGTGATCCCGGAGGCCTCCCGCGCCTACACCGAGTTCGAGGGCAGGCGCTGCACGATGCCGCTGCTCGCCGACGTCTACGGCCTCTACTACAACAAGGCCCTGATGGGGGAGAACAAGCCGCCCAAGACGCTGTCGGAGCTGACCGAGCTGGCCAAGAAGCTGACGGTCCGCGACCCTGACGGCACCATCAAGGTCGCCGGATTCCTGCCGAGCTTCCAGTACTACGAGAACGTCGCCTCCCACCTCGCGCCGATGGTCGACGCCAAGTGGTACAACCCGGACGGCACCTCCGCGGTCGGCTCGGACCCGGGCTGGAAGCGCCTGCTGAAGTGGCAGAAGGAGCTCGTCGACTGGTACGGCTACGACAAGCTCGACAAGTTCCGCAAGAGCCTGGGACAGGAGTGGTCGGCGGAACACCCCTTCTACAAGGGCAAGATCGCCATGGTCCTGGACGGCGAGTGGCGCACCGCCATGATCGCCAACGAGGCCAAGGACCTCGACTACGGCACCGCGCCGCTCCCCGTCGCCGACGACCGGCCGGACCTGTACGGCAGCGGCTTCACCTCCGGCACCGTGATCGGCGTCCCCAAGGGCGCGAAGAACCCGCAGGCCGCCTGGGAGCTGGTGAAGTATCTCACCACCGACACCCAGGCCCTGGTCACCCTGTCGAACGCGGTGCGCAACGTGCCGACGACCAAGGCCTCGCTGGAGTCGCCCGACCTGAAGAAGGACGCCAACTTCCAGACCTTCCTCGACATCTTCGCCCACCCGAAGACGAGCACGGTGCCCTCCAGCGCCAACAGCACCTTCAACCAGGAGTCCCTCCAGGAGTTCATGGGCCGCTGGGAGAAGGGCTCGGTCAAGGATCTCGACGCCGGGCTCGCCGACGTCGACAGGCGCATCAACGACAAGCTGAAGCTCTCCGGGGGCTGATCCTCGATGAGCAGCGTCTCCCACGCGCCGCCGCGACGGTGGCGGCGCGGCGAGGGGCCCAAGGCCCTGCTGTGGATGTCACCCTGGCTGGTGGGATTCGCGGTCTTCTTCGCCTACCCCCTCGCCGCGACGGTCTACTTCTCCTTCCAGCGCTACGACCTGTTCACGCTGGAGTTCGCCGGCCTGGACAACTACCGCTACTTCCTCACCGACGACCGGGCCTGGGTCTCCATCAGGAACACGCTGTGGCTGGTGGCCGTCATGGTCCCCGCCCAGGTGATCTTCGGCCTGGCCGTGGCCCAGCTCCTGACCCGGCTGAAGGCGGGCGCGGGCTTCTTCCGCACCCTCTTCTACCTGCCGTCGCTGGTGCCGCTGACCGCGGGAACGGTCTCCTTCGTCTTCCTGATGAACCCCTCCGGGCCGCTCAACCAGATCCTCGACCTCCTCGGGATCGCCGGGCCCGACTGGTTCGGCGACAGGAACTGGTCGAAGCCGGGCCTGACCCTGCTGGCCCTGTGGGGCATCGGCAACACGATGATGATCTTCCTGGCGGCCCTGCTCGACGTGCCCAAACACCTCTACGAGGCCGCGGCCATCGACGGGGCGGGCGCGTGGCGGCAGTTCCGCAGCATCACGCTGCCGACCATCTCCCCGGTGCTGATGTTCTCGGCCGTCACCGGCGTCATCTACGCCCTGCAGTACTTCACCCAGGCGATGATCGCCTCCCGGGTCGCCGCCGGGGTCACCGACTCCCCCGGCAGCAGCTTCGTGCCGGGCTATCCCGAGCTGTCCACCCTGACGCTGCCGCAGTGGCTGTTCCACGTGGGCTTCCGCGACTTCACCATGGGCTACGCCTGCGTGCTGGCGCTGCTGCTGTTCGCGGCGTCCATGATCCTCACCCTCGTCCTGCTGCGCAGGTTCCGCGCGTTCGGCGACGGCGAAGGGGAGGCCCGATGACCGCCCTGGCCACGGGCCCGGCCGCCACCGCCGCCCGCCGTACCGGCGCGCGGGTGCGGGTCCGCCGGGTCCTGTACTGGATCGCCTCCCACGCCGTCGCCGTGGCGCTGTCGCTGATGTTCCTCGGGCCGCTGGTGTTCGTGGCGCTGACCGCGCTGATGACCGACGAGCAGGCGCTCACCAGCTCCCTGTGGCCGACGAGCTGGAACTGGGACAACTTCGCGAAGGTGTTCGCCAGGTCGCACCTGCTGACCTGGCTGGGCAACACGTTCATGTACGCCGGGCTCGCCACCCTGTTCATGCTGCTGTCGTCGATTCCGGCGGCCTACGCGATGGCCCGCTTCCGCTTCCGGGGACGCAAACTGGCCTTTTTCGCGGTCATCACGATGATGATGCTCCCGCCACAGGTCGTCGCCGTTCCCATCTATCTTCTCTGGGCGCGTTTGGACCTCACCGGCACCCTGTGGCCGCTGATCCTGCCGATGCTGTTCGGCGACGCCTTCTCGATTTTCCTGCTGCGGCAGTTCCTGGTCACGATTCCCAAGGAGTACAGCGAGGCCGCCCGGGTGGACGGCTGTTCGGACCTGAAGACGCTGGTCAGCGTGATTCTGCCGATGGCCAGGCCCGCCATCGCGGCGGTCGCCCTGTTCCAGTTCTTTTACTGCTGGAATGATTACTATGGACCGCTGCTTTACACACAGATAAAAGAGGAGAACTGGACTCTGTCTCTCGGGCTGGCGTCCTTCCGGGCACTGCACAGCGTGCAGTGGAACCTCACCATGGCGGCGACCCTCCTTGTCATGGCACCGGTGATCATCGTGTTCTTCTTCGCCCAGAGGGTTTTCATCGAGGGCGTGACACTGACAGGAGTAAAAGGGTGAAACTCGCCGTGGTCGGGGGCGGCTCGACGTACACGCCGGAGCTGATCGATGGATTCGCGCGGCTGCGGGACGAGCTCCCCCTCACCGAGATCGCGCTGGTCGATCCGGACCCCCGCCGTCTCGAACCGGTCTCGGGAATGGCCCGCCGGATGCTGGCGCACGCCGGCCACCCGGCCGAGGTCGTCGCGACCTCCTCGGTCGAGGAGGGGGTCGCAGGGGCGCAGGCCGTCCTGCTCCAGCTGCGCGTCGGCGGCCAGGCCGCGCGCAACGTGGACGAGACGCTGCCGCTGCAGTGCGGCTGCGTGGGCCAGGAGACCACCGGCGCGGGCGGCCTGGCCAAGGCGCTGCGCACGGTCCCGGTGGTGCTGGACATCGCCGAGAAGGTCCGCAGGCACGCGCCCGACGCCTGGATCGTCGACTTCACCAACCCGGTGGGCATCGTCACCAGGGCGCTGCTGGAGGCGGGACACCGCGCCATCGGCCTGTGCAACGTGGCCATCGGCTTCCAGCGCCGCTTCGCCGCCAGGCTGGGGGTCACGCCGGAGCGGATCTCCCTGGGCCACGTCGGGCTGAACCACCTGACCTGGGAGCGGGCCGTGCACCTGGACGGCGTGGACGTGCTGCCCCGGCTGCTGGACGAGCACGGCGAGGAGATCGCCCAGAGCGTCGGCCTGCCCGTCTCCCTGATCCGTCACCTCGGTGTCGTGCCCTCCTACTACCTGCGTTACTTCTACGAGCACGACGCCGTGGTCGAGGAGCAGCGGAGCAAGCCGTCCCGCGCCACCGAGGTCGCCGCGATGGAGACCAGGCTGCTGGAGATGTACGCCGACCCGTCGGTGAACACCAAGCCCGAGCTGCTGGAGAAGCGCGGCGGCGCGTTCTACTCCGAGGCCGCGGTCGCCCTGATCGCCTCCCTGCTCGGCGACCGCGGCGACACCCAGGTGGTCAACCTCCGCAACGACGGCACGCTGCCCTTCCTGGCCGACGACGCGGTCATCGAGGTCCCGGCCACGATCACCGCGACCGGCGCGAAGGCCCTGCCGATCGACCCCGTCGAGCCGCTGTACGCCGGCCTCATCGCGCACGTCACGGCCTATGAGACGCTGGCGCTGGAGGCCGCGCTGCACGGCGGGGAGCGGCGCGTCGCGGACGCGCTGCTGGCCCACCCGCTGATCGGCCAGGCCTCGCTGTCGGACGAGCTCGCCCGGCTTCTCGTCGAGGCCAACCGCGTGCACCTGCCCTGGGTGACGACGTGAGAACCGTCCTGGCGGTGGACGGCGGCAACAGCAAGACCGACGTCGCGCTGGTCTCCGAGGACGGCTCCGTCCTGGCCACGGGCCGGGGGGCGGCCTTCCAGCCGCAGAGCGCGGGCGTGAACGTCGCGATCGACGCCGTCGGCGACGCCGTGCACGGGATGCTCGGCCAGGACGCGGCGCCCCCGTTCGCCGACCACGTGGCCGCCTACGTCGCCGGAGCCGACCTGCCCGTCGAGGAGGAGGAGCTCCGCGACGAGCTCGCCGCCAGAGAGTACGGCCGTAACGTGGTCGTCGGCAACGACACCTTCGCGCTGCTGCGCGCCGGGGCCTCCGGGCCCGCCGGGGTCGCCGTGGTGTGCGGGGCGGGCATCAACGCCGTCGGGGTCTCCCCCACCGGAGAGGTGACGAGATATCCGGCCCTCGGCAGGCTCACCGGCGACTGGGGCGGCGGGTACGGCCTGGGCGAGGAGGCGCTGTGGTCGGCCGTCCGCGCCGAGGACGGCCGTGGCCCGGCCACCTCGCTCCAGCAGGCGGTGCGCGAGCACTTCGGCGCCCGCACGGTCGAGGAGGTGTCCCTGGACATCCACTTCGGGCACCTGCCCGCCCTCAGGCTGCACGAGCTGGTGCCGGTGCTGATGACCGTCGCGGGCTCGGGAGACGCGGTGGCCCGCTCGATCGTGACCCGGATGGCCGACGAGGTCACCGTGCTCGGGGTGGTCGCGCTGCGCCGCCTCGGCCTGCTCGGCACCCCGATGGAGGTGATCCTGGGCGGTGGCGTGCTGACCGCCCGCGACCCGCTGCTGAACGGCCTGATCGAGGAGCGCTTCGCCGAGCAGGCCCCCCAGGCCAAGCTGATCGTGGCGGACGTCCCGCCGATCGTGGGCGCCGCCCTGCTCGGCCTGGACGCCCTCGGCGCGACCGAGGAGGCCAAGGCCCGGCTGCGCGCCCACTTCCACGCCATGGCGTGAGAGCGGCCCCCGTACGGCCCGTGCCCTCCGGACGCGGGCCGTACGGCCGCGCCGGGCGGCGCGTCAGACCTGCTCTTCGGGCTTGCCCTCGTCGGCGCCGATGAGCTCGGGAGCGCGGTGCTCGTAGGGCGTGCTGAGCACCACCGTCGTCCTGGTCGAGACGTTGGCCGAGCTGCGGATCTGGTGGAGCAGCTCCTCCAGCGCGATCGGCGAGGCCACCCGGACCTTGAGGATGTAGCTCTCGTCCCCGGCCACGCTGTGGCAGGCCTCGATGGCGCCCAGGTGGGCGAGCCGCTCGGGGGCGTCGTCCGCGGCGGCCGGATCGATGGGCTTGATGGAGACGAACGCGGTGAGCGGGAGCCCGACCGCGTCGTAGTCGACGAGCGCCGCGTATCCCCGCAGGACCCCGCGCTTCTCCAGCCGACGCACCCGCTGGTGCACCGCCGACACCGACAGCCCGGTCTCCCTTGCGAGGTCGGTGAAACTCATCCGGCCATCCCTGGCCAGCAACGTCACGATCCGGCGGTCGATCTCCTCCACCCGATCAACGGTAACGGCACGGGGAGGTCACCCGCACCGCCCCATGGTCACGGCATGGTCCCAACCCTGCCCGGCCGCGGTCGCCGGACCTCCCGCGGGCCGCCGTACGTTCCCAGGTCGTACATTCTCTAGAGGAACGGGGCACCCATGCTGGAGGAACCTGGTGAGCAACCTTGAACAGGACCCTCGGGAGACCGAGTGCGGCGGCTTCACGGGCGTCACGACGGAGCCGGTGAACGAGCTGCTGACGGGCCGCGACGTGGTGCTGGGCGGTCCGAGAGGGATGAAGGTGACCCGGACCCTGCCGAACAGGGACGTCCGGATGGTCGGGGCGTGGTGCTTCCTGGACCACTACGGCCCGGAGAAGACAACCATGAGGGTGCCCGCCCACCCGCACACCGGGCTCCAGACGGTCAGCTGGCTCGTCACGGGCGAGGTTCTGCACCGCGACTGCCTGGGCAGTGAGCAGCTGATCCGGCCGGGGCAGCTCAACCTCATGACCGCGGGCCGCGCCATCTCGCACTCGGAGGAGTCCCCTCGCGACGCCGGCCTGCACGGGGTGCAGCTGTGGGTGGCGCTCCCCTCCGCGCACCGGCTGGTGGAGCCGCACTTCGAACATCATCCGGCGCTGCCGTCGCTGACCGGCCCCGGCTTCACCGCGACGGTGTTCATGGGCGAGCTGGGCGGCGTCGTGTCACCGGCCCGGACCTACAGCCCCCTGACCGGCGCCGAGGTGTCCCTGCCGGAGGGCGCGGAGGCCCTGATCCCGCTGCGGCCCGACTTCGAGTACGCACTGCTGGTCCTGTCCGGCACGGCGCGGGCCGAGGGGACCGACCTCGCGCCGGGGCCGCTGCTCCATCTCGGCACCGGGCGCTCCGGCCTCACCCTGCGGGCCGGCGGGCCCGCGCGTCTCCTGCTTCTCGGCGGCGAACCGTTCGAGGAGCGGATCGTGATGTGGTGGAACTTCGTCGGCCGCGACCACGAGGAGATCGTCCACTTCAGGCGGGAGTGGATGACGGGCGACACGTTCGGCACGGTCCCCGGCACGGCGGGCGACCGGCTGCCCGCGCCCGAGCTGCCCGGGATCCCGCTGAAGCCCAGGGGGCGCCGCCGCTGAGGCGGGCCGGTGGACGGCGAAAGCCCGCGGACCCAGGACAGAGGTCCGCGAATCCGGCGCGCGGTCACGCGTGCCGGCGGTCCCGGATGAAAAGCTGGTGCGACCGGCGCCCCGGCCCGAGGCCCGAGGCCCGGCGACCGGCCGATCGTCCGGGAAGTTCTGGAGTTCTGGAGGCAGTCGTGTCCGACGAGTTCGACGTGGTCGTCATAGGCGCCGGTCCCGCGGGTGAGAACGCCGCGGGCCGGGTGGCCCGCGGCGGGCTGAGCGTCGCGGTGGTCGAGACGGAGCTGGCGGGCGGTGAGTGCTCCTACTGGGCGTGCATCCCCAGCAAGGCCCTGCTCCGCCCGGTGGAGCTCTCGGCGGAGGTCGGCCGGGTGCCGGGCCTGGAGCCGGGGCCGATCGACGTCGCCGCCGTGCTCGCCCGGCGGGACGAGGCCGTCTCGAACCTGGACGACGGCAAGCAGGTCGAGTGGATCGAGGGCCTGCCCGCGGAGTTCGTGCGGGGACGGGGAAGGCTGCGGGGTCCCCGGCAGGTGGAGGTGACCGCGCCGGACGGCTCGGTGCGGTCCCTGCGCGCCCGGCACGCCGTCGTGCTGGCCACCGGCAGCCGTCCGCTGGTTCCGCCGGTTCCCGGGCTGGCCGAGGCCTCGCCGTGGACGAGCCGGGACGCGACCGGGGTGCGGGCCGTCCCCCGGCGGCTGGCGGTGCTGGGTGGAGGCGTGGTGGCCTGTGAGATGGCTCAGGCACTGCACGGTCTCGGCGCCCGGGAGGTGACGCTCCTGGTGCGCGGGGACTCGCTGCTGGGCCGGATGGAGCCGTTCGCCGGGGAGCTGGTGGCGGCCTCGATGACGGACGCGGGGATCGAGGTGCGCACCGGCGCCCGGGTGACCCGGGTCGAGCGGCCGCTGCCCGGCGGCCCGGTCACCGTCCATCTGGCCGAGGGGGCGCCTGTGGAGGCCGACGAGCTGCTGGTGGCCACGGGGCGCACGCCCTCGACGGGGGATCTCGGCCTCGGCGTCGTGGGCCTGCCGGACAGGGGTCCGGTCGAGGTGGACGACAGCATGCGGGCGACCGGCGTCGCCGACGGCTGGCTGTACGCCGTCGGCGACGTCAACGGCCGCAATCTGCTCACCCACATGGGCAAGTACCAGGCGCGGGTGTGCGGCGACGTCATCGTGGCCAGGGCCCGGGGAGAGCGGGACGACCTGCCCGGGCTGCGCGACGCGGCGGACGGGTACGGCGCGCCGCAGGTGGTCTTCACCGACCCCCAGGCCTGCGCGGTCGGCCGCACCGAGGCCGCCGCCAGGGCGGAGGGGTTCGACGTGCGCGTGGTCGAGTACGACCTCGGCGCGGTCTCCGGGGCCTACCTGCTGGGCGAGGGCTACCGGGGCAGGGCCAAGGCGGTGGTGGACGAGCGGCGGCGCGTCCTGCTGGGCGTGACCTTCGTCGGGCCCGGGGTGGCCGAGCTGCTGCACTCGGCGACGGTCGCGGTCACCGCCGAGGTGACGCTCGACCGGCTCTGGCACGCCGTGCCGTCCTTCCCGACGGTCAGCGAGGTCTGGCTGCGGCTGCTGGAGCAGTACGGGCTCTGAACGAGGCTTTGACAAGTTTTGAACGACCCCGCGCGGGGCGGCGGAAACCGTCTCCGCCCCGTGTCCGCCGGGGATCCGTCCGGTCCGCGGGATTCGCCAAGGGAGGCTTCCCCGGCGAGAGTCATGTTTCGATCAGAGAAAAAAGTGGATTTTTGACTGGTTTGTCATATTTTAGAAACAACCGGGCAGCAATGGGAAGGATACGGTTCCGGAGCAGGGAGGAAATCGGGACGCGCGAGGGGGCGAAATGGCGGCCATGGAAAAGGGCATGCACGGCAACCAGCACGAAACCCCCTGGCAGGTCGACTTCCAGGCGCTGGACCGACGGGAACGCCTCATCATCAAGAGGATGCTGGCGGGCCTGACGCTCGGCATGGTCCTCGCCGTCGTCGGCGAGTCACTCGCCGAGGTGCTGCCCAACAGCGTCGCCGCGATCTACGATCCGTACGTCTACGGGCTGCTGGTCCTCGTCGTGGCCCGTGGCTCGGCGAATGCCTGGTGGGCGGCCCTGAACGGCCTCCTGGCCACCGCGGGGCTGACCGCGGGCCACGTGATCGCCCACGCCCTCAACCACCAGGAGACCCTGCTCGCCCAGGCCGGCTACAACTGGCAGACCGCGCTGGCCATCACCATGGTGGCCTTCGGCCTCGTCGGTTACCTCAGCCATCGGCGCGGCCTGAGCGGCGACGCGACCGTGGGGATCTTCAGCGGCCTGCTGTTCTCCCAGGGTGCCCAGGAGATCCAGCGGGCGGCCGTCCTGCCGCACGGCGGCCCGCCGCCGGACGGGCCGTGGATGTTCGCCGTCCTCGTGATCATGGGGCTGTCGCTCCCCGTCCTGCTGCGCCCGACGGGCATGGCGCGCCTGCGCACCCTGCTCATCACCTTCGGCTGCGCGGCCTTCCTCACCGCCCTGTCCCTGCTGCACCTGCTCTGGTAAGCCCTCCGGCGGGGCCGCCCGAGACCCCGCGACCGGCGGCGACGGCCCACGGAGCCGCCCACGGCGTCCCGGCCGGGGAACGTCCCCCGGGCCGGAACCGGAAACGTCACGACGCGGCGGTGCCCTTGGCCAGCGCCCTGCCGATCACCAGGCGCTGCACCTGGTTGGTGCCCTCCACGATCTGCAGGACCTTGGCCTCCCGCATGTAGCGCTCGACCGGGAAGTCTTCGACGTAGCCGTATCCGCCGAACACCTGGACGGCGTCGGTGGTGACCTTCATGCACATGTCCGTGGCGAACAGCTTGGCCATCGCGGCCCGGGTGCCGTACGGGCGGCCCGCGTCGCGCAGGCGGGCGGCGTCCAGGTAGAGGGCGCGGGCGGCGGCGACCTGGGTGGCCATGTCGGCGAGCATGAAGCCGACTCCCTGGAAATCGATGACGCGGGAGCCGAACTGCCTGCGCTCCCCGGCGTAGGCCACGGCCGCGTCCAGGGCCGCCTGGGCCAGGCCGACGGCGCAGGCGGCGATGCCGAGCCTGCCTCCGTCCAGGGCGGCCAGGGCGATGCGGAAGCCCTCCCCCTCGGCGCCCAGCAGCGCGCCTGGGCCGAGCCGTGCCCCGTCGAAGCGGACCTGGGCGGTCGGCGAGGACCTCATGCCCATCTTCTTCTCCGGGGCGCCGAACGACAGGCCCTCGGTCCCCGCGGGAACGTGGAAACAGGAGATGCCCCGGCCTCCGTCGGGGGAGGTCCTGGCCATCAGGGTGTAGAAGTCGGCGACGCCGCCGTGGGTGATCCACGCCTTGACGCCGTCCACGACGTACCCCTCGGCGTCGGCCACCGCGCGGGTGGTCAGGGCGGCGGCGTCGGAGCCCGACTGGGGTTCGGACAGGCAGTAGGCGCCCAGCAGCTCGCCGCCGAGCATCTCCGGCAGCAGCTCGGCGCGCTGCTCCGCGGTGCCGTAGGCGGCGACGGGGAAGCAGGACAGGGTGTGCACCGACAGGCCGAGCCCGACCGCCAGCCAGCCGGCCGCGAGCTCCTCGATCACCTGGAGATAGACCTCGTACGGCTGCGCCGCCCCGCCGTACTCCTCGGGATAGGGCAGCCCGAGCAGGCCCGACCTGCCCAGGACGGTGAACACCTCGCGGGGGAAACGCCCGGCGGACTCGTCGGCGACCGCACGGGGCGCGACCTCCTTGCCGATCAGGTCACGGACCAGGTCCAGCAGGTCGTGGGCCTCGGCGGTCGGCAGAATACGCTCAACGGTCATATCCGCACACTCCAGGTTGTGGTGCGACCAGCAAAAAGGGCGGCCGGGGTCGCCGGCCACCCTGATTGTGACATCCGTTACACGATGACGAGCTCGCGAGGCCGGTGGTTGACCCGCTCGCCGCCCTCCTCCGTGCAGATCAGGATGTCCTCGATGCGCGCGCCGTGCGCCCCCGGCAGGTAGATGCCCGGTTCGACGGAGAAGGCGAAGCCCGGTGCCAGCGGCTCGGCGTTGCCCGCCACGATGTAGGGCTCCTCGTGGGTCTCCAGGCCGATGCCGTGCCCCGTGCGGTGGATGAAGTACTCCCCGTAGCCCTCGGCGGCGATCACCTCTCGCGCCGCGGCGTCGACCGCCTCGCAGGACACCCCGGGCCGCACGGCCTCGCACGCCGCCTCCTGGGCCCGCTGGAGCACGTCGTAGTACTTCGCGAAGCCCGCGGGGGGCTCCCCGACACAGTAGACCCGGGTGGAGTCCGAGCAGTAGCCGCTGGGCATCTGGCCGCCGATGTCGACCACGACCGGCTCCCCCGCCTGAATGACCCGGTCGGACAGCTCGTGGTGGGGGCTGGCGCCGTTGGGGCCGGAACCGACGATGACGAAGTCGACGGTCGAGTGACCCGCCGCGATGATCGCCTCGGCGATGTCCCTGCCGACCTCCCGCTCGGTCCGTCCCGCCCGCAGGAAACCCGGCACCTGCGCGTGCACGGCGTCGATCGCGGCGCCCGCCTCGCGGAGCGCGGCCGCCTCGGCCGGGCTCTTGCGCATGCGCAGCCCCCGCAGGACCGTCCCGGCGAGCACCTGGTCCGCGCCGGGCAGCGCGTCGCGGAAGCGCAGCGACTGCATCGCCCACATGCGGTCGGCCAGGCCGACCGCGCCCACCCGACCACCGGCGCCGGCCGCCCCGCCCAGACGTGCGGCGACGATCGCGTAGGGGTCTTCGGTCTCGTCCCAGGGGACGAACTCGATGCCGAGCCGCGACGCCGGGGAGTGCTCGGCGGCGGGCAGCTCCAGGCGGGGCACCACCAGGAAGGCCTCGCCCTCGGCGGGCAGCGCCAGGCAGGTGAGCCGCTCCAGCGGCAACGCCTCGTAGCCGGTCACGTAGCGCAGGTCGGGGCCCGGCGTGAGCAGCAGCGCGCCGAGGCCGGCGGCCGCCGTGGCCTCCTGGGCGGCGGCCAGGCGGGAAACGGGGTACAGGTCAGAGGACTCCATCGTCACACCGACCAATGTAATCCGAGACGGATCACCACCCCACCCCCGCCCTGACCGGCAGAGAAAAGTCCGGGAAAAGGACGCCGGAGCGCGACGACGTCACTACAATCCGTTGAAGGACGATCACATTTTGTCGACGGGACGTCCGCAGGCCCCCCATGTTTCGAGAGCGAGCTAAATGGTCGGCGTAGTGGGCGGCCACCAGCCACCCCTCCACCCACGAAACGACCACGTGACCGGTTCCGCCCCGCTGACCGCGGCAGAGATGGTGCAGCGGTTGCGCGGAGAGCTGGACGAGCACATGGCCGTGGAACAACAACATCTCAGCGCACGGCTGGCCCACGCCGAACGGCTGGGCGACCTGGGCTGGGCCGAGTGGAACCTCCACAGCGGCGAGTCCACCTGGTCCGACCACGCCTACGCCATCTTCGGCCGCGACCCGGGCGAGGGCCCCATCCACCTGCGCGATCTGGTCGGCCACGTCGAGCCGCCGGACCGGGCGGTCCTGGACCGGCTGCTGCGGTCCGTGGTGGACCTGGCCAAGCCGGGGCAGGCCGAGTTCCGCATCCGCCGCGAGGGAGAGGTCCGGAACCTGCGCGCGGCCCTCGACCTCGTGGTGACGGGCGGACGCTCCGCCGTCCACGGCGTTATCCAGGACATCACGGGCCGCCGCAGGGCCGAGCGGATCATGTCGGAGTCCCGGCGGCAGCTGCTGGAGGTCCGCGAGCGGGCCGCCGAGGAGCGGGAGGTGAGCGTGACCCTGCGTGAGGCGATCATGCCGGGCCTCGGCTCGGCCGTCGACCTTCCCCGCGCCCGGATGGAGGTCCGCTACATCCCCGCGGGCATGAAGGACGGTCTCGGCGGCGACTGGTACGAAGCCGCGACCCTGCCCGACGGCCGGGTGCTGCTGACCGTCGGCGACGTGTCGGGGCACGGCCTGCCCGCGATCGCCCAGATGACCCGCCTCCGGCACGCGCTGGGCGGCCTCGCGATGACGGGCGAGTCGCCCGACCGGCTGCTGACCTGGCTCAACGAGCTGATGATGCACCGTTTCGAGGAGACGACCGCGACCGCGGTGGTCGGCCATCTCGATCCGGCCACCGGCGTGTTCACCTGGGGTCAGGCCGGGCACCCCGCGCCGATCCTGATCCGCGACGGGGCCGCCGCCCATCTGGAGCCGCCCGCCGGGGTGCTGCTGGGGGCCACCAGGTCCGTGCCGTACGAACCGGCCAGCGTGCGGCTGCTGGAGGGAGATCTGCTGCTGCTGTTCACCGACGGGCTGGTCGAGCGGCGCGACCGCGACATCGACGAGGGCCTCGCGCTGACCCTGAAGGCGGCGGCCGGCCTGGAGTGGGGCGACCTGCGCGCCGGCCTCGACCGGCTGATCCGGTCGGTCGGCGGGCCCAACCCCGAAGACGACACCTGTGTGCTGGTGATCGGCGTGCGCGGCTGAACGAGTTGGTTAAATGGTCGCCATGCCCGGGCTGATGCTTCTCGACACCCCGTCTCTGTACTACCGCGCCTTCTACGGAGTTCCGGAGTCGGTGACCGCCCCCGACGGAATGCCCGTCAACGCGGTCCGCGGACTCATCGACATGATCGCCATGCTGGTCAGGCAGCACTCCCCCGGCGAGCTGGCCGCGTGCATGGACGCCGACTGGCGTCCGGCCTTCCGGGTGGCGGCGATCCCGACCTACAAGGCCCACCGGGTCGCCCCGGACGGCGGTGAGGAGACGCCCGACACGCTCGCCCCGCAGGTGCCGGTGATCGAGCGGGTCCTCGACGCGGCGGGCATCGCCCGCCTCGGCGTGCCCGGCTACGAGGCCGACGACGTGATGGGCACGCTCGCCTCCCGCGCCGAGGGCGGGGTCGACATCGTCACCGGCGACCGGGACATGTTCCAGCTCGTCGACGACGGCGGGCCGATCCGGGTCCTCTACACGGCGAAGGGCGTCAAGAACCTCCAGCTCGTCGACGAGGCCGCCGTCAGCGCCAGGTACGGCGTCCCGGGACGCTCCTACGCCGACTTCGCCACCCTGCGCGGCGACCCCAGCGACGGCCTGCCGGGGGTGCCGGGGGTCGGCGACAAGACCGCGGCGAGCCTCATCACCCGGTTCGGCTCGCTCGAGGCCCTGATCCGGGCCGTCGACGAGGGCGGCGACCTCACCGCGGGCCAGCGGGCCAGGCTGAGCGCGGCCCGCGACTACCTGCGGGTCGCCCCGGCCGTGGTCCGGGTCGCCCGCGACGTGCCCGTCCCGGAGCACCTGGACCTCGCCCTCCCCGGCAAGCCGCGCGATCCGGAGACGCTCGCCGCCCTGGCCGAGCGCTACGGCCTGAACGGCCCCCTGAGCCGGCTGTCCGAGGCGCTCTCCTGGGCGCCGGGAACCTGATCCCGGCGCCCGCCCCGGCGGTCAGCCGTCGTGGGTGAGCAGGCCGCCCGGCTGGCAGCGGAGCTCGCGGCAGCGGGTGCCGTCCACCGGGGTCACCGCCGGCGGCGTCCTGAGCGGTTCGACGACCGGGCCGTATCCCGCCACACAGCCGGCCGTCTGGATTTTCCGCGATTGCCACGGACCCCCTACCGCGCGAGCAGCGGGAGCGCCGGGAAGGTGTGGTCCTGCCACAGCAGCCGCGAGGTCTCTTGACGGTGAAGGAAAATGCAAATGCAAATGCCCGCCTGCAATGAGTTGTCTGCGAATCGGAGCCGCCGCCCGCAGCCGAAAGCCCCGCCCCGGTGATCCCGGCTACGAGGCGTCCCGGGCCTATCCCGGTCCCAAAATCGTCAACCCCATGTTGACGATCCCTCAATCGTCAACTTATGGTTGACGCATGACGGAACCAACCCGCATAACGAACCCGGTCCGCCTCGACGACCTGATCGAGGCCATCAAGAAAACGCGCTCCGACGTCCTGGAGCAGCTCTCCGACGCGGTCATCGTCGCCGACTCCCTCGGCGAAGTGGCCGACCACCTGATCGGCCACTTCGTGGACCAGGCCAGGCGCTCGGGCGCCTCCTGGACCGACATCGGCAGGAACATGGGAGTGACCAAGCAGGCCGCCCAGAAGCGCTTCGTCCCCAAGGACCCCGGGCAGCCGTCGGACCTCGACTCCGCCCAGAGGTTCGCCCGCTTCACCGACCGGGCCAGGAACGTCGTGGTGGCCTCGCAGAACGAGGCCCACGCGGCGGGCAACGCCGAGATCACCTCCGAACACCTGGTGCTGGGACTGCTCAACGAGCCGGAGGCGATCGCCGCGAAGGCCATCATCGCGCAGGGCCTGACACTGGAGGCCGTACGGCAGGCCGCGACCGCGGCGCTGCCGGCGGCGGCCGACCAGGTGCCCGCCCTCGTCCCGTACGACGCGCGGGCCAAGAAGGCGCTGGAGCTCACCCACCGGGAGGCGCTGCGGCTGGGCCACAACTACGTCGGGACCGAGCACATCCTGCTGGCGCTGCTGGAGCTCGAAGACGGCACGGGCGTGCTCACCGGCCTCGGTATCGACAAGGCCGCCGCCGAGACCCACATCGCCGCCGCCCTGGCCGCCCTCCTCGCCGCCCGCGAACAGCGGTGATCCCGAGGGCCTGAGAGACCGCCGGGCGGGTGCCCGCGCCGGCGTTCCGCCCCGCGCTCCCCGGTCCCTCCGTTCGACGGCGGCCGGCCTACCACTCCCCGCGGACGCGGCCGCGACGAGGAGCGGTAGGTTGGCCTCCGTGCCTCACAAGAGCATCCGTGTGTCCGGAGAGTCCCATCCGCGGCTCAACGATGGTTTCGACCGGATCCGCCGGGAGCAGAAGCTGCCCGAGGGCTTCCCCCAGACGGTCTCCGAGGAGGCGGAGTGGGTCGCCGAGGTGCCCGCGCTGCCCGCCCTGGACCGCACCGACCTGCCGCTGATCACCATCGATCCGCCCGGCTCCATGGACCTGGACCAGGCGATGCACCTGGAGGAGCGCGCCGGCGGCTACCGCGTCTGGTACGCCGTCGCCGACGTCGCGGCGTTCGTACGGCCCGGCGGAGCGATCGACGCCGAGGCCCGCAGCCGGGGCGAGACCGTCTACATGCCCGACGGCCGGGTCCCGCTGCACCCGCCCCTGCTGTCGGAGGGCGCGGCCAGCCTGCTGCCCGGGGCCGTCCGGCCCGCCGCGCTGTGGTGCGTCGACCTCGACGCCGAAGGCCGGATCGTGGGCACCGACGTGACCAGGGCGCTGGTGCGCAGCCGCGAACGGCTCGACTACGACTACGTGCAGACCGCCGTGGACACCGGCACCGCGGACGGCACGTTGCGGCTGCTCGCCGAGATCGGCAGGCTCAGGCTCGCGCTGGAGCGGGCCAGGGGCGGTGTCACGCTGCCCACTCCCGAGCAGGAGGTCGTCCCCGACGGGGACGGCTATCGGGTCGAGCTGCGCGCACCGATGGAGGCCGAGGCCTGGAACGCCCAGATCTCGCTGCTGACCGGCATGGCCGCCGCCTCGATGATGCTGGACGCCGAGATCGGCCTGCTGCGGGTGCTGCCGCCCGCCCCCGCCGAGAAGGTCGCCCAGGTCCGGCGGGTGGCCGCGGCCCTCGGCGTGCCGTGGCCCGAGGGAACCTCCTACGGGGAGGTCGTGCACGGCCTCGACCCGAAGGTTCCCGGGCAGGCCGCGTTCCTGGAGGAGTCGACGGTCCTGCTGCGCGGCGCCGGATACGTGGCCTTCAACGGCGAGCCGCCCGTCCAGGCGGAGCACGCGGCGGTGGCGGCGCCGTACGCCCACGTGACCGCGCCGCTGCGCCGTCTCATCGACCGCTACGCCACCGAGATCTGCCTGGCGATCGCGGCCGGGGAGCCGGTGCCCGAGGATGTCCAGCGGGTCATGGGCGAGCTGCCGGGCATCATGCGGCTGACCGGGCGGCGCGCGGGCGCGGTCGAGCGGGCGTGCGTGGATCTGGTCGAGGCGTTCGTCCTGCGCGAGCGGGTCGGCCAGACGTTCGACGCTGTGGTGATCGACGTGGACGAGGGGCATCCGTGGGGCCAGGTGCAGGTCACCGACCCCGCGGTGATCGCCCGCTGTGACGGCGAGCGGCTTCCGCTGGGTAAGGCGGTCCGGGTACGGCTGACGCGCGCCGACCCCGCGACCAGGGAGGTCCGTTTCAGCCTGGCCTGACGGTGGGGACCCTGGCGGATCCCTCCGGCGCGCCGTCCCGGACCGCCTGCCCGGAACGTCCGAGGGCGACTACCTCTTCAGCGTCCAGCCGGCGCCGACACCGAGCAGGTGCAGCGCGACCGCGATCAGTCCGGCGAGGACCAGCGTGGTGACGGTCACGACGGTGCCGAGGGCCACACCGGCGAGTTGGAAGATCAGAGCGAGCAGGAACAGCAACGCGGCGGCAAGGGCGAACATGCCTACCTCCCTGGGGCGGGGGTTGAACGGGGCTCCGCCATGGGGATTTCCAGGGCGATCTCCCGGGAAACCGTCCTCAAGGTGACGTTCCGCACGCCAACCGTCACAAGGTATTGACCGGGCGGTCAGTTGGCTTTCGCGCCCGGCTGTTATCCGGCTCCGGCCACTCCGGAGCCACTCGTCTCCGGCCCCCCGGAACGGGTCTCAGGACGGCGCGGAGAGACCCGGCCGGGGCTCAACCGGCCAGGAGCCCGGATAGGGCCCCAGGCCGGCCAGGAGGGGCCCCGGAGAGTCTCAGGTCAGGGAGGAGTAGGCCACCACCCCGCGCCGGAGGGCGTCCATCGCCTTGCCCGTCTTCTGCCTCACCTTGCTGCCGGCGGGCGCGGCGTCCGAGATCTGGCCGAGCAGGTCGAGCAGCTGCTTGATCCAGCGCACGAAGTCTCCCGCGGCCAGCTCGGAGCCGTTGACGCCCTCGCCGAGCACGGCGTCCAGGCTGTGGCCCTTGGCCCAGCGGAAGGCCGCCCAGGCGAACCCGAAGTCGGGCTCCCTGATGAACGACAGGCCGTGGTCGCTCTCGATGCCCTCCAGCTCCCCCCACAGGCGCGTCATGTCGCCCAGGGCCTTCTGCACGCCGCCCGCGGGGATCTTCGGCTGGCGTGCCTCGTCGGCCTGCCGGGACTCGAAGACCAGCGAGGAGACGCAGGCCGCGAGCTCGGCGGGGTCGAGGTCGTCCCAGAGCCCGGCGCGCAGGCACTCGGCGGTGAGCAGGTCCAGCTCGGTGTACAGCTGGGCCAGCCGGCGGCCCTCGGCGGTGACGCTCTCGCCGTCGAGGTAGCCGAGCTGGTCGAGCACCCCGCAGACCTTGTCGAAGGTGCGGGCGATGACGTGGGAGCGGCCCTCGACCCTGCGGCGCAGCCCTTCGGTCTCGCGAAGCAGCTTGTAGTAGCGCTCCGCCCAGCGGGCGTGGTCCTCGCGCTCGTCACAGCCGTGGCAGGGGTGCTGCCGGAGCTCTCGGCGCAGGCGGAGGATCTCCTCGTCCTCGGCGGCGTGGTCGCGCGCCCTGGCGGGCTTGCCGAAGTCACGGTCACCGACCTTGGCGTGCATCGACGAGACCAGGCTGGCCCGCTCCTTCGGCGAGCGCGCGTTGAAGTTCTTCGGGATGCGCAGGTGCTCGACCGGCTCGACCGGCACGGGGAAGTCGGCGGGCGACAGCTTCTTGACCTGCTTGCCGATGGTCAGCACCAGCGGGGAGGGCCCCTCGCCCCGGGAGTTGAGGCCGGGGTCGAGGACGACCGCGAGCCCCGCCCTGCGCCCGCCGGGGACGCGGATGATGTCACCGGGCCGCAGCGCCTCGAGCGAGCGCAGGGCCTGCGCCCTGCGGGCCGTGCCGCGCTGGCGCGACAGCTCGGCCTCCCGGTCGGACAGCGCCCTGCGCATCGCGGCGTACTCCTCGAAGTCGCCCAGGTGGCAGGTCATCGCCTCGCGGTAGCCCTGCAGCGCCTCCTCGTGGCGGCGCACCTGCTTGGCGATGCCGACCACCGCCCGGTCGGCCTGGAACTGGGCGAAGGAGGACTCCAGGAGCGTCCTGGCGCGTTCCCTGCCCACCTGGCCGACCAGGTTGACCGCCATGTTGTAGGAGGGGCGGAAGCTGGAGCGCAGCGGGTAGGTGCGGGTGCTGGCCAGCCCCGCGACCTGCAGCGGGTCCATGCCCGGCTGCCAGTGCACGACCGCGTGGCCCTCGACGTCGATGCCGCGCCGCCCGGCCCGCCCGGTGAGCTGGGTGTACTCCCCCGGGGTGAGGTCGGCGTGGGTCTCGCCGTTCCACTTGTCGAGCTTCTCGATCACCACGGAGCGGGCGGGCATGTTGATGCCCAGCGCGAGGGTCTCGGTGGCGAACACGGCCTTGACCAGGTTGCGGGTGAACAGCTCCTCGACGACCTCCTTGAAGGCGGGGAGCATGCCCGCGTGGTGGGCGGCCAGGCCGCGTTCCAGGGCGTCCCGCCATTCGAGGTATCCCAGCACGGCCAGGTCCTCGTCCGGCAGGTGCGCGGTGCGCTCGTCGACGATCTGCCGGATCTCGTGGCGTTCGTCGTCGGTGGTGAGCCGGATCCCGGCGTACAGGCACTGCATGACCGCGGCGTCGCAACCGGCCCTGGAGAAGATGAACGTGATCGCGGGCAGCAGACCCGCCGCGTCGAGGCGCTCGATCGCCTGGGCGCGGTCGGGCGGGCCGCTCCTGCGCGGGCGGGAGTAGCCCCTGCGGCCCCTGCCGTACGCCTGCCGCTCCTCGTCCCTGGCCAGGCGCAGCAGGTTCGGGTTGACCAGCGGCCGGCTGCCGTCCTCCTCGCCGACGAACAGGTCGTACAGGCGGTGGCCGACGAGCATGTGCTGCCAGAGCGGGACGGGACGGTGCTCGTCGACGATGACGCTGGTGTCGCCGCGGACCTCCCCCAGCCACTCGCCGAACTCCTCGGCGTTGCTGACGGTGGCCGACAGGGCGGCCAGCCGCACCGACTCGGGAAGGTGGATGATCACCTCTTCCCAGACCGCGCCCCGGAACCGGTCGGCCAGGTAGTGCACCTCGTCCATGACGACGAAGCCGAGCCCCGCCAGGGTGCCGGACCCTGCGTAGAGCATGTTCCGCAGCACCTCGGTCGTCATGACGACGATCGGGGCCTCGCCGTTGACGCTGTTGTCACCGGTGAGCAGGCCGACCTTGGCCGCGCCGTACCGTTTGACCAGGTCGTTGTACTTCTGGTTGGACAGCGCCTTGATCGGGGTCGTGTAGAAGCACTTGCGGCCCTCCTCCAGGGCCAGGTGCACCGCGAACTCGCCGACCACGGTCTTGCCCGAGCCGGTGGGGGCCGCCACGAGCACTCCGTCGCCGGCCTCGAGCGCGCGGCAGGCGTCGAGCTGGAAGTCGTCCAGCTCGAAGTCGTACAGCCCGCGGAACGAGGTCAGCGCCGGCCCGCTGTCGGCCTGGCTCTGACGGAAGGCAGCGTAACGTTCCGCTGGGGTCGTCATGTCTCCAAGCCTACCGATATCGGGATTCCGGTCCGTCCGGCGCGGACTCGGCGGGAACGTTACTCTCCGGTTCCCCACGCCGGGCTCCGGGCCCGGAAAGATCCGGGGATCCGGGCCCGGACGCCGCCGGGACGAGGACCCGGAGCGCGCCGGGGACGATCTCGCAGGTGAGCGGGGTGGGGCCGAGCCGCTCACCGTCGGCGTAGGCGACCACGCCGGGGGCCTCCAGCGTGATCCGGCGGGCGCGCCCGGTCGCGACGAACGGGTGGGCGACGTGGGCGCCCCGGTAGACCTGGGGGAAGACCCGCAGGAAGCGGCCCTTGGAGACGGCGCCGAGGATCGTCACGTCCAGCAGGCCGTCGTCGGCGACGGCGTCCGGGCAGACGCGCATCCCCGCGCCGTAGGAGGAGGTGTTGCCGACCGCGACCAGCATGGCCTCCCGCTCGATCACCTCGGGCCCTTCGGGGCCGTCCAGGGTGATCCGGAAGGGGATCGGCCGGAAGGAGCGGAGCTCCTCGGCCAGCGCGAGCAGGTATCTGGCCATGCCCGGCGGCCAGGTCATCCGGTTGGCCCGTTCGTTGACGCGGGAGTCGAAGCCGCAGGCGAGGACTCCGGCGAACCATTCGCCGTCACCGGTCCTGGCGGCGTCGACCGCGCGGAGCCCGCCGCCGAGCACGACGTCGGCGGCGGCCACGGGTGATCTCCCCGTCAGGCCGAGCGCGGCGGCGATGTCGTTTCCGGTGCCCGCGGGGACGATCCCCAGCGGGACGCCGGTCCCCGCGACCGCCTGGACGGCCAGGTGCACCAGCCCGTCGCCGCCGAAGGCCACCAGCGTGCCCGCGCCCGCCGCGACGGCCGTACGGGCGCGGGTCAGGGCGTCGGCGGCGGACTCACCGACGATCACCGAGACCTCGGCTCCGCCGCGGCGCAACCGGTGCAGCACCGGGCCGAGCAGTTCCCGCGAACGTCCGCCCCGGGCGGCTGGATTGACGAGGACGGCGATCTCTCCGGGCACGGCCCGGGAATCCATCGCTTACTTCGGCGAGTCGGTATCCGTCTCCAGATCGAGCGGAGAGGCCTCGTCGTCGGACAGCTGGGAGAAGTCATCGCCCTTGGCGGCGGCCCTTCTCTCCCTGAGGTACATGAACCCCTCGGCGAGGGCGAACAGCACGACCATCGGGATCGCCAGGGCGATCATCGAGAACGGGTCGGTGCTCGGCGTCGCGAGCGCCGCGAAGACGAACATGATGAAGATGACCATGCGGCGGTGCTTGGCCACCGTGGCACGCGGCAGGACCCCGATGACGTTGAGGAAGACCATCAGCAGCGGCAGCTCGAAGGAGACACCGAAGATGATCAGCATCACCAGCGCGTAGGTGAGGTAGTCGTCCATCTCCAGCAGCGGGATCGCGTTGTCGGGCGCGAAGCCGAGCAGGATCGACAGGCCGGTGTCCATGATGAGGTAGGCCAGCGCCGCGCCCGCCGCGAACAGCGGGATCGCCAGGCCGAGGAACGAGATCGAGTAGCGCTTCTCGTTGCGGTACAGGCCGGGGGTGACGAAGGCCCAGATCTGGTACAGCCAGACCGGTGAGGAGAGCACCATCGCGAACATCGCCGCGACCTTCAGGTTGACGAAGAAGGCCTCGAAGACGCCGCGGATGGCGAAGGTGCACTCTCCCGGCCGCAGCATCCGCGACGCGGGCAGGCCACAGTAGGGCGCGGTGATGAAGGCCCAGATCGGCTGGAAGAAGATGAAGCCGACAATGATGCCGACGACCATCGCGAGCAGGGCGATGATCACACGGTTGCGCAGCTCACGGAGATGCTCCATGAGCGGCATGCGTCCCTCGGACCTCTCCTCGGACGACACCGATCCGTTCGAGCCCGGCTTGGGCCATTTCAGCAGCGCCATTCACGAATCCCGGTCTGACGAGTGATGTGATCAGGAACCAACCGGAAGCCTACTGCGGCTTCGCGGCACCGGCCTGGGCACGCAGCTTGGCGGCCTGCTCCTCGAGGGCGCGGGCCTGCTCCTCGACCGACGCCTGGGCGGCGGGAGCCGTGGGGAGCGGCTGAGGAGCCGGGGCGGCCTGCGGCTGTGCCTGGACGACGGTGGCCGCCGGAGCGCCCGCCTCGTCGTCGTCGCGGAGCTTGGAGGTCTCCGCCTTGAAGATCCGCAACGATCGGCCCAGACCACGAGCCGCGTCCGGCAGCTTCTTCGCGCCGAACAGCAGGATCAGGATCACTCCGATGATGATCAGCTCGGTGGGTCCCAGGTTGGGCATGACACATCCTTAAGCCGAACGACATGCACTCTCTTGCCCGATCGTACGCTCCCCCGGGCACAGACTCATCCCTTCCGGGCCTGGATTGTCCGGACCTGCTCGTTGAAGGCGCTGTGTGCGGGGGTGATCCTCCGGCGTATTCCGTCGACCTCCCTGCCCAGTTCCCGGGTGGCCAGCAGCACGCGGACCCCCAGAAAACCCAGCAGCACAAGGCCTGCGAAGGCGAGACCGACCGCGGCGAAGATCCAGCTCATATCAACAGATCATAACGTCGCGTGTCAGGAGACCGACTCGTAACGATTCAGCGCGGACGTCGCGGCCCGCCTGACGTCGTCGGCCAGCGAGGCGGGGGAGAGCACCCGCCCCGTGTCCCCCAGGCGCAGCGCCAGGCGCACCAGCCAGTCCTGCTCACGGGCGCGCAGCCCCACCCGCAGACGGCCCTCGCCGAGCTCCTCGACCCGCTCGCACGGATAGTATTCGGCGACCCAGCGGCCCGCGGGGGTCAGCTCCAGCTCGATCAGCTCGTCGGTCGGCGAGGGGCGGAACACCCCGGGCGTCACCTCGCCGGGCACGGCGTCCGCGGGCGGATCGGCGGCCACGTCGAGGATCTCCACCGTGAGCATCCGGTCGAGGCGGAACAGCCGCACCGCCTCGGCCCGGTAACACCAGCCCGACAGGTAGGAGCGGCCGTCGACCACGACCAGGCGCATCGGGTCGACCTCACGCGGGGTGATCTCGTCGCGGCCCGGCACGTAGTAGCGCAGTGAGAGCCGCCTGCCGCACCGCAGCGCCTCGTTGACGGTCGGCAGCGCGTCGGGGGCTGCGTCGACCTCGACGGCGACCTGGCTGCTGACCGCGGCCGCGCCCTCGCCCGAGGCCTGCTCGAACTTGGCGATGACCCGGGCCAGCGCGTCGCGTTCGCCGAACTCCGGCAGCTCGGCGAGCATGCGCAGGGCCACCAGCAGGGCACTGGCCTCGTCGACGCCCAGCCGCAGCGGGCGGGCGATGGTGTCGGCGTTGTCGATGATGATCTCGCCGCCGTCCCACGAGACGTCGATCAGATCACCGGGGGTGTGTCCGGGCAGCCCGCACATCCACACCAGCTGCAGGTCGTCGATGAGCTGCTTCTCGCTCAGCCCGAAGATCTTCGCCACCTCGGGCACCTGGGCCCCGGGGTGCGACATCAGGTAGGGCACCAGGGCCAGCAGCCTGGGCAACCGGTCCGCCGTGCTCATGCCTCGCCTCTCCTTCTCGGCCCCGCGTCCCGCCCGGCCACTGTCCACTCCTCACCGGCGGCCCGGACCGCCGCTCGCGCGCCCGTCATGCCAGGGCGCCCTTCAGCCGGCAGATCACTGCCTCCCTGGCGTCCGGCGGCCCGGCCACCTCGGCGTCGGCGGCGAAGCCGACCACCCATCCGGCCAGCCGCTCGGTGTCGGTGAAGTCGACGTCCAGCTCGTCCCACCCGTCATCGCCCCGCCGTACGGCCTTCGCCACCTGGCGCAGCCCCTGGCAGGTGCCCTCGCGGACCCGGATGAGGGCGGTGCGCTCCTGGACCGTCATGTCGTCGCGGTAGCCGACCATCGACTTGATGTCGACGTCCTCGGGGACCACGACGGTCCCGGGACGGCCGACCGGGACGACGGGGCCGTTGATCCGGCTGAGCCTGAACACCCGCGCCGCGCCGCGGTCGCGGTCGTGCCCGACGACGTACCACCGGCCGCGGCGGCTGACCACGCCCCACGGCTCGACCGTCCGGGTCAGCACGCTCTGGCTGGCCGCCGCCCGGTAGGGGAAGCGGACCGCGCGCCGGTCGCGCACGGCCTCCCACAGCGCGGGGAAGGACGGGTCCCTCGTGTCGACGCGCAGCTCCAGCGCCCCGCCGAGCATCCCGCCCGCCTCGTCGGTCTCCACACCCCCCGCGCGCAGCTTCAGCAGCGCGCCGCTGGCCGCCTCGGCCAGACTGGCCCGCTGCCACACCTGGGCCGCCAGGCCGACCACGGCCGCCTCGTCCGGCTCCAGGGTGATCTCGGGCAGCTCGTAGGCCTGCCGGACGATCCGGTAGCCCGGATCCTCCTCCCAGGGGTCCTTCTGCACCTCGATCGGAATGCCGATCTCGCGCAGCTCGTTCTTGTCCCGCTCGAACATCCGCTGGAAGGCCTCGTCGTTGGCGGCGTCGTAGCCGGGCACCGCCTGGCGGATGTGCTCGGCGCTGAGCGGCCGCCTCGTGGCCAGCAGGCAGATCACAAGGTTCAGCAACCGCTCGGTCTTCCGGCGAGACATCCGGCCTCCTTCCCCGTTCACATGACTCTACGTCCAGGTGACGCTACTCTTCCCCGGTGATCAGATGGCGCAGGGGCGAGATCGTGCGGATCCGGCGAGAGTGGCCGGGAGCGATGGAACTCGACGTCTCCACCGAGGAGGGAAACGTCCGCGCGCTGGCCTACCCCGCCCTGGTCGGGCGTCCTGAGCCGGGCGACACGGTGCTCCTCAACACGACCGCGCTCGCGATGGGTCTCGGTACGGGAGGTTACGCCATGGTGGTGGCGCTCCCGGACAGATTGCCGAAAGATCCGCAGGGGCCGGGGCACCTGGTGAAGGCACGCTACACCCCGCTGCAGGCTACCGTGCTCGGCGCCGACGAGCAGGACTCCCCCTTTCACGAGACGCTCCGCGACGCCGACTCGCTGGACGGCATGCCGGTGGTCGTCGCCGATCTGCACTCGGCGCTGCCGGCGATCCTCTGCGGCCTGTACGGCTCACGCCCTCCCGGCGGCCCCGCCGCCCGGGAACAGGCGCGGGAGACGGGCGAGGCCCCCGAGACGACCACTCCCGCGGAGACCGAGCGGGCGGACGAGGGCCGGGCCGTCAGGGTCGCCTACGTGATGCTCGACGGCGGCGCGCTGCCCGCCTGGTTCTCCATGTCCTGCGCCCAGCTCAGGCAGGCCGGGTGGCTGGAGGGGGTTGTCACGGTCGGCCAGTCGTTCGGCGGCGACGTCGAGGCCGTGACGCTGCACACAGGCCTGCTCGCGGCCCGCCACGTCATGGGCGCCGACGTGGCGATCGTCACCCAGGGACCGGGGAACCTGGGCACCGGCACCCGCTGGGGCTTCTCCGGCGTCTCGGCCGGCGAGGCGGTCAACGCCGCCGCGGTGCTCGGCGGCCGGCCCGTCGCGGCGCTGCGGATCAGCGAGGGTGACCGGCGCGAGCGCCACATCGGGGTCTCCCACCACTCGCTGACCGCCTATGGCAGGGTGGCCCTGGCCCCGGCCCAGGTCGCGGTGCCCGAGCTGCCCGGCGCCTTCGGCGGGCGGGTCGCCGAGCAGTCCGAGCCGCTGGCCGTACGGCACGAGCTGGTCCGGGTGCCCGTGGACGGCCTGTACGAGGCGCTGCGCGACTGCCCGGTGCGGCTGTCCACGATGGGCAGGGGCCTGGACGAGGACCTGGCCTACTTCCTGGCCTCGGCCGCCGCCGGACGCCACGCCGCCTCGCTGCTGTCGTAGAAGTCCTTGAAGGTGAACGCCTCCGGGGCGGGGCCCTGCGCCCGCAGCAGTTCGAGGCGCCGCATCCCCTCCTCCAGCGTCGGGATGTGACCCTCGGGGATCCACCACATCACCGAGTACGGCTGCGCCACGCGCAGGAACCACTCCCTGCGCCGCTGCAGGAACCCCAGGTGGACGGTGCGGTAGACGAAGTCCCACAGGGTGTCGCGCGACTCCCACACCGAGAAGTTGATCACCAGGTGGTCGCCGTAGTCGTGCTTGACGACATCCTGGGGACTGTCACCGCCCTTGAGACGCCAGACGAAGCCGGGGGCGGCGTCGGAGACCGCGTTGACGGGTTCGAGTGCCGCGACGAAGTCGGCGAGTTCGGGGGAGTCGACGGGGGCACGCATGTGGCCGACGTTCAGCTGGGCGAGATGCATGGCCATCAGCAGACCATCCCCCGCCCTTCTATGTCAATTTTTATTGTTTTTAGAGAAGGCGACGCAGCACTCCCCCGGCCGGGGATCCAGCCTGGCCGTCGCCCCGTCGTCCCCGAGCCCCTCGATCAGCCCCCGGCACAGCGCCAGGTTCATCGAGCACACCAGCAGCGGATGTTCCAGGGACAGCACGTGGAACGGGCAGTTGCGCAGCCGCAGGTCGTCCCCCTCCTCGTAGGGTTCGTATCCCCGCCCGCGCAGCGCCCGGCCGAGGTCCTCCCCCTCCCGCCCCAGCCCCGCGCCCACCCGCCGCGCGGCCTCCTGGGCCACCTCGTCCCCGCCGAGCAGGTCGACCACCTCGGCCAGCACCAGCGCGAGAGTGCGGTAGTCCCTGGCGGGGACGCTGACCTGCCACTCCCCCGGCGCCCTGCGGTAGACCTTCGCCGGCCGGCCGCTGCCGGGGCCCGTGCGGTCCGTCAGCCGCCTGAAACCCGCCTCCAGCAGCCCGGCCTCGACCAGCTTGTCAAGATGAAAGGCGGCCAGGGTGCGCTGCACCCCGACCGCCTCCGCCGTCTCGTTACGCCCGGCCTCGCGGCCGAGAGAGATCACGTACTCGTATACGGCCCGCCGTACCGGGTCGTGGAGGGCCGCCACCGTGCCGAGGTCGTCGCTGCTCACAGCCGGGATTCTAGGCCCGGCCCGGCCGGGGCGCGGGCCCGTGCCCCACCGCCGACCGGCGTGCGGCGACCTCACCGGTTCCCGCGGCTCAGTAGGCCGCCAGGACGTCGACCAGGAAGACCAGCGTGTCGGTGCCCTTGATCTTGTCGCCGGATCCCTCCTTGCCGTAACCGAGGTCCGGCGGGATGCTCAGCAGCACGCGACTGCCGACCGGGACGCCGACCAGGCCCTGGTCCCAGCCCTTGATGACCTTCCCGGTGCCGATCTGGAATATGATCGGCTCACCGCCGCGCGACCAGCTGCTGTCGAACTCCAGGTCCGATCCCCAGATCTTGCCCGCGTACTGGACCAGGATCGACTGGCCCGACTTGACCTCCGGCCCGGAGCCCTTGATCACGGTCTTGGCGACGAGCCCCTTGGGGGCCTTCTCCGAGGTCTTGGTGGTCAGCTTGGGCGCGGCCTCTCCGCCCGGGTTCTCCACCTTGACACCCTTGATCCCGGGGTCGGCCGCGGTGCCCTGGGCGGCCTTGTTCGCCGGAACGTCGACCACGTCGACCACGAAGACCTGCGACTGGCCCGCGGGCGCCTGGGCCTGCTGCTCCTTGGGCAGTGCGTCCTTGGCGACGACCGAGAGGAACCGGCCGCCGCTCTTGGTCGAGGTGAAGCCCTTGCGCAGGATCTCCGGAACCTGCTCGTTGAGCGTGATCAGCTGCGGGCCGCCCTCGTCGTAGGTCGAGCCCGCCATCTTGTTCTCCTTACCGTCCCAGGTGAAGACGGTGAAGTTGGCGACCACGCTGCCGCCCTCCTTGACGGAGACGGCACCGGTCCCGGGCGTGACCACCTTGTAGGAGGAGGTTTCGACGACCTTCGCCGGGAAGGCCACGGTCGGCTTGGCGTTCGCCTCCCCGGTGACCTTCAGGTCCGGCGCCGCCTGGGCACCGGCCGGAGTGGCGACGGTGTCCGTGCCACCTCCGGAGCCACAGGCGGCGGCGAACAACAACGGCACTGCGGCCAGTACGGCCAGGCTGCGGCGGCGCATAGATATCCCTCAAGCAGACGTCAGGTTTGCGTCACACTACCCGTCCTGACATACGGGTGCGGTAAGCCGTAAAGGACCTTGCCGAAGCGTGACCATCACATTCCCGCGATGAGTTTGTCCACTCTCTCGTCCACGCTGCGGAAAGGGTCCTTGCACAGCACCGTGCGCTGCGCCTGATCGTTGAGCTTCAGATGCACCCAGTCGACGGTGAAGTCGCGCCGCTTCTCCTGCGCCCTGCGGATGAACTCCCCGCGCAGCTTCGCCCTGGTGGTCTGCGGCGGCACCGACTTGGCCTCGAAGATCTTCAGGTCGGAGGCGACCCGCTCGACCGCGCCGCGCTTCTGCAGCAGGTAGAACAGGCCCCGGCGGCGGTGCACGTCGTGGTAGGCGAGGTCGAGCTGGGCGACCCTGGGGCTGGACAGGGGCAGGTCGTACTTCCTGCGGTAGCGCTCGATCAGCTGATACTTGGTGACCCAGTCGATCTCGCGGGCGACCAGGTCGAGGTCGCCGGTCTCGACGGCGGTGAGCGTCCGCTCCCACAGCTCGAGCACCCGGTTGCTGATCTCGTCGCCGCCCCGGCGGTCGACGAAGTCACGGGCCTTGGAGAGGTACTCCTGCTGGATCTCCAGCGAGGACGCCTCCCTGCCGTTGGCCAGCCGTACGCGCCGCCGCCCGGTCATGTCGTGGGAGACCTCCCGGATGGCCCGGATCGGGTTCTCCAGCGACAGGTCGCGCATCACGGTGCCCGCCTCGATCATGCGCAGCACCAGGTCCGTCGCGCCGACCTTGAGCAGCATGGTCGTCTCGCTCATGTTGGAGTCGCCGACGATGACGTGCAGGCGGCGGAAGCGCTCGGCGTCGGCGTGCGGCTCGTCACGGGTGTTGATGATCGGCCGGGACCGGGTGGTGGCGCTGGAGACGCCCTCCCAGATGTGCTCGGCCCGCTGGGAGACGCAGTAGACCGCGCCGCGAGGGGTCTGCAGCACCTTGCCCGCGCCGCAGATGATCTGACGGGTGACCAGGAAGGGGATGAGCACGTCGGCCAGGCGGCCGAACTCCCCGTGCCGGCCGACCAGGTAGTTCTCGTGACAGCCGTAGGAGTTGCCCGCCGAGTCGGTGTTGTTCTTGAAAAGGTAGATGTCGCCGGCGATGCCCTCCTCGCGGAGCCTCTTCTCGGCGTCGACGAGCAGGCCCTCCAGGATGCGCTCGCCCGCCTTGTCGTGGGTGACGAGCTCCACGACGCTGTCACACTCGGGGGTGGCGTACTCGGGGTGGCTGCCAACGTCGAGATAGAGACGCGCTCCGTTGCGCAGGAAGACGTTGCTCGACCGGCCCCAGGAGACGACCCGGCGGAATAGATAGCGCGCTACCTCGTCGGGCGACAGCCGCCGCTGCCCCCTGAACGTGCAGGTGACGCCGTACTCGTTCTCAAGCCCGAAGATGCGACGATCCATTGCCTCACACTATTCGCCGAACCCCTCTTGCGGGAGGGATCAGTGGGGTTTTCGGTCGTACGGCTTATGCCCGCGGGAGGAAGCGGCTAAGCGTGAGCGGGGCTCACGCCCGGTGAGGACGGGCCCGGACCCCGCGGGAAGGCTCGGAAGCGGCGGACGCCCGCGCCGGACGCCCACCCCGGGGCGCCTCCCCCGGGTGCCTCCCCCTGGCGGAGCGGAACCGGCCCGCCCCGTGACGCCGGTCGGCGGCCCGGGGCACCGGCCGGGCGATTCGGCTAGCCGAAAAAGCATGATTCTCATCACCCGGGAGCGGCTCGCGCCGCGGGTGGACCGCTCCCGGCACGGCCGTACGGTGCGGGGTTCAGGGAGTGTAGATCTCCTGGACCTTGACGATCCGGCCGCGGTACACGGTGATCAGTGAGGGGCGCTGGAACTCCTTGGCCCTGCTCAGCAGCACCTTGCGGGAGCAGCGCTTGGCCCCGAGCCCGTGCTTGTCGACGGTCATCCCCGCGAGGTCGGCCGAGCAGCCGAAGGCGCTCAGGAAGACGACGTTCGCGGCCACGGGCGAGGCGTAGGCGGTCACGTCGCCCTCGGCCGGACCGACGAAGTACCCCTCGGAGTACTTGTCCTTCACCCACTTGATCGGCTTGTACTCCACCTCGGTGCGGGCCACGTGGGTGATCCAGCCCCGCAGGACGCCGTCCTTGCGGGGGCTGATGTGCTTGGTGAAGTCATGGCCGGGATCGCTCTGGAACGTGGTCCCGAAGACCTTCGGCACGGGGAAGTCCGGGATCGCGGCGGCCTCGGCGGGAGTCGCTCCGATCAGGGCGGCGGAGAGCACGGTGGCCGCGAGCGCGGCCGGCAGGGAACGATTCATGCCCGATACGACGACGGCGGCGGAGATGAGGTTGGCCCGGAGCACGGTGATACACGTCACACGGCCGGGCGCCGCGCCCCGTGGGGGGCGCGGCGCCCGGCCGTGCGTGGATGCGGGAACGGTCAGCCGTTCGAGCCGGTGTCGATGTCCCCCTCGGGGGCGGTGGGCGGGAGGCCGGGCGTCTCGGACGTCCCGGGCGTCACGGGAGCCTCGGGCGTCCCGGGAGCCTCGGGAGCCTCGGGCTCGGCCGCCGGAGCCGCCTCCCCCTGCCCGGCCAGCAGGCGCTCCAGCTTCGGGCCGATGAGGCGCTGGAACTTGCGGTGCGGCCGGTTGCGGTCGAGCACCGCCACCTCCAGCTGGCTGGCCGGGGAACGCTCGCCCCCCGGCTCCGTGAGCGCGAACAGCGCCGCCTCCAGCGCCTCGGCCAGCGGCAGCCCCTCGCGGTAGCGCTCCTTGAGCCTGGCCGCGACCGCCTCGGCCTGACCGCCCATCGCTACCAGGCCGGTCTCGTCGAAGACCGAGCCGTCGAAGGTGAGACGGTAGATGTGGTCCTCGTCGGAGGAGTCGCCGACCTCGGCCACGACGATCTCGACCTCGAACGGCTTCAGCGACTCGGTGAAGATCTGGCCGAGGTTCTGCGCGTAGAGGTTGGCCAGGCCGCGCGCGGTGACGTCGTCGCGCGCGTAGTTGTAGCCGTTGATGTCGGCGTAGCGGATGCCGCCGAGGCGCAGCGCCTCGAACTCGTTGTAGCGGCCGACCGCGGCGAAGCCGATCCTGTCGTAGATCTCGCTGATCTTGTGCAGGGCCCTGGAGGGGTTGGGGGCGACGAACAGGATGCCGTGCTCGTACTGCAGGACGACGACGCTGCGGCCTCGCGCGATCCCCTTACGCGCGTAATCCGCCTTGTCCCGCATCTGCTGCTCGGGCGAGACATATCCAAAGGGTATGGACACCTGGGGTGATCCTCTCGTGTTAGCGCAGCGGGGCGACGGGGCCGTCGGGGGAGGTCATCCGTACGTCGAGGACGGTCTGGACGTGACCGCCCACCTCCTCGTCGGACAGACGGTGGAAACCGTCGGCGGTGATCTGCGCTACGACGGGCCAGATCTTACGGGTGACGTCGGGGCCGCCGGTCGCCGAGTCGTCGTCGGCGGCATCGTACAACGCGTTGATCAGCACCTGGACGACCACCTCCGGCGAGGCGTTCTCCCGGTAGAGCTTCTTCAGCGAGCCGCGCGCGAAGATCGAGCCGGAGCCGATCGAGTGGTACTGCTGCTGCTCGTACGGCCCGCCGCCGACGTCGTAACCGAAGATCCGCCCACCATCGGTCTCGGGGTCGTAGGCGGCGAACAGCGGCACCACGACCAGGCCCTGCATCGCCATGCCGAGGTTGCCGCGGATCATGGTGGCGAGCCGGTTGGCCTTGCCCGCGACCGAGAGCGTGCGGCCTTCCATCTTCTCGTAGTGCTCGAGTTCGACCCGGTAGAGGCGGGCCATCTCGATGCCGGTGCTCGCCGTTCCCGCGATGCCCATGCACGAGTGGTCGTCGGTGCGGAACACCTTCTCCACGTCTCGCTGGGAGATGATGTTCCCCGAGGTCGCACGGCGGTCACCGGCCATCACCACGCCGCCGGCGCAGGTCGCCGCGACGATCGTGGTCGCGTGCGGAATCTGATCGCCGACCGGGACTGCCAGGGTCTCGTTTCGGCCGGGCAGCAAGTCCGGCGCGTAGGAGCCGACGAACTCGGTGAACGAGGAAATGCCGCTGTTCGTGAAGATGTGATTCACCATGCCGGCGGGCAGGTCCCTGTGCGATCCCACGCGACTCCCTCCAAAGGTGCGGTCCTTTTAAGGCCCGACCTTACTCATCTTGCCGTGCTGCTTGCACTTCCCTGGATCAGCTCAGCGCGAACCCCCTTCGCGCGGTTCTTCGAATCTTTACAGCCCGGGTAAGCCCGGGTAATCACCGGGCTGTCGCGCTCGTGTGGCCCGTGACGGAGCGGGCCGCGGTGTCGCGGGGGCCGCGTGATCGCGACGCTGCCGAGACGGGGCCCCGGCGTGACCACGGGCATGGTGACGGCACGCCCCGCGGGCTGCCAAGGCGCGGGCCGCGCCTGCCAGGGGTCGCGGCCTGCGGGCCGCGCCCCGATCCCTCTACCGCGTGGTTCGTCGTCTCGTCGTCGTGTTCGCCGCGGACCCGCGGCCCGGCCGGTCCACGTCGCACAGGTGTGACAGGACCGGCGGTGGCCGGTCGGTCATCGTTCGCGGCACGGTGGCGGCCGAAACCGGAACGCCCCGACCTGTCGGTGTCTCCAACGGTGTCCGTACGCTCGGGGAGCCGCCGCCGGCGGCCCTTCGCTTCGCGGCCCCGCCCGCTCCTCAGCTCCTGACGGCTCTGCCCTCACCCCAGACCATGCGACTCGGGCCTTCGCCCTACTGTCCGCCCTTTTGGACGTACGACCTGACGAACTCCTCGGCGTTCTCCTCGAGGACCTCGTCGATCTCGTCGAGAATCGCGTCGACGTCGTCGGAAAGCTTCTCGTGACGGTCCTGGACGTCGGTGGAGTCCGCCGGGGCGGTCTCCTCCACCTCCCTGTCGGTCCGACCGGTCTGCTTCTGACCGCCGGTGTCCTTGCTAGCCATCTGTGGCACCTCCACATGGGGGACGTCTCTGCCCCATATCTTCCCCGAACCGGCAGACATTTCGCGTGGATCGTCCTGCGATCTTTACGGGAGCCCGCCGAAGTCACTTCGAGGCCCTACCCGTAAGACAACCCGCCGGTACCCTCCCACGGCAAATCCACCCGCCCGGCCGGACGGGCCGGTCCGGCTCCCGCCCCTCCTCGCAGGCGTCCGCGGGGGCGTCTCCGCAGGGCATCGGCGTCGTTTTGCGGCCTTCACGCCACGGATCCGGGTCCGTTTACCCCACCCGGCGAGTCGGGATCGTTCCAAGTAGGCCAACACGGTCCGAAACTGCGATCATTGGCGGGTGAGCACCATCGTCGCCAGCCGTTACAAGCTTCTTTCCCCCGTCGGCCGGGGAGCGACGGGCGTGGTCTGGCGCGCCTACGACCTGTTACTCGAACGAGAAGTGGCGCTCAAGGAGATCGCCCTGCCTCCGGGACCCGCCGCCGCGGACCAGCGGCGGCGGGTGGTGCGCGAGGCACGGATGGCGGCCCGGCTGAGCCACCGGGGCATCGTGACCGTGCACAACCTCACCGAGGAGGGCGAGCGGCTCTGGATCGTCATGGAGTTCCTCGAGGCGCTGACCCTGCACGACACGCTCGTGCAGGCGGGCCCTCTCCCCGCGGACCTGGTGGCGGCGATGGGGCGCAAACTGCTCGACGCGCTGCGGCACGCGCACGACGGCGGAGTGGTCCACCGCGACATCAAGCCCGCCAACATCATGCTGACGGGCGACCGCGTGGTGCTGGCGGACTTCGGCTTCGCCGCCTTCGAGGGCGCGGCGGGCACCTCCCTGCGCGGGACCCCGGCGTTCATCGCGCCGGAGACCCTGCAGGGACGGGGCGGGACGCGCGAGGCGGACATGTGGTCGTTCGGGGCGACCCTCTACATGGCGGTCGAGGGCAGGACCCCGTTCCGGTCGGTGAACTCGATGCCCGCCCTGGTCCAGGCTCTGCGTGAGCCCGCACGGCCGCCGCAGCGGGCGGGCGCGCTGGAGCCGGTCCTGCGCGGCCTGCTCCGCAAGGACCCCAGGGCGCGGCTGAGCGCCGAGCAGACCTCGGCCCTGCTGGCCAAGGTGCGCTGCTTCAGCGCCGCCTGAGCACGGCGCGGCGCCGCGCCGACGCCTTTACAAAGTAGATCAACGGGTTTCCGTATTCCCGGATGTTCTCCGGTGAGGCTCACACCGGAGAACATCGGAGAACACCCGTGGGCACCGGGAGGCGCCGGAGGACACCTGGAGCACAGGGGACACAGGGGACACAGGGGACACGGCCGGGTCCGCGGAACGCCGGAGCCCGGGTCAGGAGCCCGGAGATCCGGCCCCGGGGCCGGGGCCGGGGCCGGGAGGCGGGGAAGGCTGGAGACCCCCGGGAGACCTCGGGGGCCGGGACGGCCCTACCGGCCGGCCCCCGCGCGGCACATCCCGACGAAGCGGGCGGCCAGCTCGGGACTGCCCGCCCAGTGCAGGTGCAGGTAGGAGGCGACCACCGGCCCCGCGGCGAACCCGTCGGCGCCGCCCCTCCAGCGGAACAGGGGCCGTTCGGGCGCGGGCTCGACGGTCGTGCGGTGGAACTCGTGGCCCCGGTAGCGCTCACCCGCCCGGGTCAGCGCCGAGTCCCGCACCGCCACCGCGTCGCGGTAGCCGAGGGTGAGGGTGCCGGTCATCCTGGCCTCGAGGTCGAGGACCCCGCACATCGGCCTGCCGTCCAGCCGCCTGGCCAGGTACAGCAGGCCCGCGCACTCGGCGGAGACCGGGCCGCCGAACGCGGAGACCTCCTTGCGCAGCGGCTCGTTGGCCGACAGTTCGGCCGCGTACACCTCGGGGAACCCTCCGCCGATGATCACTCCCTCCGTCCCCTCCGGCAGGGCCTCGTCGACGAGGGGGTCGAAGGTGACGACCTCGGCTCCGGCGGCCGCCAGAAGCTCGGCCTGCTCGGTGTAGCCGAAGGTGAACGCCTGTCCTCCCGCCAGCGCGACCCTCGTGGTGACGGGCACCACGGGTTCCGGGGGCCCGGGGGTCCACGGGAGGGCGGACAGGGCTGGGGCGGTGCGGGCGAGCCGTACGAGCCCCTCCAGGTCGCACGAGGCGGCGACCAGTTCCGCGACGGCGTCCATGGCCCGGCCGGCCTGGATCCGGCGTTCCGCGGCGGGCACGAGGCCGAGATGGCGGGAGGGGGTCGCGACGGCGTCGCTGCGGTGGATCACGCCCAGCACCGGGACGCCGCTCTCGGCCAGGGCCTCGCGGCAGATGTCCTCGTGCCGGGCGGAGCCGACCCGGTTGAGGATCACCCCGCCGATCCTGATCCGGGTGTCGTAGGAGGCGAACCCGTGCACGATCGCGGCCACGGAGCGGCTCTGCCTGGCCGCGTCGACCACCAGGACGACCGGGGCCTCCAGCAGCCTGGCGACGTGCGCGGTCGAGGCGAACTCGCCCGAGCCCGCCCCGTCGTAGAGGCCCATCACGCCCTCGACGACGGCGAGGTCGGCCCCGGCCGCGCCGTGCAGGAACAGCGGGGCGACGAGCTCCTCCCCCACCAGCCACGGGTCGAGGTTGCGCCCGGGACGGCCCGTGGCCAGGGCGTGATAGCCGGGATCGATGTAGTCGGGTCCCACCTTGTGCGGGGAGACCGCCATGCCCCTGCGGGTGAGCGCGGCCATCAGACCGGTCGCGACCGTGGTCTTCCCGGCCCCCGACGCAGGGGCCGCGATCACCAGACGGGCTACCATTCGATGCCCTTCTGCCCTTTCTGCCCGGCGTCCATGGGGTGCTTGACCTTGCCCATCTCCGTCACCAGGTCGGCGGCGGCGACCAGGCGGGGGTCGGCGTCGCGGCCCGTGACGACGACGTGCTGGCTGCCGGGCCGCTCCGCCAGGGTGGCGACGACCTCCTCGGCGTCGATCCAGCCCCACTTCATCGGGTAGGTGAACTCGTCGAGCACGTACAGCCGGAACGTCTCGGCGGCGAGGTCGCGTTTGATCTGTTCCCACCCCTCGCGTGCGTCGGCGGCGTGGTCCTCCTCGCTGCCGGGGCGCTGGATCCACGACCAGCCCTCCCCCATCTTGTGCCAGGAGACCGGGCCGCCCTCCCCGGAGTCGCCCAGGACGCGCAGGGCGCGTTCCTCCCCGATGCGCCACTTGGCGGACTTGACAAACTGGAACACCCCGATCGGCCAGCCCTGGTTCCAGGCGCGCAGGGCCAGACCGAAGGCCGCGGTGGACTTGCCCTTGCCCGGGCCGGTGTGCACGATCAGCAGCGGCCGGGTACGGCGCTGCCGGGTGGTCAGCCCGTCCTCCGGGACGCTGACCGGTCTGCCCTGCGGCATCGTCATTCGCCTTTCAGTGTCGTACGGCCCGCCACGGACCCGCCGTCACGCCATATCACGTTATGTCACACCATGTCACGTTGCGTCATGCGGCGGCTCGCCGTCGCCGGATCATGCCTGCCAGATCGGTGAGGTCGTCGAGGCGCACGCTCTGCGCGTCCATCCGCCGTGCCAGGGCTCCGGCCAGGCCGAGGCGGACGTGCCCGCTCTCACAGTCCACCACCACCGTGGCCACCCCGGCCAGCAGCCCGGCGGCCCGGTGGGACTCCTCGACGGTGCCCGAGGTGGCCCGCCCGTCGGTCACCAGGACCAGCAGCGGGCGCCTCGACGGGTCGCGCAGGCGCTCGACCCGCAGCACCTCGGCGGCGCGGAGCAGCCCGGCGGCCAGCGGGGTGCGGCCGCCGGTCGGCAGCTCGCGCAGCCGGGCGGCGCCGGCCTCGACGGAGGAGGTCGGCGGCAGCACCAGGTCGGCGCGGGTACCGCGGAAGGTGACCAGGCCGACCTTGTCGCGGCGCTGGTAGGCGTCCAGGAGCAGGCCGAGCACGGCGCCCTTGACCGCGCGTATGCGCTGCCTGGCCGCCATCGACCCGCTCGCGTCCACGACGAACAGCACCAGGTTGCCCTCCCTGCCCTCGCGCGCGGCCTCCCTGAGGTCCTCGCGCCTCAGCAGCAGGCCCGGCCCGCTCCTGCCACGCCCGGCCTGGTGCGGCGCGGCCGCCGCGACGGTCGCCGCCAGGTGAAGGGAGGCGGCCCGCCCCCGGGGAATCCTGGCGCCGACGGTACGGCCCAGGGGCGTGGCGGCCCTCGAACGCCGTCCCGGGGCTCCCGCGCCGAGGCCGGGAACGGTGAACAGCCGGGCCCGTCCCGCCGGATCGGCGTCGAAGACCCGCTCGTTCCCGGTGGCGGCCCGCGCCGCGCCGGACGCGGGAACGCCGGCGGGCTGATCCGCCCCCTCCGCCGTGTCCGCCGGAGGGGGCGCGCCGGGCTCCAGGTCCGGAAGCGTGGTGTTCCGGGGGCCGGGAGCCGGGCGGGAGGCGTCCTCCCCCGGAGTCTCCGGGGCGTCCGCCCCGGAGCCGTCGGCACGGTCGGCGCCGTCGGCGCCGTCTCCGTCACGGTCCCGGTCGCCGTCCGGGCCACTGTCCGGGCCGCCGTCTGGGCCGCCGTCCGGGCCGCCACCGGGGCCGCCCTCCGGGTCGTCGGGCTCCTCCGGATCGTCGGGGACCTGGTTGAGGAGGTCCTCCAGCCTCGACTCGTCCAGGCCGGGCGCGTCGAAGGGGTCGCGGCGGCGCCGGTGCGGCAGGGCGAGCCTGGCCGCCTCGCGGACGTCGTCGGCGGTGACGGAGGCGCGGCCCCGCCAGGCGGCGTGCGCGATCGCCGCCCTCGCGGTGACCAGGTCGGCCCGCAGCCCGTCCACCTCGAAGCCCGCGCAGACCGTGGCGATCCGCCGCAGCGCCGCGCCGGGCAGCGTGACGCCCGCCACCCGGGCCCGCGCCTCGGCGATGCGCTCGGCCAACGCCCGCTCCTCGTCCTCCCACCGGGCGGCGAAGGCGGCCGGGTCGGCCTCGAACGCCAGGCGCCGCCGTACCACCTCGGCCCGCTGGGACACCTCCCGCGACGCCCGTACCTCCACGGTCAGCCCGAACCGGTCGAGCAGCTGGGGCCGCAGCTCGCCCTCCTCCGGGTTCATGGTCCCCACCAGCAGGAACCTGGCGGCGTGCCGTACCGAGACGCCCTCCCGCTCGACGTAGCAGGTGCCGAGCGCGGCGGCGTCGAGCAGCAGGTCGACCAGGTGGTCGTGGAGCAGGTTGACCTCGTCGACGTAGAGGACGCCCCGGTGCGCGCCCGCCAGGAGCCCCGGTTCGAAGGCCTTCACCCCCTCGGTGAGCGCCCGCTCCAGGTCGAGCGAGCCCGCCAGGCGGTCCTCCGAGGCACCGACCGGCAGTTCGACGAGCCTGGCGGGCCGTACGGTGCCGGGCCCGGCGGCCCGCGACGGCGCGCTCTCCGCCTCGTGGGGCCCGTCTGGACATTCGGGGTCGGGGGCCGCGGGGTCGCAGGAGAAACGGCAGCCGCGTACCACCTCCACCGGCGGCAGCAGCGCCGCCAGCGCCCGCACGATCGTGGACTTGGCGGTGCCCTTCTCCCCGCGGACCAGGACCCCGCCGACGCCGGGGGAGACGGCGTTCAGGATCAGCGCGAGCTTGAGGTCCTCCGATCCCACGATCGCGGTGAAGGGGTAGCGCGGGTGACGCACCTTCGAGGCCTCCCTTGATGTCATCTGATGTCGCCGGGTCACCGGCGGGGTGTCGTCATGCGGGGTAGCTCAGCCGCCAGCGTCCGGCCCGCCCGGTGAGCTCGACCCGGGCCAGCGGGGCCACGTCGACGCGCCAGAAGGCGGAGGCCGGGGCGCCCACCGCGTGGACGACCGCGGCGCGGACGACCGCGGCGTGGGTGACGGCGACGGTCCGGCCCGGCTCCAGCGCCGACAGCCAGCCCGCCACCCGGCCGAGGAGATCGATGATCGACTCCCCTCCGTGCGGCGCGGCGGCGGGATCGGTGAGCCAGGCGGCGAGGGCCTCCGGCTCGGCGGCCTCGATCTCGGCGAGCGTCCTGCCGCTCCACCGGCCGTAGTCGCAGTCGGCGAGCAACGGGTCGGGCTCGGCCCGCAGGCCGAGGGCCTCGGCCGTCTGGGCGCAGCGCAGCTCGCCCGCCCGGACGGCGCGGGCCGGGCCCATCGCCGGAGCCAGGGCCTCGGCGCGGCGCAGGCCGGGTCCGTCGAGCGGTTCGTCGCCCGGGAACGCGGCCCGTGCCGTCGCCCGCGTCGAGGCGTGGCAGATCAGCAGCAGGCGGGTGACCCCCGAGAGGGGTCTCACACCGGGCTGCGCCTGCGCGCGGCGAAGGCGAAGAGCGCGCCGACGCCGAGCCAGAACACCGCCTGGGTCCCGAGGGAGGCGATGCGGAAGTCCCACAGGAGGTCGGCGGGGAAACCGTCCGGCACCTCGTTGATCCCCGGCAGCAGGATCCAGGCCGCCACGACCGGCACCAGCAGGGCGGCGCCGCTGGCCAGCCAGCGCAGCCACGGCTCGCCCGCGGAGAGGTACCGGTAGGCGGCGGCGCCCGCGCCCACGGAAAGGATCCCGATGACCACGGCGGCCAGGTAGAGCACCGTGCGCTGGTCGATCGTCTCGGGGTCGCCGACGGCCGGCGGGTTGGCGGGATACTTCAGGAAAGGGATGAGGACGATCGCGACGAACGCCGCCGCCGCGAGGGTGACCGCGAGCAGCGGCTCCGAGCGGGGACCGGCCCGGCCGCGCACCGCCGCGTAGGCGAGGGCGAACAGGCCGCCGACGGCCAGGCCGTACAGGGCGAGGGCCAGGAAGAGACCGAACCGCTGGCCGTTCCTGCTGACCAGCTCCTCTTCCCCGTGGGAGTCGGCGGTTGCGGCCGCCTCGTGCGAGTGGGACTCACCGGCCGGGGAGGCGGCCGCGGCCGCCTCCTCCAGCGCGATGGCCCGGTCGATGCGCGGCTCGCCCACGGTGTAGGCGAAGACCGCGGCGAACAGCCCGGCGAGCAGCCCGACGAGCATGCCCCTGACGATGAGTTTGATGATCACGTGTGGCTCAGTGGCAGGGGACGCCGAGCAGGTGACGACCGTCGTGCATGAGTTCGTGCAGGTAGTTTCCGGCCTGCGAGATCGCTCCCTGGTCGAAGGCGACCAGGTAGGCGATGAGCAGCAGCACCGGTACTGCGAGCAGCCAGCGGGTGAGTGAGATCCAGGGGATGGGCTGGGCGTACGGAGCAGAGATCTGGCTCACGGCCACCTCCTTCGGGATTGACGCGTCCCTAGTCGTAAGGTCGGTGGCGGCCGAGTGACCTGGCTTCCAGCCCCGGAAGGGCCGGTTACAGTGGCGCGACCGCACCGGAATCTCACCGGATTTCCCTCGCACCGCCACAAAACACCCGGAACGTATCCCGGTTCCCTACGTTCCGTCAATCCAGGTGACGCCCGGCATCCCATCCGAATCCACGATCCGGCGCCATGATCCGCGGCCTTCCCGCGGAAGGCGTCCCTGCCGGGGACCCCCTCCGCGGGCGGGCCCTCACTGCTCGCCGGTGAGGGCGGTCACCAGGTCGGCGGCGGTGCGGCAGCGGTCGAACAGCTCGCCGACGTGGGCCTTGGTACCGCGCAGCGGCTCCATGGTCGGAACCCGCTGCAGGGACTCCCTCCCGGGGATGTCGAAGATGACCGAATCCCAGGAGGCGGCGGCGACCGACTCGCTGAACTGGCTCAGGCAACGGCCGCGGAAGTAGGCCCGGGTGTCGCTGGGCGGGGCCTCGATGGCCCGCTGGACCTCGTCCTCGGTCACCAGGCGCTGCATCCGGCCCCGGGCGACCAGCCTGTTGTACAGGCCCCGGTCGGGCCGGATGTCGGAGTACTGCAGATCGACGAGCTGCAGGCGCGGGTGGGACCAGGCCAGGCCGTCACGGGCGCGGTAGCCCTCCAGCAGCTCCAGCTTGGCCACCCAGTCGAGCTCCCGCGACAGCTGCATCGGGTCCTCGGCCAGGCGGGTGAGAACGGACTCCCAGCGGTCCAGGACGTCCTTGGTGAGCTCGTCGACGCCGTTGCCGCTGCGCTCCTCGGCGTACTTGCGCGCCAGCTCCAGGTACTCCATCTGGAGCTGCACCGCCGTCAGCCTGCGGCCGTCGCGCATCGAGATCTCGTACTTGAGCGTCGGGTCGTGGGAGACCGCGCGCAGCGCCTGGACGGGGTTGTCGACCGCCAGGTCGCGGGTGAAGTAGCCGTCCTCGATCATGGCGAGGACCAGCGCCGTCGACCCCAGCTTCAGGTAGGTCGAGATCTCCGACATGTTGGCGTCGCCGATGATGACGTGCAGCCTGCGGTACTTCTCCGGGTCGGCGTGGGGCTCGTCCCGGGTGTTGATGATCGGCCGCTTGAGCGTCGTCTCCAGCCCGACCTCGACCTCGAAGAAGTCGGCCCGCTGGCTGATCTGGAAGCCCTCGCCGCGCGAGTCCTGCCCGATGCCGACCTTCCCCGCCCCGGTGACGACCTGCCGGGAGACGAAGAACGGGGTCAGGTGCCTGACGATGTCGGCGAACGGCGTGGCCCGCCGCATCAGGTAGTTCTCGTGGCAGCCGTAGGAGGCGCCCTTGTTGTCGGTGTTGTTCTTGTAGAGCTGGATCGGGGCGTTGGACGGGATGGCCGAGGCGCGGACCGCGGCGTCGTGCATGACCCGCTCCCCCGCCTTGTCCCAGATCACCGCCGCCCGCGGATTGGTGCATTCGGGAGTCGAGTATTCGGGATGGGCGTGATCCACGTACAGCCGGGCCCCGTTGGTGAGGATCACGTTGGCCAGACCCAGGTCCTCGTCGGTGAGCTGGCTCTGGTCGGCCACCTCCCTGGACAGGTCGAAACCCCGGGCGTCGCGCAGCGGGTTCTCCTCCTCGAAGTCCCACCGTGCCCGCCTGGCTCTGGCCGCCGAGGCCGCCAGATAGGCGTTCACCACCTGGGAGGAGGTCACCATCGCGTTGGCCCCCGGCTGTCCGGGCACGGAGATGCCGTATTCGGTCTCGATGCCCATCACCCGCCGTACCGTCATGCGCACCCTCTGTTCATCCGACTGAGTTCTCCGCCGTATATATCCCCGACCCTAGACCCTTCACTATGCCCGGTGACCATACAGTTATGGCACAGAGGCCTTTTCGCCCGCGGCGAAGGGCTCGGCGGGCGGGGCGGGGAACGCTCCCCGGCCGGGCGGATCGGGCGTGGGGGCGGGCGGACCGGCCGCCGCGGCCCGGCGCCGCCGCCTGGCCTTGACGAACTCCTGCACGGGCCGCTCGGCGACCCGGTGGACGACGTAGGACAGGGCCATCGTGACCAGTACGGTGACCAGCGCGGTCAGCCAGGGGGGAAGCGCGTCCCGCAGGGCGGGCACGAGCACCACCGCGACCGGCGTGTGGAAAAGGTAGAGCGGGTAGGTGAGGGCTCCCAGCACGACCAGGCCGCGCCAGCGCAGCCGGCTCAGCCAGCCCAGCGCCACCATCGCCATCAGCACGTAGAAGCAGGCGACGGTCGCCACCACCGCCCAGTCGGCCGCGGGCATCGCCTCGCGGCCCGCCGCCTCGATCCGGCCGGCGACCCTGGCCAGGGCCGCGTCCACCGCCAGGCCGCCGCTGATCCCGGCCACGCACCACAGCACCACTTTCGGCCCGAACCTGGTCATCAGGTAGAAGGCCATGCCCGCCACGAAGTACGGCGCGTACTTCGGCATCACGATCAGCTGCACCCACTCGTTCTCGGCGAGCCCGAGCACCCCTGCCGCCACGGCCGCCAGCAGCCACACGCCCATGAAGACCAGGCAGCGCGCGAACGTCACCCCGACGATCACCAGGATCGAGATCAGCAGGTAGAAGCGGAGCTCGGCCCAGAGCGACCAGTAGACGCCGTTGGCGTCGGTGACCCCGGCGGCGCGCTGGAACATGGTCAGGTTGACCAGATAGTCGCGCAGGCTCAGCTTGGGGTCGAGCGCCGTCGCCGCCGTCAGGCCGTAGACCGCGGCGACCGCGGCCACGCTGACCCAGTAGGCGGGATACAGGCGTACCAGGCGCGAGAGCGCGAACGCGCCCAGGCTCCTGCCCCAGATGCTCATCAGGATCACGAAACCGCTGATCATGAAGAACAGCTCGACGCCGAGGATGCCCAGGCTCGACAGCGGCGCCACCGCGGGGAACAGCTTGGCCGGGCGCTCTCCCCAGACGGAGGCGAAGGCGATGAGGTAGTGGAAGGACACGACCGCCATGGCGGCGACGAACCGCAGAAGGTCGAGTTCGGCGAGCCGTCCGTTCCCCCGGTCCACCGTGCCGGTCACGAGGTGGCCGGAGCTAGATCTTCACGCACGCATCTTGGACGGCACTTCGATCATTCGGGTTCCCTCCCGGGCGCCTCGTTTTTCCCACCGGTCACATCCTTCACCGGCGGACCGCCCCGCGGCGGGGCGCCGCGCGTACACGAAGGCGGCGCCCGCCCCCGGGTGAGGGACGGGCGCCGCCTTCGTGCGCGCCGGAGGTGATGCGCTAGAGGTACTGGCCGGTGTTGGCGACCGTGTCGATGGACCGGCCCGCCTCGGTGCCCTGCTTGCCCGTCACGAGGGTGCGGATGTAGACGATCCGCTCGCCCTTCTTGCCGGAGATGCGGGCCCAGTCGTCGGGGTTGGTGGTGTTGGGCAGGTCCTCGTTCTCGGAGAACTCGTCCACGCAGGCCGCCAGCAGATGCTGGATCCGCAGGCCCTTCTGCCCGGAGTCGAGGAACTGCTTGATCGCCATCTTCTTGCCGCGGTCCACGATGTTCTGGATCATGGCGCCGGAGTTGAAGTCCTTGAAGTACAGGACTTCCTTGTCACCGTTGGCGTAGGTCACCTCGAGGAAGCGGTTCTCCTCGCTCTCGGTGTACATCCGCTCGACGACCCGCTGGATCATGCCCGAGATGGTGGCCTCGCGGCTGTCGCCGTGTTCGGTGAGGTCGTCGGGGTGGAGCGGGAGATCCTGGATGAGGTACTTCGAGAAGATGTCCTTGGCCGCCTCGGCGTCCGGCCGCTCGATCTTGATCTTGACGTCCAGGCGGCCGGGCCGCAGGATCGCCGGGTCGATCATGTCCTCGCGGTTGGAGGCGCCGATCACGATGACGTTCTCCAGGCCCTCGACACCGTCGATCTCGGACAGCAGCTGGGGAACGATGGTGTTCTCGACGTCGGAGGAGACGCCCGAGCCACGGGTCCGGAAGATCGAGTCCATCTCGTCGAAGAACACGATCACCGGGGTGCCCTCGGAGGCCTTCTCCCGGGCACGCTGGAAGACCAGGCGGATGTGCCGCTCGGTCTCGCCGACGTACTTGTTGAGAAGCTCGGGACCCTTGATGTTGAGGAAGAAGCTCTTGCCGGACTGACCGGTCTTCTCCGCGACCTGCTTGGCCAGGGAGTTGGCGACGGCCTTGGCGATCAGCGTCTTTCCGCAACCGGGCGGGCCGTACAGCAGCACGCCCTTCGGGGGACGGAGCTTGTGCTCGCGGAAGAGGTCGGCGTGCAGGTAGGGAAGCTCGATGGCGTCCCGGATCTGCTCGATCTGCCGCATGAGCCCGCCGATCTCCTCGTAGGAGATGTCGGGCACCTCCTCCAGGACGAGCTCCTCGACTTCGGACTTGGGAATGCGCTCGTAGACGTAGCCGGAGCGCGGCTCCAGCAGCAGTGAGTCGCCCGCCCGGATCGGCTGGTCGAGCAGCGACTCGGCCAGTCTCACCACCCGCTCCTCGTCGGCGTGCGAGATCACCAGCGCGCGCTGGCCGTCCTCAAGGAGCTCCTTGAGCATCACGATCTCGCCGAGCTCCTCGTATCCGAGGGCCTCGACCACGTTGAGCGCCTCGTTGAGCATGACCTCCTGGCCACGCTTCAGCGATTCGACGTCCACCGCTGGACTGACGTTCACTCGAAGTTTGCGACCGCCGGTGAAAACCTCCACCGTGCTGTCTTCCCTTGCCTCGAGGAACACGCCGAACCCGGATGGCGGCTGCGCCAACCGGTCGACTTCCTCCTTGAGCGCGACGATCTGGTCCCTGGCCTCCTTCAGGGTGGCCACCAGACGCTCGTTCTGGCCGGTTACGGCCGCGAGGCTCGCCTGCGCTTCATGGAGACGCTCTTCGAGGATCCTGGCCTGCCGGGGAGACTCCGTCAGCTTCCGACGTAGCGCGGTGATCTCCTCCTGCAGGAAGGAGACCTGTGTTGTGAGGTCAGCGACCTCCCGTTCGCGCTGCGCGGCTCGAGCCTCAGCGTCGTCGCGAGCTGCCACGGCGTCACCTCCTTCCCAGTCGAGACCGACTACTCAAAACCCTACCCATCTGGGGGCTGTCCCTTACCTGGCCGAACGGTGTTCGTATGGCTACATTAAGTAGGCGCTGATTAATCCCTTATGGTGCGTTTAGTCCATGGAGCATAAGAACACGGGATTCTGTTCCCACGGCACGACCTGACGCACCCTCGTGGCCGAATCGTCATCAACTAGTGGACGACGCAGACTCTTCGCCATATGCCCCCTTTGCCGGACGCCTGCGACGGGGTGGTGGGGTCACTCCGTCCGCCATGCGACGCGCGGTGACGAGAAACCCGGTGTGGCCGACCATCCGGTGATCGGGCCGTACCGCCAGGCCTTCGACATGCCAGTCGCGAACCAGGGTCTCCCACGCATGGGGCTCGGTGAAACTCCCGTGTTCGCGGAGAGTTTCCACCGTGCGGGACAACTGGGTCGTAGTCGCCACATAACAGCAGATGACACCACCCGGCGTGAGCGCCTTGGCCGCGGCGTCGACGCACTCCCACGGGGCGAGCATGTCCAGGATGATCCGGTCGACGTCGCTCTCGTCGAGGGCGTCCACGAAGTCGCCGACGACCAGACGCCACTGGTCCATCGGGCCGCCGTAGAACTTCTCCACGTTCTTGGTGGCCACCTCGGCGAAGTCCTCGCGCCGCTCGTAGGAGGTCACCCTGCCCTCGGAGCCGACGGCCCGCAGCAGGAAGCAGGTCAGCGCCCCCGAGCCGACCCCCGCCTCGACGACGCGCGCCCCGGGGAAGACGTCCGCCATGCCGACGATCTGCGCCGAGTCCTTCGGGTAGATGACCGCCGCGCCGCGCGGCATGGACAGCGTGTAGTCCTGGAGCAGGTGCCTGAAGGCGAGATACTGGGTGCCGCCGGACGAGCGCACGACCGATCCCTCGGGCTGACCGATCAGGTCACTGTGCGGGATCGCGCCCTTGTGCGTGTGGAAGACCCCGTCTTCCTTCAGCGTCACCGTGTGACGCTTGTTCTTGGGGTCGGTGAGCTGAACCTGATCCCCGGCCTGAAACGGCCCATGCCTGCGAAAACCCATGCACGCAAGGTTATCGGCGCACGGCGGCCACCGGTCCCGTCCCGGGACGGCGCCCGCCGACGCCACCCGCCCCGCGCGGAGGCCGGATCCCGCCCCCGTTCGCGGCGACGGATCCGGGCCCGGCGGCCGCATGAGGGGCAAATGGTTGGTTCACATCTGTCGGGAACTGATAGCAGTTGGGGATGCTGCCACAAGATGTGATCCTCGCCGGTCAGGTCGTCCTGCGTCCGCCGGTCCCGGCCGACGCCGAGCCGATGGCCCGCGCCTGCGCCGACCCCCGCGTCCACCACTTCCTGCCGACCATGCCGGTGCCGTACACCCGCGACGACGCGGTCGCCTTCCTGGGGATCGCCGAGCAGACGTGGAAGGCCGGCGGCGCCGCGTTCACCGTCGCCGACGCCGAGACGGACGAGTGGATCGGGAACATCGGGCTCAAGCCGCTCGACCCCCGGGGCAACGGCGAGATCGGCTATCTGGTCGCGCCGTGGGCGCAGGGACGCGGGGTGGCGACGGAGGCCACCAGGGCGCTGACCGGGTGGGCCTTCGCGCTCGGGCTGCGGCGCGTGGAGCTGCTGGCCGACGTGGAGAACCTGGCCAGCCAGCGGGTCGCGATGGCCGCCGGCTTCCACCACGAGGGCGTCCGGCGCTCGGCCGAGGCCCGGCGGGACGGCACCCGCGGTGACCTGGTGGCCTTCGCCCGGCTGCACGACGATCCCGGCGAGCGCGTACGGCCGTTCCTGTCCGGCTTCCCCGGCGGTTCGCTGTCCGACGGGGTGGTACGGCTGACGCCGCTGGGCCCGCGGGACACGGACGACTACCACGCGCTGCAGAACCTGCCGGACGTCGCCCGCTACAGCGTCCCCCCGGAGGGGCCCGACCCGGCCAGGGTCGAGCGCCTCTGCCGTGAGGCGGGGATGCGCTGGCTGACCGGCGACCGGGTCGAGGTGGCCATCAGGGACGCCGGGACGGACGACTTCGCCGGGCACATCCAGCTCACCTCGATCGTCCCCCTCCTGGGCCAGGCCATGACGGGCTACAGCACGCTGCCCGCGTTCCGCGGCAGGGGCTTCACCGTCCGCGCGGTGAACCTGCTGGTCGAGTGGGCCTTCGAGCACTCCTCCCTGGAGCGGATCGTGGCAGGCACCGCGCCCTCCAACATCGCGTCACAGCGGGTGCTGGAGCGCGCCGGCTTCAGCCGGGAGGCCCTGCTGCGCAGCCTGCTGCCGGGACCGGACGGCACGCGTCTGGACGACCTGCAGTGGTGCCGGATGCGTCCGCGGGAGTAGCCCGCGAGAACCCCGGGAGCGGTCGCGCCCCCGGGATTCACGAGCACGCGCCCTCGCGGGGCCGCGCCGAGGTGGCCGCGCGCCGCCGGGACGGCCCTGGCGGCCCGCGCCCCGGGCGGCGGCGGGAATGTCACGCCCTCCCCTTCCGGGATCTCCCAGAGGCTCTCAGGGGTCTTCCCGGGCCCTTCCAGGGCTTTCCCGGGCTTTCCCGGGAAAGGCGCGGGCGCGCTAGCGGTTGCGGTGCGACTCGTAGCGCATCGTGCGGGAGACGCCGATCCGCACGGTCGTGCCGGGCAGGATCGCGACCGGCTCGTTCGGCGGGATGTCGTAGAAGTTGGGGTCGCCGGGGGGCTGGATCTGGGTGCCGTTGACCGAGCCCAGGTCCACCAGGTTGACGTCCCAGCCGTCCAGCGCGACCCGCAGGTGACGCCGGGAGACCGAGCCGTCCGGGCTGGTGACCTTGGCCGGGCGCACCGAGCCGTCGGCGACCTCCGGGGCCCGCTCCGGATCGCGGCCGACCAGGTAGTCGGTGTCGAGGCGGAGGGTCATGCCGTCGTCGAGGAGGAGCACGCCCAGCGGCGGGCGCGGCCCCTTGTAGGGAACGAGCGTGCGCTGCACCAGCGCGATGCCGCAGACCGCGCAGTACGGCACGCGCGGGTCGTTGAAGTGGTCGTTCTTGCAGTCCACACCGTAGACCAGCGGCCGCGACTCGGGCTGCTGGTCGGACGGCGACGGCTCGATCGGGCCCTGCGCGCCCCCCGGGGGCGGCAGCTCGTAGTCGAACGACTGGTCCCGGACGTCGAGGGGCTCGCCCCCGGGGCCGCCCGCCCTGGGGGGCTCCATCTCCTCGTGCTGGCCCACGGCCGGGACGTGCCCGGAGGCGGGCCCCTGCAGCGGGAGGCCGGGCACGGGCTCGGAGTGCCAGGCCTGGGGCACGGCGGGCTGCGGCGCGGGAACGTACTGGTCGGGAGGCCCCATCGGGTAGGGGGCCGGGGGGAGACTCTCGATCGGAGACGCCGGCCACTCGGGGTGCGAGGAGGCGGGGGCGGGAACGGACCAGTCCGAGGGCGCGGAGACGGGCGGAGGCGCCATCTCGGCCGGGGGCTGCGACCACTCCTGGACGGGCGGGACGGCCTCGGCCTGGGGCACCGGCGGCTGGACCGCCGCGGCCGCCTCCATCCGGGGCTCCACCGCTGGCTCGGGGCGCCGGACCTCCTGGACCGGTGCCCCCTCCTCGGCCGGGAGGCAAAGGACTCCGCCGCCGACGATCACGCCGCCGTCCAGCCGGGTGAGGGGGTGCGCCTCGCCGGCCTCGGGAAGGCGCAGCTCCACCCGGGTCACCGGGCCGGGCACCAGCCGGTCGGACCAGGTGAGCGCGTCGCGCCCGGCCAGCCGGACCTCGCCCGCCGAGCCGGTGACCGACGCGAAGGCGGGCCCGCTGACGAGCACGGCGACCCCCGTGGACACCGGCCCCGCGACCGCGCAGGCCACGGACTCGCCCATCATGACCGCCAGCACCTGCGCGACGCGGCGGGCCAGCGCGCGGCCGTCGCCGCCCGAGGCCACGGTCTCCCTCAGCGCGCCCAGCAGGTCCTCCACGACAGCCTCGGCCGCGTCACACACCAGCAGCAGGTCGCCCACGTGGGCGACCAGCCCGTTGCCCGGAAGCGGACGCACCACTCCGAAGCCCTCGTCGGTCACAGAACTCTCCCTCCCGAAACGTCACCGGACGAACGGCACCCGCGTCGGCCCGTTCGCCACCGGCCCCACGGACCGGACGACGGTGAAATGCGTCCGGAACACGGCCGATGGCACCGGGTCGGTGACATCAACCGCACCGGACCGTAGCAAAAAGTACAGCAGAAGGCCCTCATGAACGAGCGTCAGCGAATGGAACGGCGTCACCGGCCCCTCCCCGCCGCGGCCGCGCGAGGAAGCGGCCGACCGGCTCCCGGACGCCCCCGGCACCGCCGACGGGACCGCCACCGCCGACAGGACCGGCGATCCGCCGGCGCGACGGCCGACCGTTTCGGCCGGCCAGAACACGCGACGGCCGACCGGTTCGGCCGGCCAGAACATCGGTTGGCCAGAACATTAGTCGCGGCACGCTCCGAAAACGAGGGGGCGACACCGGATCGCCCCGCCCCACACCGTTCCGGTGGTAACGGTACGCATCCGGCCGGACACGCGGAGATCCTCTGTGATCCCCCGTGATCCCCTGCGCCCCTGCGATCCCTTGTGATCCCCCGTGGCCCGCTAGACCCCGCTGAACACCCGGTTCACGTCGGAGGTGGCCAGCACCCCGAAGATCTCCCCGCCACGCTCGACCAGGAGGTACTCTCCCGCGGGCGCCTCGCGCATGGCGTCGATCAGCGCCTCCCCCGACAGATCGGCGGCCAGCACCAGCGACGGCTCGAGGTTGCGCGCCAGCGAGCCCGCCGTCACCCAGGGACGGCGGTTCTCGGGGGTGGCCTCGACCGCGACCTCGTTGACGATCCCGGTGGGGCGGCCCTCGTGGTCGACCACGACCATGGCCCCCGCCTGCGCCTCCGAGGCCCGGCGCAGCGCCTCGGCCAGCGGCACGTCGCCGGTCACCGGAATGGCCCGCCTGGCCAGGGCTCGGGCGTTCACCTGCGGGATGCGGGCCCGCATCCGGGCGCCGCGCAGCGACTGGGAGGCGCCCATCCAGATGAAGGCGGCCAGCAGGAGCGACCAGATGAGCATGTTCGGGCTCGGCGCCTGCCCGCTGACCAGCGCCACGCCGACGACCATCGCGACCATCCCGACGGCCAGCACCCGGCCGCCCCAGGCCGCGGCGATGGTGCCCGACATCGGGCTCCTGGTGGCCTTCCAGACCCCCGCCCGCAGCATGCGGCCGCCGTCGAGCGGCAGCCCCGGCAGCAGGTTGAAGACCCCGACCATCAGGTTGGACCACCCCAGCAGCATGGTGAGCACGCCCAGGACGGTGGTCGTGTCGAAGCCCATGAGGCTGTGGGCGAAGGTTCCGGCGGCGGCCAGTCCCAGGGAGAGCAGGGGGCCGGCGAAGGCGACCATGAACTCCCTGCCCGGGGTCTCGGGCTCGCGCTCGATCTCCGAGACGCCACCGAGCAGGTAGAGGGTGATGCGGCGGACGGGCAGGCCGTACATCCTGGCCACGACGCAGTGGGCCAGCTCGTGCAGGAACACCGAGACGTACAGCAGCACCGCGAACGCGAACGCGACGACGTAGGTCATCGGGACGCTCAGCGTGGGCAGCCAGACGCTCACCGTCTGCTGGAAGCTGTAGGTGATGAACGCCGCCACGATGAGCCAGGTCGGCGAGACGTACACCGGGATGCCGAACGGCCGTCCCATCCGCAGTCCTGGGCTGTCCTGGCGCGGGCTGTCGCTGCTCAACGCTGGCTCACCGTTCCTCGCTCACTTCGCCTTCAGGCCTTGATGCTACGCGCCATCTCGCCCCCCGCAGACGTCCCGAGTCCACCTGGGCCCCAAACCGCCGTCCCAAACTGTCGTCACCGTGACCTACAGTGCGGACATGTCACTGATCGAACCCACGATCATCGGAGCGCTGTCGCCGTCCCGCGCCGGTGACTTCATGACGTGCCCGTTGCTCTACAGGTTCCGGGTGATCGACCGGCTGCCCGAGCCGCCGTCGCCCGCCGCGGTGCGCGGCACGATGGTCCACTCGGTGCTGGAGCGCCTCTACGATCTTCCCGCTCCGGCGCGCACGGTGGGCGCGGCCCTGGAGCTTCTGGAGCCGCAGTGGCACAGGCTGCTGGCCGAGGAGCCCGCCTACGGCGACATGTTCGCCGACGACCGGGAGCGGGCCGAGTGGCTCTCCCAGGCCCGTGACATGCTGAAGCGCTACTTCACCCTGGAGGACCCCACCTGCCTGGAGCCGGCCGAGCGGGAGCTCTACGTGGAGGCGGTGCTGGACAACGGCCTGATGCTGCGCGGCTACATCGACCGCCTCGACGTCGCGCCCACCGGCGAGGTGCGCGTCGTCGACTACAAGACGGGCAACGCGCCGGGCCCCGCCTTCGAGGCCAAGGCGCTGTTCCAGATGAAGTTCTACGCGCTGGCGCTGTGGCGGCTGCACGGCTCCGTGCCCCGTCTGCTCCAGCTGATGTATCTCGGGGGTGACGGCGAGGTCCTGCGCTACTCCCCCGACGAGGCGGACCTGCGCGCCACCGAGCGCAAGGTGCGGGCCCTGTGGACGGCCATCGAGCGGGCGATGGAGACCGGCGAGTGGCCTCCCCGGCCCAGCAGGCTGTGCGACTGGTGCAACCACCAGGAGCTGTGCCCGCAGTTCGGCGGCACTCCCCCGCCGCTGCCGGAGCGGCAGCCCGGCGACACCGTGCGCAGCACCCGCATGACGCCCAGGGCCGCCACCGACGAGCTCTGAGCGGCCCCGTCCCGCGGCCCCGTCCCCGGTGGGCGGCCCGGTTCCCGGTGGCGGCCCTTCCCGCGGGCCTTCCTCCGGGGGGATGAGGGCGATATCCCCCCGGAGCAGGGTGGCGGCAGGGGTGGGACGCCTACATTGATTGTGTGCGCAACCCCCCCGGCGGCCTGCGGGTCTGGCTCCATGATCGTCCGTTGGTCCTCGACGCGGTCCTGGCGTCGGTGCTGGCGTCGGGGGCCGCGCTCTCCCTCTACGTCCCCCTCACGTCCGCCGGGACGCCCCGGCCCGGCCTGCCCGGCGTCCTGGCCTCGGTCCTGCTCGTGGCCGGTTGCCTGTCCCCGGTGCTGCGCCGCCGCCTGCCGTTGCCCATGCTGTTCCTGGTCGGCCTGGCGGGCGTCGCCCTGGCGCCGCTGGGCCTGAGCGACCTCCCGCTGTGGCCCGCCACGCTGGTGCTGCTCTACACGATCTCCGCCCATCGCGGCCTGGCCGCCAGCCTGGGCGCGCTGGCCTGGAGTTTCGCCTGTCACCTCGTCTCCGCGTCGCTGGGCGACGGGCTCGGCGACTGGACGGCCCACCTGCTCGTGGCCGTCCTGGCGCTCACCCTGTGGATCTCCGGCCGCAGCGCCCGGCTCCGCCGGGCGTACATGGCGGAGTTGCGGGACCGGGCCGAGCGCACGGAGCGGGCCAGGGAGGCCGACACACGGGCGGCCAGGGCCGAGGAGCGTTCCCGCATCGCCAGGGAACTGCACGACGTGGTCGCCCACCACGTGAGCGTGATGACCGTCCAGGCCTCAGCCGCGCGCCGGGTGCTGGCCACCAACCCCGACGGGGCCAGGGAGGCGCTGTCGGCCATCGAGGAGATGGGGCGGACCGCGATGGCGGAGATGCGCAACATCGTGGGCGTGCTCAGGACCGACGCCGCGCCCGCGGAGCGGAGCCCGCAGCCGGGGGTGAGCGAGATCCCCGCGCTGGTCGAGCAGATGCGCGAGGCCGGTCTGCGGACGCAGCTGTGGATCGAGGGCGAGCACAGGACGCTGCCTCCCGGCGTCGACCTGGCCGCCTACCGGCTGGTTCAGGAGGCGCTGACCAACAGCCTGCGGCACGCCGGCCCCCTGGCCCGCGCCTGGGTGACGGTACGGCACGAGCACGGCCAGCTGGCCGTGCGGGTCGAGGACGACGGCCAGGGGGTCCGCACCGCCCAGGGGGGAGAGCGGACCGGTCACGGACTTGTCGGCATTCGCGAGCGTGTCGCCCTCTATGGTGGAGTCCTGAGGATCGGCCCGCGCCCAGAGGGTGGATTCGAGGTCAATGCCCGGTTTCCTCTCAAGGATGTGTGATGACGATCAGAGTGCTGCTGGTGGACGACCAGCCACTGCTGCGCACGGGGTTCCGTCTCATCCTGGAAGCCGAGACCGACATCACGGTGGTCGGCGAGGCCGGTGACGGCAAGGCCGCCCAGGAGCAGTCGCGCGCGCTGCTGCCCGACGTGGTGCTGATGGACATCCGGATGCCGGGCGTGGACGGCATCGAGGCGACCCGCAGGATCGTCCGCGAGGCGACGGGCGGGGCGCACGTGCCCAGGGTGCTGGTGCTGACGACCTTCGACCTCGACGAGTACATCGTGGAGGCGCTGCGCGCCGGGGCCAGCGGCTTCCTGCTCAAGGACGTCCCGCCCGACGAGCTGGTGCAGGCCATCCGGGTGGTGGCGGCGGGAGAGGCCATCGTCGCGCCGAGCGTCACGCGCAGGCTGCTGGACAAGTTCGGGGCCCGCCTGCCCTCGGCCTACCAGCAGTCGACCCCCGCCCGCCTGGACCGGCTCACCGAACGCGAGCTGGAGGTGCTCCGGCTGATCGCCAGGGGCATGTCGAACGCCGAGATCGCCGCCGAGCTGGTGGTGAGCGAGACGACGGTCAAGACCCATGTCGGCAACGTGCTCACCAAGCTCGGCCTGCGCGACCGCGTCCAGGCCGTGGTCCTCGCCTACGAGACCGGCCTGATCACCCCGGGCGCCATCTCCTGACGGCCGCCGAGGGCCGCGATGACGCGGGCGAGCACGGGGCGGGTGTCCGTGCGGCGCCAGGCGACGGCCGTGGTGCATCTGAGGCCGTCCGAGAGCAGCACGAAGACCACTCCGGCGCGGGCGTAGTGCTCGTCGGTGCCCTGTGAGAGCAGGGCGACGCCCCGCCCCGCCGCCACCAGCTCCAGGGTCTCCTCGATCGCGCCGGACCCGATCTCGCCCGCGACGTCCGTCACACCGATGGAGCCCGGGTGACGGAAGGCCCGCCAGATCCGGTCGGGGCTGTGCGGCACCACCCAGACCCGGCCCGCCAGGTCCGCCGGGCCGGCGGTGGCGAGCCTGGCGAGCGGGTCGCCGACCGGCACCGCGACGGCGCGGCGGTCGCCGCCGAGGAACAGGGTCTCCAGGACCCCGCCCGTGGTCAGCGGCGGCCACACCACGGCCAGGTCGCTCTCCCCCGTCAGCAGCCCGCAGGCCGGGTCGTCGAAGTCGAAGCGGCGCAGCCGTATCTCCTTGCCGGAGGCGCGCCGTATCCCGTCGAGCAGCCGGGAGGTGAGCGCGCCCGCGGCCTCGCCCATGAAGCCCACGGTCAGCCCGGAGGCCTCCCCCGCCAGCACCGCCTCGAACTCGTCGGCGGCGGTCGTCACGGCCACCGCGTGGGCCAGCAGCAGGCCGCCCAGCTCGGTCGGGCGCACGCCGCCGCGGTCGCGGACCAGGAGCGGCCGCCCCGCGGTGGCCTCCAGGCGTTTCACGGCGGTGCTCACCGTCGGCTGGCTGACCCCGAGCGCGGCGGCCGCGCCATGGAACGAGCCCGCCCTGACGACGGCGACGAAGGCCCGGACCGCGGGTAGCGTGACGTCCATCCGGCAACGATAGTCATCGGCTATCGGCATAGCCGCAAACTATTGAACGGGTCACGGGCCCGTCGCCGATGATCGGCCCATGACAGAACAGCCGTGTGCCCCGGGGGCCGTGACGGAGATCCGCGAGCTGACCCCCGGCGACCTGGAGGCCTGCCTGGAGGTGGCGGCCGATCGAGGCTGGGACCGGGAGGAGCGCAAGTGGCGTTTCCTGCTGGAGTGCGGGCGGGGTTACGGGCTCGTGGACTCCGGCGGCGAGCTGCTGGCGACGGCCGTGCTGACCCGGTACGGCACCCGCACCGCCGCGATCAGCATGGTGCTGGTGGCCTCCCGGTACGCGCGCCGGGGGCTGGGCCGCCGCCTGGTCGGCCACGTCGCGGAGCGGGCGGGCGGCGCGACCGTCTTCCTGAACGCGACCGAGATGGGGCGTCCCCTGTACGAGCGGCTCGGATTCCGCGTGACGAGCGCGGTCACCATGCACCTGGGGACCTTCACCGGGAAGCCGTCGGAACGGTCACGACCCGCCGTACCCCGGGACCTGATGGCGACCGCCGATCTCGACGCGGAGGTCGTCGGCGCCGATCGCGCCGCGCTCCTGGTGAGGTACGCGGGCTTCGCCGAGCAGATCCGGGTGATCGATGACGGGGGCCGTGTCACCGGCTACGCCGGCATGTGGCGCAACGTGCACAACACGGTCATCGGCCCGGTGATCGCCGCGAACCTCGCGGACGCCCGTGCGTTGATCGCCGACCTCGCCGCGCAGGCCGGCGGGCCGGTCAGGGTGGAGGTCGAAAAGCGCAGGACCGGCCTGGCGGGATGGCTGGAGGGGCACGGCGTGACCGCGACGATGCGGACCTCGGACATGGTCCTCGGCGGCGGCCCGCTCCCCGGTGACCGGAGCCGTTTCTTCGCCCCGGTCATGTCGGCGCTGGGATGACCCGGGGTGATCCGGGACGACGCGGAACGCCTCCGCCACGCCCGGAGGCGGGAAGGGCCCTTCCGGCACGGCGCGTCCGTCCCGCACGGCGCGAGGGCCGCACGGGACGGACGACGGGACGCGTCAGGCCGAGACGGTCTCCGCAGGGCTCGTCTCCCCCACCTCGGGGGCGTTCTCCGGGAAGTGACAGGCCACCTGGTGACGGGGAGCCAGCTCCAGCAACGGCGGCTCGACCGTCTTGCAGATCTCCTGGGCCTTCCAGCAGCGGGTGTGGAAGCGGCAGGCGGGCGGCGGGTTGAGCGGGCTCGGCACGTCCCCCTGGAGCCGGATGCGCTCGCGATCCTTGCGGCGCGCCGGGTCGGGCACCGGAACCGCCGACATCAGGGCGGTGGTGTAGGGATGCTTGGGCGAGTCGTACAGGGACTTGCGGTCGGCCAGCTCGACGATCTTGCCGAGATACATGACCGCGACGCGGTCGCTGATGTGCCGGATGACCGACAGGTCGTGCGCGACGATGACGTAGGTCAGGTCGAGCTCGTTCTGCAGGTCCTCCAGCAGGTTGACCACCTGGGCCTGGATCGACACGTCCAGCGCGGAGACCGGCTCGTCGGCGATGATGAGCTTGGGCTTGAGCGCGAGCGTCCTGGCGATGCCGATGCGCTGGCGCTGGCCGCCGGAGAACTCGTGCGGATAGCGGTTGTAGTGCTCGGGGTTGAGACCGACCAGTTCCAGGATGTCCTGGACCGCCTTCTTCGTGCCCTGCTCGGACTTGATCCCCTGGATGCGGAAGGGCGCTCCGACGATGGCGCCGACCGTGTGACGGGGGTTGAGCGAGGAGTAGGGGTCCTGGAAGATCATCTGGATGTCGCGGCGGAGGGGGCGGATCCTCGACGACGACATGTGGGTGATGTCGTGGCCCTCGAAGACGACCTTCCCGCCCGTCGGCTCCAGCAGGCGGGTGATCAGCCTGCCGGTGGTGCTCTTGCCGCAGCCGGACTCGCCGACCAGGCCGAGGGTCTCGCCCTTGCGGACGTCGAAGCTGACCCCGTCGACGGCCTTGACCGCGCCCACCTGGCGGCGGAGCAGGCCCTTCGTCACCGGGAAGTGCTTTTCGAGCCCCTGGACGGACAGCAGCGCGTCGGACGGGGCCGCGTTCGCGGCGCCCTTGTCGTCGACCGAGGTCACGCGTCCTCCCCCGTCAGTCGCGGGACCGGCCACTGTGTCAGCCACTGTGTCGGCCACTGTGTCGGCCACGGGGCCGGCCGCGGGCGTACCGTGCGCCCGTCGGCTCGCTGGCTACGCTCGCTCACGTGCTCTCCATCATCGGCTTGATCTCGTTGTCCCAGATGGACCGCCGCTCCGCGGGGGGCATGTGGCAGCGGACCAGGTGACCACCCTCGGTCTCCACCAGCTCGGGCACCTCGGAGGTGGACCTGCCCTCGGTACGGCCCACGTAGGCGCACCGGGGGTTGAAGGCGCAGCCGGACGGCACGTTGATCAGGGAGGGCGGGGTGCCCTTGATCGGAAGCAGCCGCTCGGTCGGCTCACGGTCGAGGCGGGGCATCGAGCCCAGCAGGCCCCAGGTGTAGGGGTGCTCCGGCCGGTAGAAGATGTCCTCGGCGGAGCCGTACTCGATGCACTTGCCGCCGTACATCACCAGGATGTCGTCCGACAGCTCGGCGACCACGCCGAGGTCGTGGGTGATGATGATCAGCGCGGAGTCGAACTCGTGCTGCAGATCGGTCATGAGGTCCAGGATCTGCGCCTGGACGGTCACGTCGAGGGCCGTGGTGGGCTCGTCGGCGATCAGCAGCTCGGGGTCGCAGGAGAGCGCCATGGCGATCATCGCGCGCTGGCGCATGCCGCCGGAGAACTGGTGGGGGTAGTCGTCGACCCGCTTGTCGGGCTGCGGGATGCCGACCCGGCCGAGCATGTCGATCGCGTGCTTGCGGGCGACCGCCTTGCTGACCTTGTGGTGGATCCGGTAGGCCTCGATGATCTGGGTGCCCACGGAGTAGTAGGGGTGCATCGCCGACAGCGGATCCTGGAAGATCATCGCCATCTTCTTGCCGCGCAGCGTCCGCACGTGGTCCTGGCTTGCGCTGACGAGCTCCTCGCCGTCGAGCCAGATCTCGCCGGAGATCTTCGCCCGGCCGCCCTTGTGCAGGCCCAGGATGCCCAGGCTGGTCACGCTCTTGCCGGAGCCCGACTCGCCCACGATGCCCAGGGTCTTGCCCCGTTCGAGCTTGAACGACAGGCCGTCGACGGACTTGACCAGGCCGTCCTCGGTCGGGAAGTGGATGCGCAGGTCGCGCAGCTCCAGGAAGGACTGGGACGGAGTCGTCATGAGAGCCTCACCCTCGGATCGACCACCGCGTACAGGACGTCCACGATGAGGTTGGCCAGGACGATGAAGAAGGCCGCAAACAGGGTCACGCCCAGCACCACGGGCAGGTCGTTGCCGCGGATCGCGTCGATGACCAGCTTGCCGATGCCCTGGATGGAGAAGGTGCTCTCGGTGAGCACCGCGCCTCCCAGCAGCAGGCCCAGGTCGAGGCCGAAGATGGTGAGGATCGGGGTCAGCGTGGCGCGCAGGGCGTGCTTGGTGACGACCGTGCGCTCCTTGAGACCCTTGGCGCGGGCCGTGCGGATGTAGTCCTCGCCCATCGTCTCCAGCATGCCCGCCCTGGTGAGGCGCGCGTAGAGGGCCGCGTACAGGAACGCCAGGGTGATCCAGGGCAGCACGAGCGACTGGAACCACATGACGGGGTTCTCGGTGATGGGGGTGTAGCTGCCTCCGCCGGGGAAGATGCCCAGCGTGTAGGCGAACACCGACAGGGAGACCAGGCCGGTGAAGTAGATCGGCAGCGACACACCGGCCAGTGCCACCGTCATCGCCGCCCGGTCGAGCACGCTGCCGCGTTTCAGCGCGGAGACGACGCCGATGCTGACGCCGGTGACCAGCCACAGGACCGCGGCGCCCACGGCCAGCGAGAGCGTCGCGGGAAGGCGGTCGAGGAGCGTCGGCCAGACCGGCTGGTTGTTGTTGAAGGAGAAGCCGAAGCAGGGCGCGGGACACTCGGCCTTCTTGGGGCCGAGGGAGTAATCCTGACCGGCGACGATGCCCTGGGCGAACCGTCCGTACTGCACGAGGAGCGGATCGTCCAGATGCAGCCGCTTGACTGCTCCCTGAATCGCCTCGGGTGTGGCGTCCCGCCCCACGTAACGCGAGGCCATGCCCTCGGGGGTCTGCCCCAGGGCACGCGGGATGAGGAAGAAGATCGCGAAGGTGGCCATGCTGACGACGGCGAGCATCAGCACGGCGGCGATCACGCGGCGGACGATGAAAGCGACCACGATCGTTCGGCCGGGGTGCCCGGGAGGGTCGCTCCCGGGCACCGTCAGGCCTTCACCTGCCTTTGGCTAGCTAGAGAAGGACTACTGCTTGACGCCCAGCCACGTGTAGTCGTACATGCCCCAGGCGGGGTGGACGTACACGTTGGTGAGGGTGGAGGGACGGAAGATCAGGGTCTTCTCGTAGACGAACGGCAGGAAGGCGGCCGACTCCATGACCTTCTGGTCGACCTGCGCCCAGATCTCGTTGCGGGCGGCGGCGTCGGCGGTCTGGATGCCCTTGTCGAGCAGGTCGTCGATCGACTTGTCGTTGAGCTCCATCATGTTGTAGTTGCCGGAGGCCTTGATCGCGCGGCCGTCGACGATCTGCGACAGGAAGCCGAAGCCGGACGGCCAGTCGGCGCCCCAGCCGGCGATCATGATGCCCAGGTTGTTCTTGTGCACGAAGTCCGGCTTGCCGGCGTACTGCGCGCTCCAGTCACCCGAGGGGTACTTCTTGATGGTCAGCTTGATGCCGACCCGGTCGAGCGAGGCCTGCATGGCCTCGGCGACCTGGACCTCCTTGGTGCGGTCACCGCGGACCGCGATGTTGGCCGCGAAGCCGTTCGGCTGACCGCAGGCCGTCAGGGCCTCCTTGGCCTTGGCCAGGTCACCCTTGTGGTCGGCCCCGTTGGGGTACAGGTCGAACTGCTTGTAGCCGACCGTGGTCGGGGTCATCGCGGTGGTGCCGATCTCACCGCCGAGCGGGCCACCCCACGGCGCCTGGGTGGCGACCTTGTCGGTGGCGTACTGCACGGCCTTGCGGCACTCGATGTTGTCGAACGGCTTGACCTGGGTCGACATCATCGCGTAGCGGTTGAACGGCGTGAAGGGGTTGTCCGTGGAGTCCTTCAGCTTGGCGTCCTGGACGACCTTCGCGCGGCCGGCCGACTGCAGGCCGGTGCCGGCCAGGTCGACCTGGATCTGCCCGGCGATCAGGCGGTTGTCGATGTCCTCGGCGTTCTGCTTGAACTGCACCTCGATGCGGTCCGGCAGCTGCTTGCGGGTGGTGTCGGTCGCCGGGTCCCAGTTCGTGTTCCGGACGAGGTTGAGCTGCTTGCCGACCTCGTGGCTCTCGAACTTGTAGGGGCCGGTCGAGGCGACGGCCTTCTCGTAGTCGACGCCGGTGTCCTTGGCCTGCGGCACCGGGGCGGTCTGCGGGTTGGCGACCAGGAAGTCGAACTCCGAGAACGGGGCCTTGAGCTTGAAGACGACGGTGTAGTCGTCGGGGGTCTCGACGCCCTTGAAGTCGTCGAGGTTCTTGTCCTTGTAGGGACCCTTGTAGTCACCCGCGTCGAGGTACTGCGCGAAGTACTTCGGACCGTCGGTGAGCTCGTCGGTGAAGTTGCTGCGGGCGACGGCGTACTTGATGTCGGCGGCCTTGACCTCGGTGCCGTCGTCGTACTTGATGCCCTTCTTGAGCTTGTAGGTCCAGGTCTTGCCGTCGGCGCTGACCTCACCGGGAGCCTCGGCGACGTCCGGGACCAGCTTCAGACCGGCCTCACCGGGCAGGGCGGTGTAGGTCATCAGGGGACGGGAGTACAGCCGCGAGAAGTTCCAGTTCCAGGCGTAGTAAGTGTTGCCCGGGTCCATCGAGTCGGGCTCGTCCGACAGCGCGAACTTGAGCGTGCCGCCCTTGGCGTCGGAGGCGTTGACGACCTTGGTGTAGGCGTCGTTGTGCTTGGCGGTGGAGGCCGCGCCGCCGGTGGACTGGCCTCCGGGGGAGGCGTTGCCACCGCCACCGGCCGTACCGCCGCAGGCGGCAAGCCCCATGGTCAGCACGGTACCCAGCGCGGCGAACGCCAGGAGGTTGGTCTTCCTCATCGTGGTGGTACACCCCTTGTCATGAGTGACGGTGTTACAAGGAAAGATCGCGCCTTCGTTAGCGGGCGCGCGGGTCGAGGGCGTCCCGGAGCCCGTCGCCCAGCAGGTTGAAGGCCATCACGGTAATGAAGATCGCGAGGCCCGGGACGATCATGAAATGGGGGGCGATCTGGTAGTAGTCCACCGCCCGGGTGAGCATGCCTCCCCAGGAGGCCTGGGGCTCGTTGACACCCACGCCGAGGAACGACAGGGCGGCCTCGAAGAGGATGTTGGTGGGGATCAGCAGGGTCGAGTAGACCAGGATCGGCGCCACGAGGTTCGGGAGCATCTCGCGGAAGATGATGTAGCCGTTGCCCGCTCCCAGCGACCGCGCCGCGTCCACGAACTCGCGCTCGCGCAGCGACAGCGTCTGGCCGCGGACGATGCGGGCGATGTACGGCCAGCTGAAGAAGCCGATGATGAACACGATCACCGCGATCCGCAGGCCGTTGCCGGTGAGGCCGAGCGCGTGGTCGGGCAGCGCGCCCACGATGGCGATGGCGAACAGCAGCAGCGGGAACGCCAGGAAGATGTCCATCAGCCTGCTGATGATCGTGTCGACCCAGCCGCCGAAGAACCCGGCGAGCACGCCCATCAGCGAGCCGATCACCACCGACAGCAGCGTGGCGAGGAAGGCCACCAGCAGCGAGATCTGGGCGCCGGACAGGATGCGGGCGAACAGGTCACGCCCGTTGACCGGCTCCAGGCCGAACGGGTGCTCCAGGCTGATCCCGCCCCAGGAGGCGATGGGGGCACTGGTGAGCGGGTCGATGAGGTCGTTGTTGGGGACGTTCGGCAGATCGCCGAACAGCGCGATGAGGCCCCCGAAGGGGCGCTCGGCGAAGATGGCGACCAGCGTCAGGAAGGCCACCACGACGGCGCCGAAGACCGCCGCCTTGTCACGCTTGAGACGCAGCCACGCGATCCGGCCGAGGGAACGGCCTTCGATGGCCTTTCCGCCCGCCCCTTCAAGAACGGCCTCGGGCTGGGCCTCCATGGCCTGCCCTGAGACATCGAGCGGTGCGGTCATACCACTGGCCCCCTGGGTCCCAGACGACATTGTCCGATTAACGCGTGCCCGGGTCGGGAGCGCGCCTGAAGTCTATGGGGCCGTTTGACGGTCCCGTGACGCAGAATCTATGGGCTGATCTGCGCTGACTAGTCCCCCGAGGCGCTATGTGGCTCAACTGTGATTCATGCGAAATTCATTTGTTTTGATCTTGAAGAGAATGTCTGGAAGCCGTTCGGCTTCTGTCTCGAATTCGTGACATTGCACTGCGGGGTAACGCAGCGTCATCCGATCCCACGGCGCTTCAGAATGTCCTCGATATCCGAGAAATCATCGTCCGCGGCCGGCTTCGCGGGCTGGGCGGCCTTGCCGGGCTGCGGGCGGGGCCGTGCTCCGGCGGGCGCCGGAGGCGCGGCGGCCACCCCCGGCCTGGCGGGCGCGCCGGTCACGGAGGACCCGGATGACCCGGAGGGCGCGGCGGCCGGAGCGGAGGCGCCGCGGCGGCGCAGCACGCCCGAGACCAGGAACAGCACCGCCGACAGCCCGGCCACGGCGACCCCCGCCCACACCACGGGGCTGAACACCAGCGCGGCGAAGAAACCGACGACCGCCGTGCCGACCTGCCACAGGGCGGGCAGCGCGCCGGTCAGGTAGGCCGCCAGCGGCAGCAGCGACCAGGCCGCACCGCGCAGCCCCGCCGCGGCTCCCCGGCGGCGCAACAGCAGGAAACTCAGCACCAGCCCCACGCCGGTCACTCCGGCGCAGAGCGGCAACCACGCGATCTGGTCAAACGGCATAGCGGACCGCCCCTCGTATCGGCTTATCGATCCATCCTGGCACGCCGGACCGGAACCGTTCCTCCTCCCAGGGGAGGGATCATCCCCTAGGGGACGGGCGCCCGGCGGCTAAGGGGCGCCCTCCCGCCTCATGGGAGGGCCCCCTCATCGCCCGGGATCCTTCGGAGCCCGTCGTGCCTGGGGTCTCGCGGGGCCGGCGGGGTCTCGCGGGGCCGGCGGGGTCTCGCGAAGGCTCGGCACGGCCCTGCCGGGAGCCCGGGCACCGGATCCGCCGGGGCGGACGTCAGAGCTCGGCGGCGAACAGCCCCCGCAGCGCCCCGAGGTCGACCTCGCGCAGCGATCCGACGACGAGACGGCCGGGCGCGGCCGGGATCGGCAGCACGCTGGGCACGGCGACCACCCGGCAGCCCGCCGCGGTGGCCGAGGTCACGCCGTTCGGGGAGTCCTCCAGCACGACGCAGCGGGCCGTGGCCACCCCCAGCAGCCCGGCCGCCCTCCGGTAGGGCTCGGGGTCGGGCTTGGTCCTCGTCACGTCGTCGCCGGTCACCACGTGATCGAAGTTGTGCCGGCCGATGCCGTTCAGGCAGGCCTCGGCGATGGGCCTGAGCGAGGAGGTGACCAGTGCGGTCGGCAGGCCCGCGTGCCGTACGGACGACAGCAGCTCGGCGGCGCCGGGCATCATCTCCACGCCGTCGGCGAGCCTGCCGGTCATGCCCTCCAGCATCCAGGCCGCCACGTCGGCCGGATCGGCGTCGGAGCCGGAGAGCTTCAGCATGTAGGCCACGGTCGACGGCATGGAACCGCCGACCAGCTGTTCCTGGTCGGCGGGTCCCCACTGCCCCCCGAGCCGTTCCATCACCTCGGTCTCGACCTGGAACCAGATCTTCTCGCTGTCGACGAGCAGCCCGTCCATGTCGAAGAGAACCGCGTCCATTGCCCCGAAACCCCTTATCCCTTATCTACGGTCAGACGTTGAAATAGTTGGCCTCGGGGTGGTGAACGATCAGCGCGGAGGTCGACTGCTCCGGGTGGAGCTGGAACTCCTCGGAGAGGTTCACGCCGATCCTGGCGGGATCGAGCAGCTCCATGAGCTGGACCTGGTCCTCGATGTTGGGGCAGGCCGGATAGCCGAAGGAGTAACGGCAGCCGGTGACGTTGACCTTCAGCATGTCCTCCAGCGACTCGTCGCCGCCGATGCCCAGCTCCGAGCGGACCCGCGCGTGCCAGTACTCCGCCAGCGCCTCGGTGAGCTGCACCGACAGGCCGTGCAACTCCAGGTAGTCGCGGTAGGCGTCCTTGGCGAACAGCTCCGCGGCGGCCTCGGAGATCCGGCTGCCCATCGTGGCGACCTGGAAGGCGACCACGTCGACCTCGCCGGAGTCCTTGGACCGGAAGAAGTCGGACAGGCACAGGTGCCGGTCACGGCGCTGGCGCGGGAAGGTGAACCGGGTGCGCTCCTCGCCCGCCTCGTTCAGGATGATCAGCGAGTCGCCGTCGCTGACGCAGGGGAAGTAGCCGTAGACGACGGCCGCCTCCAGCAGCCCCTCGGTCTGCATCCGCTCCAGCCACATCCGCAGGCGCGGCCTGCCCTCGGTCTCCACCAGCTCCTCGTAGGAGGGGCCGCCGCCGCCCCGCGCGGCCTTGAGGCCCCACTGGCCCATGAACGTCGCACGCTCGTCCAGGAACGCGGAGTACTCGGCCAGGGAGATGCCCTTGACGAGGCGCTCGCCGTGGAAGGGCGCCTTGGGAACGGGGTTGTCCGCGGCCACGTCGGAGCGGGCCGGCAGGTCCTCGACCGGGGTCCTGGCCAGCTTCGCGCCGCTCTTGACGCGCCGCTCGCGCAGCACGGGCAGCGCCGCGCCCTCCTCGCCACGCTTGACCGCCATGAAGGCGTCCATCAGGCGCAGGCCCTCGAAGGCGTCGCGGGCGTAGCGGACCTCGCCCTGGAAGAGCTCGGCGAGGTCCTGCTCGACGTAGGCGCGGGTCAGCGCGGCGCCGCCGAGCAGCACGGGGTACTTCTCCGCGATGCCCCTGGAGTTCATCTCCTCCAGGTTCTCCTTCATGATGACCGTGGACTTCACCAGCAGCCCGGACATGCCGATGACGTCGGCCCTGTTGTCCTCGGCCGCCTCCAGGATCGCCGAGACCGGCTGCTTGATGCCGAGGTTGACGACCTCGTAGCCGTTGTTGGACAGGATGATGTCGACCAGGTTCTTGCCGATGTCGTGCACGTCGCCCTTGACGGTCGCCAGCACGATGCGGCCCTTGCTCTCACCCTCGATCCGGTCCATGTAGGGCTCGAGGTAGGCCACCGAGTTCTTCATCACCTCGGCCGACTGGAGCACGAACGGCAGCTGCATCTGGCCGGAGCCGAACAGCTCGCCGACGGTCTTCATGCCGTCGAGCAGCACGTCGTTGACGATCTCCAGGGCGGGGCGCTGGGCGAGCGCCTCGTCGAGGTCGGCCTCCAGGCCCTTGCGCTCACCGTCGACGATGCGGCGCTTGAGCCGCTCCCACAGCGGCAGGCCGAGCAGCTCGGCCGCCCGGTCGGCCTTGACCGAGGCGGCGTCCACGCCCTCGAACAGCTCCATGAACCGCTGCAGCGGGTCGTATCCCTCGCGGCGCCGGTCGTAGACCATGTCCAGGGCGACCTGGCGCTGCTCGTCGGGGATGCGCGACATCGGCAGGATCTTGGAGGCGTGCGCGATGGCCGAGTCGAGGCCCGCGTTGACGCACTCGTTGAGGAAGACGCTGTTGAGCACGATGCGCGCGGCCGGGTTGAGACCGAAGGAGATGTTGGACAGGCCGAGGACGGTCTGCACGGCCGGGTAGCGGCGCTTGAGCTCCCTGATCGCCTCGATGGTCTCGACGCCGTCGCGGCGGGTCTCCTCCTGGCCGGTGGCGATGGGGAAGGTGAGGGTGTCGACGACGATGTCCTCGACCCGCATCCCCCAGTCGTTCCGCAGGTCCTCGATGATCCGGACGGCGATCCTGACCTTGTCCTCGGCGGTGCGGGCCTGGCCCTGCTCGTCGATGGCCATGACGGTCACCGCGGCGCCGTGCTCGCGGACCAGCTTCATGATCTTGTGGAACCTCGAGTCCGGGCCGTCGCCGTCCTCGTAGTTGACCGAGTTGACGACCGCGCGCCCGCCGAGCATCTCCAGGCCGGCCTCGAGCACGGCGGGCTCGGTGGAGTCGAGCACGATCGGCAGGGTGGAGGCGGTGGCGAAGCGGAACGCCAGCTCCCGCATGTCGCCGGCGCCGTCACGGCCGACGTAGTCGACGCACAGGTCCAGCATGTGCGCGCCGTCGCGGGCCTGCGCCCTGGCGATCTCGACGCACTCCTCCCAGTTCCCGGCGAGCATCGCCTCGCGGAAGGCCTTGGAGCCGTTGGCGTTGGTGCGCTCGCCGATGGCCAGGTAGGAGGTGTCCTGGCGGAAGGGGACGCTCTGGTAGAGCGAGGAGGCCCCGGCCTCGGGGCGCGGGCGCCGTGCCACCACCTCCTGGCCGCGCACCCGCTCGACCACCCGGCGCAGGTGCTCCGGGGTGGTGCCGCAGCAGCCGCCGACGAGCGACAGGCCGTAGTCGCGGGTGAAGGTCTCGTGGGCGGAGGCCAGCTCCTGCGGGGAGAGCGGGTAGTGAGCGCCGTCCGAGGTCAGCACGGGCAGGCCGGCGTTGGGCATGCACGACAGGCGCACGCGGGCGTGGTGGGCCAGGTAGCGCAGGTGCTCGCTCATCTCGGCCGGGCCGGTGGCGCAGTTGAGCCCGACGACGTCGACGCCGAGCGGCTCGACGGCGGTGAGCGCCGCGCCGATCTCCGAGCCGAGCAGCATCGCGCCGTTGGTCTCGATCGTCACCTGGGCGATGATCGGCACGTCGCGGCCCGCGTCGGCGATGGCCCTCTTGGCGCCGACGACCGCCGCCTTGACCTGGAGCAGGTCCTGGCAGGTCTCGATGATCAGCGCGTCGGCGCCGCCGGAGATCAGGCCCGCCGCGTTGTCGTAGTAGGCGTCGCGCAGCTCGCCGTACGGCTTGTGCCCGAGGGTGGGCAGCTTGGTGCCGGGGCCGATGGAGCCGAGCACGTAACGGGGCCGGTCCGGGGTCGCCCAGTGGTCGGCGGCCTGCCTGGCGACGCGGGCTCCGGCCTCGGAGTACTGGAAGACGCGGTCGGCGATGGCGTATTCGCCGAGGGCCGCCAGGTTTGCGCCGAAGGTGTTGGTCTCGACGCAGTCGACACCGACCTCGAAGTAGGCGTCGTGCACGGCGCGGACGATGTCGGGGCGGGTGACGTTGAGAACCTCGTTGCAGCCCTCGTGGCCCTCGAAGTCGTCGAGGGTGACGTCGTGGGCCTGAAGCATCGTCCCCATGGCCCCGTCGGCGACCATCACGCGCTCGGCCAGGACTTCACGGAAGGACGGGGTGCTTGTCATGGGGACAAGACTACTGGGAGGCGTCCGGCCGCCGTCGTTCGTCACATCGGCTCCCGCGCGCGGCCCGCCCGGCGGAAACGCGCGGTGTTCCCGGGCGCGCGGCGGGTGACGTCCCGTTCGCGCACAGCGCTCCGGGAAGGTGACGTAAAGGCCCCCTCACCGCATAGGCTTAGCGGGAAAGCACGGCGAGGAAACAAGAGGAGGCCGCGCGTGATCGAACTCGAAGGTCTACCCGAGCTCGTCGACCCGGTGCTGATCGCCGCGTTCGAGGGGTGGAACGATGCGGGCGAGGCTTCGAGCGGAGTGATCGCACACCTCGAGGAGGAGTGGAAGGCGACCCCCCTGGTCTCCTTCGACCCGGAGGAGTACTACGACTTCCAGGTCACGCGCCCCGTCGTGGAGATGGGCGAGGGCCTGACCCGCTCCATCACCTGGCCGACGACCAGACTGTCGGTGGCCAGGCCGCCGGGCGCCGGTCGTGACGTGGTGCTGCTGCGCGGCATCGAGCCCAACATGCGGTGGCGGACGTTCTGCGAGGAGATCATCACGGTCTGCCGCGAGCTGGGGATCGAGCTGGCGGTGCTGCTCGGCGCGCTGCTCAACGACTCTCCGCACACCCGTCCCGTGCCGATCGTGGGCTCGGCGACCGACGAGGGCCTGGCGCGGGCGATCAACCTGGAGCTGAGCCGCTACGAGGGGCCCACCGGCATCGTCGGCGTGCTCCAGCACGCCCTCGGAACCGCCGGGGTGCACGCGGTCTCCCTGTGGGCGTCGGTGCCGCACTACGTCGCCCAGCCTCCCAACCCCAAGGCCACCATGGCGCTGCTGAGCCGGATGGAGGACCTGCTCGACATCCCGATGCCGATGGGCGCCCTGGCCGAGGAGTCGCGGGCCTGGGAACACGGCGTGGACGAGCTGGCCTCCCAGGACAGCGAGGTCGCCGAGTACGTCAAGGAGCTGGAGGAGCGCAAGGACGCCGCCGAGCTGCCCGAGGCGAGCGGCGACGCCATCGCCGCGGAGTTCGAGCGCTATCTGCGCCGCCGGGATCGCGACGGCGATGGCTGAAACGCGCCGCACATAGTTATAATCGTTTACTCCTTTCTCCACTGATTTAGAGTGATAATCAGTGCCCATCCGGGTTCGCTCGGATCGCACCAGGTCGGAAGACCGGCTCGCAACGATTGGACGACCAGGAGAAACACCGTTCCGTAAACACCGGTGAACGAGCCCGTCACCGCGCCGAACATTGTCCACGTGACAGCGCACGTTAGGGCGATCATGGCCACTCCACAGCTCGACCCGCACCAGAAAGCACAGGAGGCGCGACGCCGCGTCCTCGAGATGGCCGTATTCATGAAACGTGAGGACGGTGAGAACGCCCCCTCGTACCCACGCATGCGGGGCACCACCCCCGGGCAGGCGGTCGACATGTTCCTCGCCCTGCTCCAGGACCGGCTCCCGGTCTGGCTCCGCATCCTCGACGACCTGATGTACCTCGTCGGCAAGGGGCGGGTGAACGACAACCTGCTGCCCATCGCGCGGGCCGGCATCGACTACTACTCCGAGGTTCAGGCGGCGGCACTGCCCGCCTTCACCTCCCCCTCGGTCACCGTCCGCTTCCGCGAGGCGATGCGCGACAACGAACTCGGCCCCATGTCGGAGGTCGTGCCGCTGGCCGAGTACCTCGCGGCCGAACAGCGGGCCGGCCGGATCTCGGCCGAGGCGGACCCGCTCGCCAGCGCCCGCCTGCTGCTGGCCGGATGCTTCCGCCACGCCTACTACGAGATGTTCGTCGGCGTGGACTTCCTGCCCTCGCGGGACGACAGCGCCGAGGAGATCATCCGGGAGCTGAGGCTGGAACGCGCGCCGGGAGACTGCGCGGGAGACGGTGCGGGAGACGGAGAGCCGCCGGTCATCCCGGGATGAGCCCGCGGGCCTTCCGCCCCGCGGACGCGGGCCCGCACGGACGCGGCCGGGCCGGAGTGCGGCCCCGCGGGGCACCGGCCCGGCCGCGCCGTACGCCCGCGGCGTACCGGAGACGCGACAACGCCCCGATCATGGTTGGACGGGCGCGACAATGGGAATCCTGCGCGTGTCCGTCCGTCGCCTCGGGGAGTGTGTGTGGCCGTCCAGCCGATCCGACTGTTCGCCGATCCGGTGCTGCGGGCCGTGGCCGAGCCGGTGACCGGCTTCGACCGGGAGCTGCGCGCCCTGGTCAAGTCGCTCCAGGCCACCCTGCGCGCGGGAGCGGGCCGCGCGGGCCTGGCCGCCCCGCAGATCGGCGTCCCGCTGCGGGTTCTCGTCTACGAGCTGGACGGCAGGTCGGGGCATCTGGTCAATCCCCGGATCGAGGTGTCGGAGCGGAAGGTCGTGGCCGACGAGGCGTGCCTGTCGGCCCCCGGGCTCTGGTGGCCGCTGGAACGCTCCTACATGGCCACGGCGCGCGGCCGCGACATGTTCGGCAAGCCCGTCACCGTCCGCGCCCTGGGCATGCTCGCGCGGGTTCTCCAGCACGAGGTCGACCACCTCGACGGCGTCCTCTTCGCCGACCACCTCCCCGCCGAGGAGCGGGAGCGCTTTTTCGCCGCCATCTCCTGACACGCACACGCGCGCGAGACGCCGCCTGATAAGCTGGTTCGGTTGCAGTCGTAGTTCTCAGCCAGCCTTATCATCTCAAGTGCTCATGAGGTCCGCCGGCAGCGGGCGTTCCGGTTTCTCCCGATGGTTTCAGCGGGTGCATGGCAAGGCCCGCAAATGCAGCCCCGAACCGCCGACCTGGCGATTCGGTGAGGCTCCCGATGAGGAGAAGTAGTTTTGTCCGAGGGCACCGTTAAGTGGTTCAACGCCGAAAAGGGTTTCGGATTCATCGCGCCGGATGACGGCAGCGCCGATGTGTTCGTGCACTACTCGGCCATCGACTCCAGGGGCTACCGCACCCTGGAGGAGAACCAGCGGGTCAGCTTCGTCACCACTCAGGGCCAGAAGGGCCCGCAGGCCGACCAGGTTCAGGTCATCTGATCCGGGTCCGCCGGGCTCGGGTCTCCGAGCCCGGCGCGTGTCTCGTTCCGGGCCCGCACCGCTTCGGCGGTGCGGGCCCGGTCCGTTTCCCGCCCCCCCTGGACGGGGACGCGCCCGCCTCCGGCGTCGCCTCCCGCCCGGCCCCGTTTTCGCCCGGCTCCGTTTTTCCGGCTCCAGGGGCGTCTCCCCCGGGGCCCGCAGGACCGTCAGAGACGCCTTTCCCGCGCGCCGGAGGCGTTCTCCGACCCCATCCCGCCGACAGGCCCGCGACGACTCAGGCTCGCTCTCAGAGCCTCACACCGAGCAGCGCGTCCGTGACGTCCCTGACGAGCGCCGGCGCCTCCGGATCGGTCCCGCCCTCGGCCAGCGCCCGCTCGGCCCAGCCGTCGACGACCGCGAGCGCCCCGGGGGCGTCCAGATCGTCGGCGATCCGGCCGCGGACCTCGTCGAGCACGCCGGCCGCCCCCGGACCGGTCTGCAGCCCCGCCGCCGAGCGCCAGCGCGCCAGCCGTACCTCGGCGGAGGCCAGCTGGTCGGCGGTCCACTCCCAGTCCTCGCGGTAGTGGTGCGCCAGCAGCGCCAGCCGGATGGCCATCGGGTCGGTCTGCCCGCGGAGCCGGGAGACGAAGACCAGGTTGCCCCTGGACTTGGACATCTTCTCGCCGTCGAGGGCGACCATGCCGGCGTGGACGTACGCCTTGGCGAAGGGCCACTCGCCACAGGCCACGTGTCCCTCGTGGGCGCCGCACTCGTGGTGCGGGAAGATCAGGTCGGAGCCGCCGCCCGCCACGTCGAACCCGCTGCCCAGGTTGGCCAGCGCGATCGCGGTGCACTCGATGTGCCAGCCGGGCCTGCCCCTGCCGAGGCGCGAGGGCCAGGAGGGCTCACCCGGGCGTTCGGCGCGCCAGAGCAGCCAGTCGAGCGGGTGCTTCTTGCCGGGACGCCCCGGGTCTCCGCCGCGCTCGGCGGACAGGGCGAGCATCAGCTCCTCGGAATATCCGGAGACGGCGCCGAACTTGGGCGCCGCCGCGACGTCGAAGTAGACGTCTCCGTCGAGGTCGTAGGTGGCGCCCTTGTCGCGCAACCGCTCGATCAGCTCGGCGACCTGGTCGACGACCTCGGTCACGCCGACGTACTCGCGCGGCGGGAGGATCCGCAGCGCCTCCATGTCGGTCCGGAAGAGCTCGATCTCACGCTCGGCCAGCTCGCGCCAGTCGACCCCCGTCTGCTCGGCACGCTCCAGAAGGGGGTCGTCCACGTCGGTGGCGTTCTGGGTGAAGTGCACCTCGTGACCGGCGTCCCGCCAGGCGCGGTTGACCAGGTCGAAGGCGAGATAGGTGTTGGCGTGTCCCAGGTGGGTGGCGTCGTAGGGCGTGATGCCGCAGACGTACATCCGCGCCGTGGGGCCCGGTTGGGTGAGGCCGGCCTCTCCGGCCGCGGTGTCGAACAGCCGCAGCGGGACACCGGCACCGGGCAGCGGAGGGACCTTCGGCGCAGACCACGATCTCATGTGTTGAGCCTATCCAGCAGACAGACCGTCCCGATCGAGCCGGGACGGTGGATGGTACGGGGCACTTTCTCAACCGCGAAGACTCGTCGGATCATTCCGGCAGGACACGCCGGAACGCCGCCGGGTCGTGGGGATCACCGGTGAAGTCGTAGCGGACGCCCTCCGCCGACAGGCCCAGCAGGGAGACCGACAGGGAGCCGAAGACCCGCCCGCCGGGCAGTTCGCGACGGATGATCATGGCGCGGGGGTCGTCGAGGGGCAGCGCGGCACCGGTGGCGAGTTCCCGCCACTCCTGCCAGGGACCGTCGAGCCCGTCCGGCCTGCCCGCCTTGGCGAACAGGGGACGGAAGAAGGCGACCCGCTCGTTCTCCTCACCCCGCTCCCAGCCGCTGTTCACGATCATGTGCGTTCCCTCGGGAAGCTCCTCGTCCCGCAACGTGACCCCGTCCCAGTGCCACAGGCGGGCGCCCGCCCGGTCGGCCAGGACGAGGTGGAAGGGGTCGTAGCGGGCCGGGTCGAGGTCCGGCAGACCGCCCTCGGCCGCCGCCCTGAGCGGCAGGCCGCCACGGGACAGGCGCGTCTCCTCGGGGGCGAGCACGCCCCAGCCGTTGAGCAGGGCGCCGATCCGCCCGGCCGCGGGATCGACCGCCAGCCAGGTCCCGCCGGCCAGCAGGTCGCGCCCGCCGAGCAGGCCCGGCCAGTGCGGCCCCGGGGGAAGCCACGGGCGATCGGTGAACTCGTCACGCACCCCGACCAGGATCAGGGGGACCTCGGCGCTCGGATCGATGCTGACGACAACCGTGCACATGCCCGGCAGGCTACGCCCCCGCCGGTGGCGGCCTCAGATCGGGGGCCAGGGAATGGCCGGCCAGTCGGGAGAGGGCAGGGGGTGCAGGCCGGTGTCGAGCAGCCTGCGGACCCGCGACCACGTCGCCTCGACCTCGGCCAGGGTGAGGAGCTCGCGCAGGCGGCGGCCGAGGCCCCCCTGCTCCAGGTCCCGCTCGAGGCGGGCCAGGACGTTCATGGCCTCGCGGGACAGGGGTTTGCCGCGCCACTGCCAGAGCACGGTGCGCAGCTTGTCCTCGGTGGCGAAGGAGACGCCGTGGTCGACGCCGTAGACGTGCCCGTCGGTGAGCGGCAGCAGGTGGCCGCCCTTGCGGTCGGCGTTGTTGACGACGGCGTCGAAGACCGCCATCCGCCGCAGGGCGGGCTGGCGGCTGCGGATCAGGACCATGAGGTCCGTCTCCGGGTCGGTGTCGACCCAGAGCTGGCACATTCCGGGCCCGAAGGGGCCGTCGCGGTAGACGGTCGGCGGGACGATCCGCCAGCCGGTCGCCGCCGAGACCTCGAAGGCGGCCACCTCACGGGAGGCGAGAGTGCCGTCGGGGAAGTCCCAGAGCGGGCGCTCCCCGCGCACGGGCTTGTACACGCAGGCCGCCGAGAGGCGGCCGAGCCGGACCGAACAGTAGAGCGTCATGTTGCTCGCCTCGACCAGACGACCGGCTATCTCCAGCTGACCGTCGCGGAGCAGACGGAGAGCGGTCTCGTCGTCCAGTCCCGCCGCGGGCGCCGTGCTTAACGTGAACTCACTCTCGGCACTCATTCGCCTCCTTCGCCCTGTGAAGCGCTACTACCCCGGTAACCGTTGAGACGCACGCAAATATGCCCGGCCGCGTCGAGCGGCTGGCCGCAGAGCGGGCACGGTGGGCGCCCTGCCGCCACGAGGGCCATGGCGCGCTTGGTGAAGGCCCTCGCCGCGCCGGGACTGATGTGCACCCGCAGCACCGCGGGCTCGGAGAGCGAGGACGGCTCGAACTCCTCGTCCTCGGCGACGGCCTCCTGGGCCTCGATCACCACCTGCGCGGCGTCCGCGTCCCAGGCCAGGGCCATGGTGCCCACCCGGAAGTCCTCGCTGATCGGCGCGTCGAGCGGGTCGTTGTCCGTGAGCGCGGCGGGAGCGGCCGCGGGCACCTGGAGGCCGCCGCGCCGCAGCACCTCGTCGAGCAGCTCGTCCAGCCGATCGGCCAGTGCCGCGACCTGAAACTTCTCCAGCCCGACGGTGGTCAACCGGCCCTGAGCGCGGGCCTGCAGGAAGAACGCTCGTGATCCCGGTTGCCCCACGGCACCGGCCACGAATCTCTCGGGTGGGTCGTAGTCGAAGACCGGCATAGACCCGACCTTACGTGGTCCCGGCTCCGCCGCCGACCGCGGCGTCGCTCTCGGTGAGGTTTTGTCCCCCGTCTTCGTCCTCCGAACCCTCGGCCGGACCCCGCGGAGGCCGCAGGCCGGCCACGTCTCCGCCCAGGTCGTTGAGCCTGAGCACGAAGGGACGCAAGGGGGTGTAGCGAATCGCGGTGAGCGAGGCGGGGTCGGCGGTTATCCGCTGGAACTGGTCCAGGTGCAGGCCCATCGCGTCGGCCACCACGGCCTTGATCACGTCTCCGTGGCTGCAGACGAGGTAGACCGCGTCCGGGCCGAGCCGCTCGTTCCACTCCCTGACCGCGCTCACCGCCCGGTGCTGCACGGCGAGCAGGGACTCCCCGCCCGGGAACGTCACCGCGCTCGGATGGGCCTGCACCACCTTCCAGAGCGGGTCCTTGGCGAGTTCGCCGAGCGGGCGGCCCGTCCAGTCGCCGTACCGGCACTCCCCGAACCGGTCGTCGGTCAGCACCTCGACGCCGCGTCCCGCGGCGACGGCCTGGGCCGTCTCCTGGCAGCGCTCCAGCGGGCTGGAGACGATCGCGTCCAGTTCGAGGGCCGCCAGCCGTACGGCCAGAGCCTCCGCCTGGGCCTGGCCCGCCTCGCTGAGGTGGACGTCCGGGGTCCATCCCGCCAGGACGGGACCGGTGAGGTGGGTAAGGCCGTGTCTGGCCAGCAACAGGGTCGTCACGCGGGCAAGTCTTGCAGGCCTCGCTCCACTACTTTTAACGGGCCGGGCGGTACCCTGGCCGGATCATGGAGCAGCGCTATGTGGGCCGGAGCGGCCTGTCGGTGTCCCGCCTCGGCCTGGGGACGATGACGTGGGGACGTGACACCGGCGCGGAGGAGGCCGCGGCGCAGCTCCGGACGTTCGCCGATGCCGGCGGCACCCTCATCGACACCGCCGACGTCTACACCGGCGGCGAGGCCGAGAGGCTGATCGGGCGGCTGATCCGCGACGTGGTGCCGCGCTCGGAGCTGGTGCTGTCCACCAAGGCCGTGCTCACCCCCACCGGGCGCAGGCCGCGCGACGCCTCCAGGAGGCATCTGATCGCGGCCGTCGACGCCTCGCTGGCCCGTCTCGGGGTCAACGAGGTGGACCTGTGGCAGCTGCATGCCTTCGATCCGGACGTGCCCCTGGAGGAGACCCTGGCCACGGTCGACGCCATCGTGTCCTCGGGCAGGGCGGCCTACGCCGGGGTCTGCGACTACACCGGCTGGCAGCTGGCCGCGGCGGCCGTCAACCAGCGGGCGGTGCCCGGGCGGGTGCCGATCGTCGCCGCCCAGGTCGAGTACTCGCTGCTGGCGCGGGAGGCCGAGCGCGATCTGATCACGGCGGCCGAGTACGTCGGTGCGGGCGTGCTGGCCTGGTCGCCGCTGGGCAGGGGGGTTCTCACCGGCAAGTACCGCACGGGCATCCCCGCCGACTCCCGGGCGGCGACGCCGCACTTCGCCGACTTCGTCACGCCCTATCTGGACGAGAGATGCCGCCGGGTCGTGGAGTCGGTGACGACCGCGGCCGAGGGGCTCGGCGTCTCGCCGCTGTCGGTCGCCCTGTCCTGGGTCCGCGACCAGCCGGGGGTGGCCTCGGCCATCGTCGGCGCGCGCACCCAGGCCCAGCTGGCCGGTGTGCTCCAGGCGGAGGATCTCAGCCTGCCCGTGGAGATCAGGGAGGCCCTCGACGACGTCTCCGCCGACTGAGGCCGGCTGAGACCGACTGAGACCGACTGAGACCGGCCGGGGCGCGACGGACGGAAACGACGGGAGCACAGAACGAGAATCCATCTCGCGTATCACTACTCGATACCGAATGGCAACTTTACCCGGAAAAACCTGCCCTCCCCACAAAACTGTCAATGGTGACGGGAGGGGCACCCAGGTGTCAGAGAAGTTCCGTCACCGATGTGCAAGGGGGACAATTGCGAACTGCGATCTCTGCCGGCGCCCTGGCGCTGACGCTGGGCGGCGGGCTGCCCGTCGTCGCATCCGTCCCCGTGAGCGCCGCCACCCGGACGGGCGACTGCGAGGGCGGCGGCCTGCTGGGCGGGTTGACCGGCGGGCTCTGCAGGACCGTGGACACGGTGGGCGACATCGTGGGCGGAGTCACCGGCACTCCGGCCTCCGGCCCCGGGACCGGGACCGGCCCTGGTTCCGGCCCCGGTTCCGGCTCCGTCACGGAATCCACGACGAGCGACGCCAAAGACAGAAAAGATAAAAAAGATGAGATGGACGGAAAAGGCGGAAACAACGAGAGACGTGCGGGCAACGGTCACGATCCCAGCAACGGTTACGGTCTGAGCGACGCCTACGGGCTGAGCGAGGCCTACGGGCCGGGTGACGCCTACGACCCCGGCGACGACCCGGACCCGTCCGCGCAGGACACCGGGCCGGAGGCCGAGACACCCACGACCGCCGATCCCCGGGGCGAGGACCTGCTGCCCGAGGACTTCGGCGGCCTCTGCCCGCCGGCGGCGGGATCGCCCGGCTGCTCGGACTCCTCGGCGATCGACACCCCCGACGAAACCGCGCGGCCGTCCGCCTCGCCGCGGCCCGGCCCGCCGCGCAGGGACAGATCCGCCACCACCGGCGACGACGGCACGGCACCGCTGCCGAAGGAGCCGCTGCGCCCTTCGCAGGCCCACAGGCACGGGACGGACGACGAGGACGGGACCACGCTCCCCGATCCGCCGCCCGTGATCGACGCCGAGGCCCCCCGGATCGAACTGCTCTGGCCGACCGGCCCGGTGATGCGGAGGCTCCAGCGGGCCGTCACGCCCACCCGGTCGCCCGACCCCGTCGGCACGGCGCTCACCGCGGCCCTGCTGGTCGCGGCGATCCTCGCGGTGCGCCTGCTTTACGTGAGGCGGATCGGCGAGGCCGAGGAGTCCATACCGCTCGAACCGCTCAGGACGAGACGGCACCGGACGGCCTGAGGCCTCCCGCCGGGGACCGGCGGGAGGCCACCGGCCGGGCGTGTGACGAGCGGCGGGGGA